>NZ_JBIAVW010000009.1:0-98725 GCF_042894785.1 Streptomyces sp. NPDC001502
CCGGCCCGACACGGAGGGACGATGGGACTGACGGGAAACCCCCATACCCATCCCTGATACCGATCGAGCAGCTCCCGACTACCCGAGCCCCCGCCCCGCCTCCCCGACCCCGCCCAGTCGGCCCCCGCCCCACCCCACCCCCCCGTCCCTTGACATAGTTAGTGATTGAGCAATAACTTTGTCTCATGGTCAGGATGAGCGCAGACGAGCGGCGTGAGAGCGTCATTCGCGCGGCGGTGCACGAGTTCGCGCGTGGGGGTTACTACGGGACCTCCACCGAGGCGATCGCCAAGCGGGTGGGTGTCTCGCAGCCGTACCTCTTCCGGCTCTTCCCCAGTAAGCAGGCCATCTTCCTGGCCGCCGCCGAGCGCTGCCTGAGGGAGACGCGCGACCTCTTCGCCACCGCCGCCGAAGGGCTGCAGGCGGAGGAGGCCACGCAGGCGATGGCGAACGCCTACACCCGGCTGATCGCCGAGGATCCCGACAAGCTGCAGATGCAGCTCCAGATGTACGTCACCGTCGCCGCCGCCGAGGCGGCCGGGGACCACGAGCTCGGCGAGCTCGTGCGCAAGGGCTGGATGGAGCTCTGGGACACGGTCCATGTGCCCTTCGGCGGGGACATCGGCGAGACCACGACCTTCATGGCGTACGGAATGCTGATCAACACTCTCGCCGCCATGGGCTTCCCGCCGGAGCACCGGGTCTGGGAGGGGCTCTATCCGACGGCGCGCGCCACGCGTCGTCTGGAGAAGTGAGGGCGCGCGAGATCTGCTCGCGCGCATTTTCATGATCATGAAAGTTAGTCAGCAATAACTAACAACTCGCAGGGGGAAATCGTGCAGACGCAAGACACCAAGCTCCGGGGGCCCGCCGTCTGGGCCCTCGTCCTCACCGGCGTGGCCAGCTTCATGGCCGCACTCGACAACCTGGTCGTCACCACCGCCCTCCCCGCCATCCGTGAGGATCTCGGCGGCAAGCTGGAGGACCTGGAGTGGACGGTGAACGCGTACACGCTCACCTTCGCCGTCCTCCTCATGTTCGGTGCCGCCCTCGGGGACCGCTTCGGCCGCCGCCGGCTGTTCATCGCGGGTCTCGCGGTCTTCACGGGCGCCTCCGCCGCGGCCGCTCTCTCGCCCGGCATCGACGCGCTCATCGCCGCCCGCGCCGTGCAGGGCGTCGGCGCGGCGATCATGATGCCGCTCACGCTCACCCTGCTCACCGCCGCCGTCCCGGCCGCCCGCCGCGGCATGGCCCTCGGGATCTACGGCGCCGTCACCGGCCTCGCCGTCGCCAGCGGCCCCCTCATCGGCGGCAGCCTCACCGAGCACATCTCCTGGCAGTGGATCTTTTGGCTCAACGTGCCGATAGGCCTCGCCCTGATCCCGCTCGCCCGCCTGCGCCTCGCCGAGTCCACCGCCCCCGGCGCTCGCCTCGACATCCCGGGCACCCTGCTCATCAGCGGCGGCCTCTTCGGCATCGTCTACGCCCTGGTCAACGCCAACTCCGAGGGCTGGACCAGCGCCCCCGTCCTGACCGGCCTGATCGTCGGCAGCGCGCTCGTCGGCGGCTTCATCCACCACGGCTTCAACAACGCCAACCCCATGCTCCCCATGCGGCTCTTCCGTGACCGCGGCTTCCTCGGGATCAACCTGGCCAGCCTGCTCATGTTCCTCGGCATGTTCGGCTCGATCTTCCTGCTCAGCCAGTTCCTCCAGGGCGTCGCCGGCTACTCGCCCACCGAGGCCGGTCTGCGCATGCTCCCCTGGACCGGAATGCCGATGATCGTCGCCCCGCTGGCCGGGATCCTCTCCGACCGCATCGGCGGCCGTCCCGTCGTCGCCGCCGGGCTCGCCTTCCAGGCCCTCGGTCTCGGCTGGTTCGCGGCGATCCTGAGCGCGGACGTCTCGTACGCCGCCCAGCTCCCGCCGCTGATCCTCAGCGGCATCGGTATGGCCCTCTACTTCGCCCCCGCGGCCAACGTCCTGATGTCCACCGTCACCCCGGCCGACCAGGGCAAGGCCTCCGGCACCAACAACGCGCTGCGCGAGGTCGGCGGAGCCCTCGGCGTCGCGGTCCTGGCCTCCGTCTTCTCCTCCCAGGGCGGCTACGAATCCCCGCAGGCCTTCACCGACGGCACCATCCCCGCCCTGTGGATCGGCGCCGGCGCGGTCGCCCTCGCCGCCGCCCTGGCCCTGCTGGTGCCCCGCAAGGCCAAGGCCGCCCCGGTGCCCGCGGGCCGGACCACCGCCGTCCCGGACAAGGTCCCCGCCGCCGGCTGACCCCGCCCACACCCGACCCAGACCGACAAGGAGCGCCCGCCATGCCCGACATCCCCTGGTCCACGCCCACCCAGGCAGCCCCCGACGCCGAGGTCTACGTCATGGCCTCCCGCTTCGAGACCGCCACGCTCGCCGGCGCCGTCAAGTTCTTCTTCAAGGCGCCCGGCATCATCCTCCAGATCCGCAAGGCCCCCGGTGCCCACGGCGTCGCCCTGCGCGCCCGCGTCTTCAGCCGGACCTTCCTCACCCTCTCCGCCTGGGAGGACCGGGACGCGCTCCACCGCTTCGCCCGCAGCGAGCCCCACCGCACCAGCTCCCGCGCCGCCAGCGCGTACATGAAGGAATCGGCCTTCACCTACTGGACCGTGCGGGCCGGTGAGCTCCCCCTCACCTGGGCCGACGCCGAACGCCGCCTCGCAGAGCAGAAGACGGGCTACTGACCCGGCCGGTACGGGGGACGAGCGAGTACGGTCCGTGGCCCCGCAGGGATGCGAGGGGCACGGACCGTACTCTTGTCCACGTGCAGGAACTCCACGATGCCCCCCTCGCCCCGCTGACCACCTTCCGTCTCGGTGGTCCCGCCGCCCGCCTGGTCACCGCGACCACCGACGCCGAGGTCGTCGCCACCGTGCGCGCCGCGGACGAGAGCGGCACCCCGCTCCTGGTCATCGGCGGCGGCAGCAACCTGGTCATCGGCGACCGGGGCTTCGACGGCACCGCCCTGCGCATCGCGACCACCGGATTCGACCTGGACGGGACGGGGCTGGAGCTCGCCGCGGGCGAGAACTGGAGCGACGCCGTCGCCCGCACCGTCGAGGCCGGCCTCGCCGGCGTCGAGTGCCTCGCGGGCATCCCCGGCTCGGCCGGCGCCACCCCGATCCAGAACGTCGGTGCGTACGGCCAGGAGGTCTGCGACACCATCACCGAGGTCGTCGCCTACGACCGCACCAGCGGCGAAACGGTCACCCTGAGCGCCGCCGAGTGCGCCTTCCGGTACCGCAACAGCACCTTCAAGGACCAGCCCGGCCGCTACATCGTCCTGCGCGTGCGCTTCGCCCTGGAGGACGCCGGCGGCCTGTCCGCGCCGATCAAGTACCCCGAGACCGCCCGCGCCCTCGGCGTCGAGGCAGGCGACCGGGTCCCCGCCGCCACCGCCCGCGAGACGGTGCTGCGGCTGCGCGCCGGCAAGGGCATGGTCCTCGACCCCGCCGACCACGACACCTGGTCGGCCGGCTCCTTCTTCCACAACCCGATCCTGACCGACGAGGCCTACGCCGCCTTCCTCGCCCGCGCCCAGGACCGCCTCGGCCCCGACACCGCCCCGCCCGCGTACCCCGCCGGCGACGGCCGTACGAAGACCAGCGCGGCCTGGCTGATCGACAAGGCCGGTTTCACCAAGGGCTACGGCACCGGCCCGGCGCGCATCTCCACCAAACACACCCTCGCCCTCACCAACCGCGGCGAGGCCACCACCGAGGACCTCCTCACCCTGGCCCGCGAGGTCGTCGCGGGCGTCCACGCGGCCTTCGGCGTCACCCTGGTCAACGAGCCGGTGACGGTCGGCGTCAGCATCTGAGGAGCCCCGGCCGCCCATGCTCTGTCCCCTGCACGGGGCCGGTACGGACCCCACCCGTCTCGTGGGGCGCACGCTCAGCCGAGTCGTCGCGTCCTGGCACATCAGCGACGGAGAACGCTCCGAGGCGCCCCTCGACGTCTGGCTGATCGACAGCATCGGCGACACCATCCGGATCACCACCGGATCCGACCAGTGCCTCATCGTCGAGTCCGCCACCCCGCACGCGGCGTACGACATGGGGGAGTGGGGCCGCATCGAGGTCGGTGAGGACCTCGGCGACCACCCCTTCCTGCGGCACCTCGGCGAGACCGTCGCCTCGGTCGCCGAGTTCGCCCTGCCCGAGCAGGGCCGCACCCACCTGGAGATCGGCTTCCTGGACGGCGGGCGGGTACGCGCCGACTGCTACGAGGGGGACCTGCGGCTCACCCGGTGAGCCAGTGGTCGATCCCCGCCAGCAGCTTGGCCTGCACCTCTTCGGGAGCCGCGCTGGCGCGCACCGACTGGCGGGCCAGCTCGGCGAGCTCCGCGTCCGTGAAGGCGTGGTGGCGGCGGGCGATCTCGTACTGGGCCGCGAGCCGGGACCCGAAGAGCAGCGGGTCGTCGGCGCCCAGCGCCATGGGGACCCCGGCCTCGAAGAGGGTGCGCAGCGGGACGTCCTCGGGCCGCTCGTAGACCCCGAGGGCGACGTTGGAGGCCGGGCAGACCTCGCAGGTGATCTGCCGGTCGGCGAGCCGCTTGAGCAGCCGGGGGTCCTCGGCGGCCCGCACCCCGTGCCCGATGCGGGAGGCGTGCAGATCGTCGAGGCAGTCGCGGACGGAGGACGGGCCGGTGAGCTCACCGCCGTGCGGTGCGGCGAGGAGGCCGCCCTCGCGGGCGATGGCGAAGGCCCGGTCGAAGTCGCGGGCCATGCCGCGGCGCTCGTCGTTGGAGAGACCGAAGCCGACGATGCCGCGGTCGGCGTAACGGACGGCGAGGCGGGCGAGGGTGCGGGCGTCGAGGGGGTGCTTCATGCGGTTGGCGGCGATGAGGACCCGCATGCCGAGGCCGGTCTCGCGGGAGGCCGCGTCGACGGCGTCGAGGATGATCTCGACGGCCGGGATCATCCCGCCGAGCAGGGGGGCGTAGGAGGTGGGATCCACCTGGATCTCCAGCCAGCCGCTGCCGTCCCGTACGTCCTCCTCCGCGGCCTCGCGGACCAGGCGCCGGATGTCGTCGGGCTCGCGCAGGCAGGAGCGGGCGGCGTCGTAGAGCCGCTGGAAGCGGAACCAGCCGCGCTCGTCGGTGGCGCGGAGCTTGGGCGGCTCCCCGGCCGTGAGGGCGTCGGGGAGGCGCACGCCGTACTTGTCGGCGAGCTCCAGCAGGGTCGATGGCCGCATCGACCCGGTGAAGTGCAGGTGGAGGTGGGCCTTGGGCAGAAGCGTGAGATCGCGTGCGTGCTCCATCTGGTGATCCTGCCGTACCGCTGCGCTCGGCGGGAGGGGGTTTTACCGATCGGGGGCTTGCGCGAACGCGTGAACGGGTGCGTCGCCGTTGCCGGGGGCGCTGCCCCCGGACCCCCGCGCCTCAAACTCCCCCAGCTACCGCTGGGAGGTGCCCCCTGGCGGGGCCGGGGGAGCCGGCGGGGCCGGAAACACCTGGGCGGCGGCACCCCAGGGGTGCCGCCGCCCAGGTCGCGCTGCGGGCCGCGTCAGGCCTTGGCCTCCGCCAGGAGCTTCTGGATGCGGGATACGCCCTCCACCAGGTCCTCGTCGCCCAGGGCGTAGGACAGGCGCAGGTAGCCGGGGGTGCCGAAGGCCTCGCCCGGGACGACCGCGACCTCGACCTCGTCCAGGATCAGGGCGGCGAGCTCGACGGAGCTCTGCGGGCGCTTGCCGCGGATCTCCTTGCCGATGAGCTCCTTGACCGACGGGTACGCGTAGAACGCGCCCTCGGGGGTCGGGCAGAAGACGCCGTCGATCTCGTTGAGCATCTTCACCATCGTCTGGCGGCGGCGGTCGAAGGCCTTGCGCATCTCCGCGACCGCGTCGAGGTTGCCCGAGACGGCGGCCAGCGCGGCGACCTGCGCCACGTTGGAGACGTTGGAGGTGGCGTGCGACTGCAGGTTGGTCGCCGCCTTGATGACGTCCTGCGGGGCGATGACCCAGCCCACGCGCCAGCCCGTCATCGCGTACGTCTTGGCGACGCCGTTGACGATGATGCACTTGTCGCGCAGGGCCGGGACCAGGACCGGCAGCGAGGTGAACTTCGCCTCGCCGTAGACGAGGTGCTCGTAGATCTCGTCCGTCAGCACCCACAGGCCGTGCTCGGCGGCCCACTCGCCGATCGCGCGGGCGTCGGCCTCGCTGTAGACCGAGCCGGTCGGGTTGGACGGGGAGACGAACAGGACGACCTTGGTGCGCTCGGTGCGCGCGGCCTCCAGCTGCTCGACGGAGACGCGGTAGCCGGTGGTCTCGTCGGCGACGACCTCGACCGGGACACCGCCGGCGAGACGGATGGACTCCGGGTAGGTGGTCCAGTACGGGGCCGGGACGATGACCTCGTCACCCGGGTCCAGGACGGCCGCGAAGGCCTCGTAGATCGCCTGCTTGCCGCCGTTGGTCACCAGGACCTGCGAGGCGTCCACCTCGTAGCCGGAGTCGCGCAGCGTCTTGGCGGCGATCGCGGCCTTCAGCTCGGGCAGACCGCCGGCCGGCGTGTAGCGGTGGTACTTGGGGTTGCGGCAGGCCTCGACCGCCGCCTCGACGATGTAGTCCGGGGTCGGGAAGTCGGGCTCGCCGGCACCGAAGCCGATCACCGGGCGCCCGGCGGCCTTGAGGGCCTTGGCCTTGGCGTCCACGGCGAGGGTGGCGGACTCGGAAATGGCGCCGATACGGGCGGACACCCGGCGCTCGGAGGAAGGCGTTGCAGAGGTCATGCGGGCAATCGTCCCAGACGGCAAAGAACCGCCGCACACCGTTTCAGTCAACGGACCGACGCATGTCAGCTCAGGCGCTGTTCGACGTCACGGCCCGGTTCACGTACACTCACCTGTCGTTGGACCTCGCCAGCCGCTGCAAAGCGTGAGCACTCCGTGCACTCGCTCGGATGCGGTAGGTTGGGGGACGCAAAGGGTCGTAGCTCAATTGGTAGAGCACTGGTCTCCAAAACCAGCGGTTGGGGGTTCGAGTCCCTCCGGCCCTGCTCCACACTCCATCTCGGACGTGTGTGCGCAGGTACGTACTTTGATGCAACGCCGTGCGGCGCAACCGGGCGCGGTACGGCCACGACCCGGATTCAGGTGAGAGACGTGACGGACGCCCTGGGCTCCATCGACATGCCTGACGCCGAGGACGAGACGCGCGAGAAGAAGGCCCGCAAGGGCGGCAAGCGCGGCAAGAAGGGCCCTCTGGGCCGGCTCGCGCTTTTCTACCGCCAGATTGTCGCGGAACTCCGCAAGGTTGTTTGGCCGACTCGCAACCAGCTCACGACGTACACCACCGTGGTGATTGTCTTCGTGGTCATCATGATCGGTCTGGTGACCGTGATTGACTTTGGGTTTGAAAAAGCCATCAAGTTCGTCTTCGGCTGATCCCCGCGGAGGGCGGCGCCTTGATGGTGTCGCCCGTTTTCGCATGTTCCACCACCTTTTGTATCCAGGAAGAAGCAGCCACCGTGTCTGACCCGAACCTGAACGCGAGCCACGACTCCGTCGAGTCCGTCGAGGACGAGCTCGACATCGTCGAGGCGGCGGACGCTGTGGAGCCCGACGAGGCCGAGCTCGCCGACGTCGAGGCGGGTGTCGCCGCCGAAGAGGCCGCGATGCACGTCGAGTCCGACGAGGACGACGAGGACGAGGACGACGCCGAGGTTGACGTCGAGATCGAGGTCGACGCCGAGCTCGAAGAGGCTGCTGACGACGCCGAGGCCGACGAGGAAGAGGCCGAAGAAGCCGCTCCGGTCGAGCCCGCCGAGCCCGTCGACCCCATCCAGGCCCTGCGCGAGGAGCTGCGCCTGCTCCCCGGCGAGTGGTACGTGATCCACACCTACGCCGGCTACGAGAAGCGCGTGAAGGCCAACCTGGAGCAGCGCGCCGTCTCGCTGAACGTCGAGGAGTTCATCTACCAGGCCGAGGTGCCCGAGGAAGAGATCGTCCAGATCAAGAACGGCGAGCGCAAGAACGTCCGGCAGAACAAGCTGCCCGGCTACGTTCTCGTCCGCATGGATCTGACGAACGAGTCCTGGGGTGTCGTCCGCAACACGCCTGGCGTCACCGGCTTCGTCGGCAACGCGTACGACCCGTACCCGCTGACCCTGGACGAGATCGTCAAGATGCTCGCCCCGGAGGCGCAGGAGAAGGCCGCCAAGGCCGCCGCGGAAGAGGCCGGTCTGCCCGCGCCCGCCGTCAAGCGCACCATCGAGGTCCTGGACTTCGAGGTCGGCGACTCGGTCACCGTCACCGACGGCCCGTTCGCGACGCTGCAGGCGACCATCAACGAGATCAACCCCGACTCGAAGAAGGTCAAGGGCCTCGTCGAGATCTTCGGCCGCGAGACCCCGGTCGAGCTCAGCTTCGACCAGATCCAGAAGAACTGATCTTCTGAGCGACAGCTTCCGGACAGGTCAGATCGCCCCGTGAAGGGCGGTCTGACCTGCTCGGTTTTTAGCCCCGCACCGATACCCGTTATCGTGGTGCGGTATGCCTCCATCCGGATGACCGGATCGGCGGCTGAAAACTCTCACTAGGACCCGGAGAGAGCAATGCCTCCCAAGAAGAAGAAGGTCACGGGGCTTATCAAGCTCCAGATCAAGGCCGGTGCGGCCAACCCGGCTCCGCCGGTCGGCCCCGCGCTCGGTCAGCACGGCGTCAACATCATGGAGTTCTGCAAGGCCTACAACGCCGCGACCGAGTCGCAGCGTGGCATGGTCGTGCCGGTGGAGATCACGGTCTACGACGACCGCTCCTTCACCTTCATCACCAAGACTCCGCCGGCCGCGCGCCTCATCCTGAAGCACGCGGGCATCGAGAAGGGCTCCGGCGAGCCCCACAAGACCAAGGTCGCCAAGCTCACGGCTGCCCAGGTCAAGGAGATCGCCGAGCTGAAGATGCCCGACCTGAACGCCAACGACATCGACGCCGCCGTCAAGATCATTGCCGGCACCGCGCGTTCGATGGGCGTCACCGTCGAAGGCTGATCCAGCCACCCCCAGCACCATCAGTGGTAGGGCCAAGCGCTGGTCCGCACCACGACTCCATGCCTGAAGCCAAAACACAGGAGCAGAAGTGAAGCGCAGCAAGACTCTCCGCGCTGCGGACGCCAAGGTCGACCGGGAGAAGCTGTACGCCCCGCTCGAGGCCGTCCGTCTCGCCAAGGAGACCTCCGCGACCAAGTTCGACAGCACCGTCGAGGTCGCCTTCCGCCTGGGTGTCGACCCGCGCAAGGCCGACCAGATGGTCCGTGGCACCGTGAACCTCCCGCACGGCACCGGCAAGACCGCCCGGGTCCTGGTCTTCGCGACCGGTGACCGTGCTGCGGCCGCGGAAGCCGCCGGCGCCGACATTGTCGGCGACGACGAGCTGATCAACGAGATCGCCAAGGGCAACCGCCTGAACGAGTTCGACGCCGTTGTGGCCACCCCGGACCTCATGGGCAAGGTCGGCCGCCTCGGCCGCGTGCTCGGTCCCCGTGGCCTGATGCCGAACCCGAAGACCGGCACCGTCACGATGGACGTCGCGAAGGCTGTCACCGAGATCAAGGGTGGCAAGATCGAGTTCCGCGTCGACAAGCACTCGAACCTGCACTTCATCATCGGCAAGGTCTCCTTCTCCGATGACAAGCTGGTCGAGAACTACGGCGCGGCCCTGGACGAGATCCTTCGTCTGAAGCCGTCCGCCGCGAAGGGCCGCTACATCAAGAAGGCCGCCCTCAGCACCACCATGGGCCCCGGCATCCAGCTGGACCCGAACCGCACCCGGAACCTCCTCGTCGAGGAAGACCCGGCTGCTGTCTGAGCCTGACGGCTCACCGAGTGGCTCAGCGGGCCCCTCGCCCCCTTCACAGGGTGGCGGGGGGCCCGCTTCCGTGTTCGGGGCCACATACCCCTTGATGGGGGCTTAAGGGGGCGCGACCCGACAGAGCGGGAACGTAGGGTCGGATCGAACAAGCGATTGATCGCAGGGCGCGGGGGCCTGACCGTCCCGCGTGCCGCCAGTCGTACGAATTCTCAGAACAAAGATCCACGCACGGATCCACGCATGGGGGAGAACCAGATGAAGAAGGCTGTCCGGACCCGGGCCGGTATCGCGGTGGCGGGCACCGCACTGCTCGTGGGCGGCCTCACGGCCTGCGGTGGCGACAAGGCCGACGCCGGCACCGGCAAGGCCGACGGGGGCAAGGGAGCCGAGGCGAAGGCGCATTCCTCCGTGGAGGCGGTGAAGGCGTCCTACCTGAAGACGGTGGCCGCCAAGTTCGCCAAGGCGGAGCTGTCCATGGTCGGGGCCGACGGCAAGACCCGCGGTCAGTCCGGGACCAAGGGCTGGTACCCGTCCAGCCACGACGTGATCCTCAAGAGCGAGAAGCCCGACACCCGCTCGATCATGATCGGCGACATGACGTACACCGGCCTGGCCCAGCCCCGGGACGGCAAGACCTGGATGAGCATGAACCTGGCCAAGGACGGCAAGCCAGGGGTCCGGCTCAACGACGACCCGGCCGAGTACCTCGCGATGCTGCTGGGCCAGGAGAAGCTCACGCACGTCGGCGCCGAGAAGACGGCCGACGGCATCGACGCCGAGCACTACAAGGGCAGCTTCACCACCGCGGACCTGCTCAAGGCGGACGAGTCCACCAAGGTCATGGAGGAGGCGAACCGCCAGTACCTCCACGAGGCCGTGCAGCACATCACCACCTTCGAGGTGGACCTGTGGATCGGAAAGGACGGCTACCCGGTCCGCGCGGACACCGTGAGCACGGACGGTGAGGGCACGAGGAAGACCACGGCGAAGTTCTCCGACTTCGCCGCCGCAGCCCCGGTCCAGGCCCCGCCGGCCGAGCAGGTCGTCTCCCTCGACGACCTGAACAAGGAGACCGACCGCAAGCTGAAGGAGGCCGACCAGAAGCTCCGGGACGCCGGACTGGGCGGCCTGGACCTCGACTCCTGAGGCGATTTGCCTCGGCTGCACCCCTTCACGTAGTCTTCTCCAGAAGCCAAAGACCGCTGGTCGTTGCCGTGCCCGCAAGGGTTCGGTGGCCGAAGGATCCGTTGAATGCGGACGACCCGCGTAGGTGACTGTGGAAGGTTCCCGGAATTCGTTCCGGTTGAGCCACGCCCTGGCGCCTATGCCGGGGCGTTTCTTATTTCAGCCCCTTCTGAGCGGTCCTCATCACCCGGAAGGAGGCGAACGCACCATGCCGACGCCCAACAAGGCTGCATCGGTAGCCGAGCTCAAGGACGCGTTCCAGAGCTCGAACGCCGCCGTGCTGACCGAGTACCGGGGTCTCACCGTCGCGCAGCTCAAGACGCTGCGTCGCTCCCTTGGTGAGAACGCCCAGTACGCCGTGGTGAAGAACACGCTGACCAAGATTGCGGCCAACCAGGCCGGGATCACCGCGCTGGACGAGCACTTCGCTGGTCCGACCGCGGTCGCCTTCATCACCGGTGACCCGGTGGAGTCGGCGAAGAGCCTGCGTGACTTCGCCAAGGACAACCCGAACCTCATCATCAAGGCGGGTGTCCTTGATGGTAAGGCGCTCACCGCCGATGAGATCAAGAAGCTTGCGGACCTTGAGTCCCGCGAGGTTCTGCTCAGCAAGCTGGCCGGCGCGTTCAAGGGCAAGCAGTCTCAGGCTGCCTCGCTCTTCCAGGCGCTGCCGTCGAAGTTCGTCCGCACCGCGGAAGCGCTTCGCGTCAAGCTCGCCGAGCAGGGCGGTGCCGAGTAATTCGGCTCGCGCACTGATCCACGCCGCCTAGTGCGTGGGTCGTAGCGGGCCGTTACGCCCGCCTCTATATACATCCGGCACCTGCCGATTTAGTGGAAGGATCGCCCATCATGGCGAAGCTCTCTCAGGACGACCTCCTCGCCCAGTTCGAGGAGATGACCCTCATCGAGCTCTCCGAGTTCGTCAAGGCCTTCGAGGAGAAGTTCGACGTCACCGCCGCCGCGGCCGTCGCCGCTGCCCCGGCCGCCGGTGGCCCGGTTGCCGACGCCCCCGAGGAGCAGGACGAGTTCGACGTCATCCTCACCGGTGCCGGCGACAAGAAGATCCAGGTCATCAAGGTCGTGCGTGAGCTGACCTCCCTGGGTCTGAAGGAGGCCAAGGACCTCGTGGACGGCGCTCCGAAGCCGGTCCTCGAGAAGGTCGCCAAGGAGGCCGCTGACAAGGCCGCCGAGTCCCTCAAGGCTGCCGGCGCGGCTGTCGAGGTCAAGTAACACCTCTGAGGCCCTCCAGGGCCTCAACCAAGGGCGATCACCCGTAAGGGTGGTCGCCCTTTGGCGTACCCGTAGTGCCTGACTTGCCCTGGTCTCGTTGGGGAGTAGGGTGATCATCGTTGCTCCGATGCAGGGTCCGAAGATGATCCGCTCGGAGCAGGGGGCCTTGACGAACGGGACGCGGCGCGCAATTCTCAGTCCCGTCGAGAGGTCGACCACCTGGATCCGAGATCCGAGGCATGGATCGACTACGAAGAGGGCAGTACTGATACGCGCTCTGTGCACGAGTACGGGCGCCGCAGCGTTGGACACAGTGTTGGTTGAACGACATGGGGAAGGCCTGTTGCCGGTTTCCGGAAACCTGGTCTGGACATCAGTGAGCCGAGTGGCTACACTGACCCTTTGCGCTGCCTGTTAGCTGTCCCCTGCCCGTCGCCAGGGACATGCCCACGCTTGAGCACACTTGATTGATCCACCCTGACCTGGCCTTTTCGGTTGGATTTGGGGGGCTTGTCTTCTGTGTCTGCTGGGACCGGTACGCGCGTAGTGAGTCCGAGCCCTCGGAAGGACCCCCTCTTGGCCGCCTCGCGCAACGCCTCGACCAATACGAACAACGGTGCCAGCACCGCCCCGCTGCGCATCTCCTTTGCAAAGATCAAGGAGCCCCTCGAGGTTCCGAACCTCCTGGCGCTGCAGACCGAGAGCTTTGACTGGCTTCTCGGCAATGCCGCCTGGAAGTCTCGCGTCGAGTCGGCGCTTGAGAGTGGACAGGACGTCCCCACCAAGTCCGGTCTGGAAGAGATCTTCGAGGAGATCTCGCCGATCGAGGACTTCTCCGGGTCGATGTCGCTGACCTTCCGCGACCACCGTTTCGAGCCGGCGAAGAACTCTGTCGACGAGTGCAAGGAGCGCGACTTCACGTACGCGGCTCCGCTGTTCGTTACTGCCGAGTTCACGAACAACGAGACCGGAGAGATCAAGTCTCAGACGGTCTTCATGGGCGATTTCCCGCTCATGACCAACAAGGGCACCTTCGTCATCAACGGCACCGAGCGTGTCGTCGTGTCGCAGCTTGTCCGCTCCCCCGGTGTCTACTTCGACTCCTCCATCGACAAGACGTCCGACAAGGACATCTTCTCCGCCAAGATCATCCCGTCCCGGGGTGCCTGGCTGGAGATGGAGATCGACAAGCGCGACATGGTCGGTGTCCGCATCGACCGCAAGCGCAAGCAGTCCGTCACCGTTCTCCTGAAGGCTCTCGGCTGGACCACCGAGCAGATCCTTGAGGAGTTCGGCGAGTACGAGTCCATGCGCGCCACCCTGGAGAAGGACCACACCCAGGGTCAGGACGACGCGCTGCTCGACATCTACCGCAAGCTGCGTCCGGGCGAACCGCCGACCCGCGAGGCTGCTCAGACGCTGCTCGAGAACCTCTACTTCAACCCGAAGCGCTACGACCTCGCCAAGGTCGGCCGCTACAAGGTGAACAAGAAGCTCGGCGCCGACGAGCCGCTCGACGCCGGTGTGCTCACCACCGACGACGTCATCGCGACGATCAAGTACCTGGTCAAGCTGCACGCCGGCGAGACCGAGACGACCGGCGAGTCCGGCCGTTCGATCGTGGTCGAGACCGATGACATCGACCACTTCGGCAACCGTCGTCTGCGTAACGTCGGCGAGCTCATCCAGAACCAGGTCCGCACGGGTCTGGCTCGTATGGAGCGCGTCGTCCGCGAGCGCATGACGACCCAGGACGTCGAGGCCATCACGCCGCAGACCCTGATCAACATCCGGCCGGTCGTCGCCTCCATCAAGGAGTTCTTCGGCACCAGCCAGCTGTCGCAGTTCATGGACCAGAACAACCCGCTCTCGGGCCTGACCCACAAGCGCCGTCTGTCGGCGCTGGGCCCCGGCGGTCTGTCCCGTGAGCGGGCCGGCTTCGAGGTCCGTGACGTTCACCCGTCGCACTACGGCCGCATGTGCCCGATCGAGACCCCTGAAGGCCCGAACATCGGTCTGATCGGCTCGCTCGCGTCCTACGGTCGCGTCAACGCGTTCGGTTTCGTCGAGACCCCGTACCGCAAGGTCATCGACGGTGTCGTCACCGACGAGGTCGACTACCTGACGGCCGACGAGGAAGACCGCTTCGTCATCGCCCAGGCCAACGCCGGCCTGTCCGAGGACATGCGCTTCACCGAGAACCGCGTGCTGGTGCGCCGTCGTGGTGGCGAGATCGACTACATCGCCGGCGACGACGTCGACTACATGGACGTCTCCCCGCGCCAGATGGTGTCCGTCGCGACCGCGATGATCCCCTTCCTGGAGCACGACGACGCCAACCGTGCCCTCATGGGCGCGAACATGATGCGCCAGGCCGTTCCGCTCATCAAGGCGGAGGCCCCGCTGGTGGGCACCGGCATGGAGTACCGCTGTGCGGTCGACGCCGGTGACTCGATCCGTGCGGAGAAGGACGGTGTCGTCCAGGAGGTCTCGGCCGACTACATCACCGTCGCCAACGACGACGGCACGTACACCACGTACCGCGTCGCCAAGTTCTCCCGCTCGAACCAGGGCACCTCGGTCAACCAGAAGGTCATCGTCAACGAGGGTGACCGGATCATCGAGTCCCAGGTCCTCGCCGACGGTCCCGCGACCGAAGAGGGCGAAATGGCCCTCGGCAAGAACCTGCTCGTCGCGTTCATGCCGTGGGAAGGTCACAACTACGAGGACGCGATCATCCTGTCGCAGCGCCTCGTGCAGGACGACGTCCTCTCCTCGATCCACATCGAGGAGCACGAGGTCGACGCCCGTGACACCAAGCTGGGCCCCGAGGAGATCACCCGGGACATCCCGAACGTCTCCGAGGAGGTCCTCGCCGACCTCGACGAGCGCGGCATCATCCGCATCGGTGCGGACGTCGTCGCCGGCGACATCCTGGTCGGCAAGGTCACGCCCAAGGGTGAGACCGAGCTGACCCCGGAGGAGCGCCTGCTCCGCGCGATCTTCGGTGAGAAGGCCCGCGAGGTGCGTGACACCTCGCTCAAGGTCCCTCACGGTGAGATCGGCAAGGTCATCGGTGTCCGCGTCTTCGACCGCGAGGAGGGCGACGAGCTTCCTCCGGGCGTGAACCAGCTGGTCCGCGTCTACGTCGCCCAGAAGCGCAAGATCACCGACGGTGACAAGCTCGCCGGCCGCCACGGCAACAAGGGTGTCATCTCCAAGATCCTTCCGATCGAGGACATGCCCTTCCTTGAGGACGGCACGCCGGTCGACATCATCCTGAACCCGCTGGGTGTCCCGTCCCGAATGAACCCGGGACAGGTCCTGGAGATCCACCTCGGCTGGCTCGCCAGCCGCGGCTGGGACGTCTCCGGGCTCGGCGAGGAGTGGGCCGAGCGTCTGAAGGTCATCGGGGCCGACCGTGTCGAGCCCGGTACCAACGTCGCCACCCCCGTGTTCGACGGTGCCCGCGAGGATGAGCTCGCCGGCCTCTTCGAGCACACCATCCCGAACCGCGACGGTGACCGCCTGGTCCTCCCGTCCGGTAAGGCGCGCCTGTTCGACGGCCGCTCCGGCGAGCCGTTCCCGGACCCGATCTCGATCGGGTACATGTACATCCTCAAGCTCCACCACCTGGTCGACGACAAGCTCCACGCTCGGTCGACCGGTCCGTACTCGATGATCACGCAGCAGCCGCTGGGTGGTAAGGCGCAGTTCGGTGGCCAGCGCTTCGGTGAGATGGAGGTGTGGGCGCTTGAGGCTTATGGCGCCGCTTACGCCCTCCAGGAGCTGCTGACCATCAAGTCCGACGACGTCACCGGCCGCGTGAAGGTCTACGAGGCCATCGTCAAGGGCGAGAACATCCCCGAGCCGGGCATTCCCGAGTCCTTCAAGGTGCTCATCAAGGAAATGCAGTCGCTCTGCCTCAACGTGGAGGTGCTGTCCTCGGACGGCATGTCCATCGAGATGCGCGACACCGACGAGGACGTCTTCCGCGCGGCGGAGGAGCTCGGTATCGACCTGTCCCGGCGCGAGCCGAGCAGCGTCGAAGAGGTCTGACGGGCCTGACGGGGGGCTCGCTCAAGAGCCCCCCGTCATCCCCGGGACCGTTCAGACCATGATTGAGACTCGACCCCGAAAGAGGGATTGACGCACAGTGCTCGACGTCAACTTCTTCGACGAGCTGCGGATCGGCCTTGCCACCGCGGACGACATCCGAACCTGGTCGCACGGCGAGGTCAAGAAGCCGGAGACCATCAACTACCGCACCCTCAAGCCCGAGAAGGACGGACTCTTCTGCGAGAAGATCTTCGGTCCTACCCGGGACTGGGAGTGCTACTGCGGTAAGTACAAGCGTGTCCGCTTCAAGGGCATCATCTGTGAGCGTTGTGGCGTCGAGGTCACGCGCGCCAAGGTGCGCCGTGAGCGGATGGGCCACATCGAGCTTGCCGCTCCCGTCACCCACATCTGGTACTTCAAGGGCGTCCCGTCGCGCCTCGGATACCTGCTGGACCTCGCGCCGAAGGACCTTGAGAAGGTCATCTACTTCGCCGCGTACATGATCACGTTCGTCGACGACGAGCGTCGCACCCGCGACCTCCCGTCGCTGGAGGCGCACGTCTCCGTCGAGCGCCAGCAGATCGAGAACCGCCGTGACGCGGACCTCGAAGGCCGGGCCAAGAAGCTCGAGACCGACCTGGGCGAGCTTGAGGCCGAGGGCGCGAAGGCCGACGTACGCCGCAAGGTGCGCGAAGGTGCCGAGCGCGAGATGAAGCAGCTCCGTGACCGCGCCCAGCGCGAGATCGACCGCCTCGACGAGGTGTGGGCCCGCTTCAAGAACCTCAAGGTCCAGGACCTGGAGGGCGACGAGCTCCTCTACCGCGAGCTGCGTGACCGCTTCGGCACGTACTTCGACGGCTGCATGGGCGCCGCCGCGCTGCAGAAGCGCCTGGAGTCCTTCGACCTCGAGGAGGAGGCCGAGCGCCTCCGCGAGATCATCCGTACCGGCAAGGGCCAGAAGAAGACCCGTGCGCTCAAGCGCCTCAAGGTCGTCTCCGCGTTCCTGCAGACCAGCAACAAGCCCAAGGGCATGGTTCTGGACTGCGTGCCGGTGATCCCGCCGGACCTGCGTCCGATGGTGCAGCTGGACGGTGGCCGCTTCGCGACCTCCGACCTGAACGACCTGTACCGCCGCGTGATCAACCGCAACAACCGTCTGAAGCGTCTCCTCGACCTCGGTGCCCCCGAGATCATCGTGAACAACGAGAAGCGCATGCTTCAGGAGGCCGTGGACGCCCTCTTCGACAACGGTCGTCGTGGTCGTCCGGTGACCGGTCCCGGTAACCGTCCCCTGAAGTCCCTCAGCGACATGCTGAAGGGCAAGCAGGGTCGATTCCGTCAGAACCTTCTCGGCAAGCGTGTGGACTACTCCGCGCGTTCCGTGATCGTCGTCGGTCCGCAGCTGAAGCTGCACCAGTGTGGTCTGCCCAAGGCCATGGCGCTGGAGCTCTTCAAGCCGTTCGTGATGAAGCGCCTGGTGGACCTGAACCACGCGCAGAACATCAAGAGCGCCAAGCGGATGGTCGAGCGCGGCCGCACGGTCGTCTACGACGTCCTCGAAGAGGTCATCGCCGAGCACCCGGTCCTGCTGAACCGTGCGCCCACGCTGCACCGCCTCGGCATCCAGGCCTTCGAGCCCCAGCTGGTCGAAGGCAAGGCCATCCAGATCCACCCGCTCGTCTGCACCGCGTTCAACGCGGACTTCGACGGTGACCAGATGGCCGTGCACCTGCCGCTCTCCGCGGAGGCGCAGGCCGAGGCCCGCATCCTGATGCTGTCCTCGAACAACATCCTCAAGCCGGCCGACGGCCGTCCGGTCACGATGCCGACCCAGGACATGGTCCTCGGTCTGTTCTTCCTGACCACCGACGGTGAGCTCCGTGACACCAAGGGCGAGGGCCGCGCGTTCGGCTCCACGGCCGAGGCGACCATGGCGTTCGACAACGGCGAGCTCGCGCTGCAGTCGTCCGTCGACATCCGCTTCCCGGTGGGCACCATCCCGCCGCGTGGCTGGGTGCCGCCGGTCGCCGAAGAGGGCGAGCAGGAGTTCCAGCCGGGCGACAGCTTCCGTCTGAAGACGACCCTGGGTCGCGCGCTCTTCAACGAGCTGCTGCCCGAGGACTACCCGTTCGTCGACTACTCGGTGGGCAAGAAGCAGCTCTCCGAGATCGTCAACGACCTGGCGGAGCGCTACCCCAAGGTCATCGTGGCGGCGACGCTCGACAACCTGAAGGCGGCCGGCTTCCACTGGGCGACCCGTTCGGGCGTCACCGTGGCCATCTCCGACGTCGTCGTGCCCGAGGCCAAGAAGGCCATCGTCGCGGGCTACGAGGCGATGGACGAGAAGGTCCAGAAGCAGTACGAGCGCGGTCTCATCACCAAGGACGAGCGCACGCAGGAGCTCATCGCGATCTGGACCAAGGCGACCAACGAGGTTGCCGAGGCGATGAACGCGAACTTCCCCAAGACGAACCCCATCTTCATGATGGTTGACTCGGGTGCCCGAGGAAACATGATGCAGATGCGACAGATCGCCGGTATGCGTGGTCTGGTGTCGAACGCGAAGAACGAGACCATCCCGCGTCCGATCAAGGCGTCCTTCCGTGAGGGCCTCACCGTTCTGGAGTACTTCATCTCCACGCACGGTGCCCGTAAGGGTCTGGCGGACACCGCCCTGCGTACCGCCGACTCGGGTTACCTGACCCGTCGTCTGGTGGACGTCTCGCAGGACGTGATCATCCGCGAGGAGGACTGTGGCACCGAGCGCGGTCTGAAGCTGAAGATCGCCGTCCGCGGCGAGGACGGCGTGCTGCGCAAGGCCGACGACGTCGAGACCTCGATCTACGCCCGCATGCTGGCCGAGGACGTCGTCATCGACGGCAAGGTCATCGCGCCGGCCAACGTCGACCTCGGTGACGTGCTCATCGACGCCCTGGTCGCCAACGGCGTCGAGGAGGTCAAGACCCGCTCGGTCCTGACCTGTGAGTCCGCGGTCGGCACCTGTGCCTTCTGCTACGGACGCTCGCTCGCCACCGGCAAGCTGGTCGACATCGGTGAGGCGGTCGGCATCATCGCCGCCCAGTCCATCGGTGAGCCCGGTACCCAGCTGACGATGCGTACCTTCCACACCGGTGGTGTGGCCGGTGACGACATCACGCAGGGTCTGCCGCGTGTCGTCGAGCTCTTCGAGGCCCGTACCCCGAAGGGTGTCGCCCCGATCTCCGAGGCCGCCGGCCGCGTGCGGATCGAGGAGACCGAGAAGACGAAGAAGATCGTCATCACGCCCGACGACGGCAGCGACGAGACGGCGTTCCCGATCTCGAAGCGCGCCAAGGTCATCGTGCACGAGGGCGACCACGTCGAGGTGGGCCAGAAGCTCACCATGGGTGCCACCAACCCGCACGACGTGCTGCGCATCCTCGGTCAGCGTGCCGTCCAGGTCCACCTGGTCGGCGAAGTCCAGAAGGTCTACAACTCGCAGGGCGTGTCGATCCACGACAAGCACATCGAGATCATCATCCGGCAGATGCTGCGCCGCGTGACGATCATCGAGTCCGGCGACGCGGAGCTCCTGCCGGGCGAGCTGGTCGAGCGGTCGAAGTTCGAGACCGAGAACCGTCGTGTGGTCACCGAGGGCGGTCACCCCGCCTCCGGCCGTCCGCAGCTGATGGGTATCACCAAGGCCTCGCTCGCGACCGAGTCGTGGCTGTCGGCGGCGTCCTTCCAGGAGACGACCAGGGTTCTGACGGACGCGGCGATCAACGCCAAGTCCGACTCCCTGATCGGCCTCAAGGAGAACGTCATCATCGGTAAGCTCATCCCGGCCGGTACGGGCCTCGCCCGCTACCGCAACATCCGGGTGGAGCCCACCGAAGAGGCCAAGGCCGCGATGTACTCGGCCGTCGGTTACGACGACATCGACTACTCGCCCTTCGGCTCCGGCTCCGGCCAGGCTGTCCCGCTGGAGGACTACGACTACGGCCCGTACAACGGCTAAGAGCTCGTAAGAAGAAGCCCCCCGCTGCTCCGAGAGGAGCGGCGGGGGGCTTCTTCGTTGCCCGTGGGGGCCGCGGGGACACCCGGGCCGCCCCCGGGTGGGGGCGGTCAGCGGCGCCGGCGGCGCAGGGTGGTGACCTGGACTGCCGTGAGGGCCAGCAGGGCCAGGGCGGCGCCTGCGAGGCCCGGGGCGAGGCCCTTCGGGGTGAAGGTGCAGGAGACCTCGGTCGTGCCGGGCGGGAGGTCCACGGCCAGCAGGCCGTGGAAGGGCTTCAGGGGGGCCGAGCACTGCCAGCCCGGGACGGCCGTCGTGGCGATGACGGCCGTGCCGCCGGCGGCGGTGGGGAGGGTGGCCCCGATGGTGTGGCCGCCCGGGCGGACCGTGGTGGCGCCGGTGGCGGTGAGGTGGCGGACGGCCGCGTCGAGCGCCGCGCGGTCCAGGCAGCCGAGCGGGTACGCGCCCGCGTCCGCGTCCTTCGTACGGGTCTGCAGGGTGACGTCGACCAGGCCCGAGGCGGGGACGGTGCCCAGCGGGGTCACGCCGGTCATCCGGTCCTCCAGGAGCCGCAGGGGGCCGCCGCCGGCGCGGACCGTGCCGTAGGGGGCGGGGGAGTGCCAGTAGGCCTCGGAGCCGGGGGTGCACCGGGCGGTGTACGTCTGCTCGGTGGCGCTCCCGCCGCGGGTGACCGGCGGGACCTGGTAGACGGTGGCGCCCAGGACGTTCTCCTGGCGGGCGTAGACGCTGTCCGCCGGGTTGGGGGAGGCGTACGGCGCGGTGCGGACGGTGACCAGTGGGGGCGCGGGGAACTTCGAGGCCGTCCAGCTGTCGGGGGCGGTCCCCGGGCGGACCCGCGCGCCGACCGAGAAGATCGCGTCGAGGACCGGGTTGTCGGCGCCGAAGAAGGTCCGGCCGTCGTTCTTGAAGCCGTATCCCAGGGGCTCCAGGGCCTTGTAGGTGGCCTCGGGGAGGTAGCTGCTGTAGTACTGCGGACCCTCCGCCCGCAGCGCCAGGGCGTCGTTGTACGCGCTCTGGGGCGCGCCCGAGTCGGTCCGGTAGGCGGGCCAGCCCGCCACACCGCGGACGGCTTCGAAGTGGTTGCCGATCGACCGGTTCGAAGTGACGACCGGCTTGGCCCAGCGTTCGCGGGCCCGGCGGGCGTCCGCGTTGGCGGCGGCCACCGTGGACTCGGCGAACACGACGCCGATCATCAGGGCGGCGGCCACCGGGATCAGGAACCGGCGCTTCTCGCCGAGCCGCAGCAGGACCAGGGCCAGCAGGGAGACCGCACCGCCGCCGAGGACGGCCGGCCAGGTCCAGCCGCCGAAGTCGTCGGTGCGCCGCAGTACGCAGGTGGCCGCCACCAGGAGGGCAGCCACCAGGGCCAGGTGCAGCGGGCGCGGCCGGTTGGCCAGCGCCAGCCAGGCCACGACCACGACCATCCCGCTGAAGACGAAGGCCTCGCGGTACGGGTTGCCGTTCGGCACCGCCAGCCCGTGCCACAGGTACTGCGTGGGCGGGAACTGGAAGGAGGCGACCACCAGCAGGGTCGCCGCCGCCCACACCAGGCGGGTCCGCCGGGCGACGGCGCTGTTGAGGACGAAGGCGCCGGCCAGGATCAGTCCGAGCGAGGCGACGTAGAGGCGCGGGCGGCCGCCCCACAGGTGCGTGGCCGGGAGCATGCCCGAGAGGAAGAGCTCGATCCGTACGGGGGTGAAGGCGGCCGCCCCGGTGGGCTGCGCGGCCCCGCTGGACAGGAAGGACGGCAGGAGCAGCGGCAGGGTCAGCAGGATGCCGGTACCGGTGGCCGTCGCGGCCCGCCACAGCGCGCGCAGCCGCTGCCGGCCCGTCATGTCGCGGGTGGCCATGCGGATGGCGAGCAGGACGCAGGCGGCCATCGTGGCCATCATCGCGGTGTAGAAGTTCCCGAACCAGGCGAGCGCGACCAGCAGGGCCACGCCCGGCCAGCGGCGCTCCTCCAGGCACCACTCGACGGCGATGCCGAGCATCGGGAGCGCGACCAGGCCCCAGAGCCACATGGGGATGTACGAGGCGTCGCTCAGCGCCCAGCCGCACAGTCCGTACGTGGCTCCGAGCACGCCCCGCTGCCACCACGGGCCGGGGTGCAGCTTGCCGAGGTACACCGTCATCACGGCGGCGGCGGTGCCCATCGTGATCGGGGTGATCGCGAAGACGGCGAGGTCGACGTGGGCGCGGGGGACGAGGACGGCCAGCCAGGAGAACGGGTTGCCGAGATAGGTGTGGAAGTCGGCGAGGAACTGCTGTCCGAAGCCGCCGCGCCAGGTGAAGAGGACGTCGCCGGCGGCCTGCCCGTGGACCAGGTCCCACAGCGCCCGGTGGAAGGGCACGTACTGGTTGGCCTGGTCGTTCAGGGCCCGGCCGGTGTTCCCGAAGGGGTAGGTGCCGCGCGCCACCCAGGCGGCGCAGAAGGCGCCGGAGGTGATCAGGAAGGCCAGCAGGGGGCCGCGGAAACGGGTGATCCGGCGGATGGCCGGTCTGCGCGGGGCGGGTCTGCGGGGGGTCGTGGGACGGGCGTCGACTGTGGTCGGCTCGGGTGCCACGGTCCCCAATGTCCTGCTCCCTGCTGATCGACTCGCTGGCGTTCCGCGCCCGGTCAAGCTGTCAGTTTAGGGCGCCGGGGCGGGCACAGGGCCGATCGGGCCGCTCCCCGCTTGCGCGCGGCGGGTTTTCGTGCTGGGCATTTGTTTTGACCTACCTCTGTGAGGTAGGTACGCTCTGACCTTGTGCCTGGGGTGTGCCCTGGCCCCCGCGTGTGCGTAAGACCCCGCGGAGAGCCGAGAAGAACACACCGCAATCTGCGCCCGACTCACTTCGGTGAAAGCGTGCAGTGTTCGACACACCCGACCGCGTGGGTCGGGGAGGTTCCAGGTTAGTTTCACTACACGGCACACAGAAACCGGAGAAGTAGTGCCTACGATCCAGCAGCTGGTCCGTAAGGGCCGGCAGGACAAGGTCGAGAAGACAAAGACCCCCGCGCTTGAGGCTTCGCCCCAGCGTCGCGGCGTCTGCACGCGTGTGTTCACGACCACCCCGAAGAAGCCGAACTCGGCGCTCCGTAAGGTCGCGCGTGTGCGTCTGACCTCCGGCATCGAGGTCACCGCTTACATTCCGGGTGAGGGACACAACCTGCAGGAGCACTCGATCGTGCTCGTGCGTGGTGGCCGTGTGAAGGACCTGCCGGGTGTTCGTTACAAGATCATCCGCGGTGCGCTTGACACCCAGGCTGTCAAGAACCGCAAGCAGGCCCGCAGCCGCTACGGCGCCAAGAAGGAGAAGTAAGAATGCCTCGTAAGGGCCCCGCCCCGAAGCGCCCGGTCATCATCGACCCGGTCTACGCATCTCCTCTGGTGACGTCGCTCATCAACAAGATCCTCCTGAACGGCAAGCGCTCCACCGCCGAGCGCATCGTTTACGGCGCCATGGAAGGCCTCCGCGAGAAGACCGGCAACGACCCGGTCATCACGCTGAAGCGCGCGCTGGAGAACGTCAAGCCGTCCCTTGAGGTCAAGTCCCGCCGTGTCGGTGGCGCGACCTACCAGGTCCCCGTCGAGGTCAAGCCGGGTCGCCAGTCGACCCTGGCCCTCCGCTGGCTCGTGGGTTACTCCCGCGCCCGTCGTGAGAAGACCATGACCGAGCGCCTCATGAACGAGCTGCTCGACGCCTCCAACGGTCTTGGCGCTGCCGTCAAGAAGCGCGAGGACACGCACAAGATGGCCGAGTCCAACAAGGCCTTCGCGCACTACCGCTGGTAGTCCCACCCCACATCGAGACCGAGAGAAGACCGAAGCCTTATGGCTACCACTTCGCTTGACCTGGCCAAGGTCCGCAACATCGGGATCATGGCCCACATCGACGCGGGCAAGACGACCACCACCGAGCGCATCCTGTTCTACACCGGTGTGTCGTACAAGATCGGTGAGGTCCACGACGGCGCCGCCACGATGGACTGGATGGAGCAGGAGCAGGAGCGTGGTATCACCATCACGTCTGCCGCGACGACCTGCCACTGGCCCCTCGAAGACGTTGACCACACGATCAACATCATCGACACCCCGGGTCACGTCGACTTCACGGTCGAGGTGGAGCGTTCGCTCCGCGTCCTCGACGGCGCCGTCACCGTCTTCGACGGTGTGGCCGGCGTCGAGCCGCAGTCCGAGACCGTTTGGCGTCAGGCGGACCGCTACGGCGTGCCGCGTATCTGCTTCGTCAACAAGCTCGACCGCACCGGCGCCGAGTTCCACCGCTGTGTCGACATGATCAAGGACCGCCTCGGTGCGGTTCCGATCGTCATGCAGCTCCCCATCGGTGCCGAGATGGACTTCCAGGGCGTTGTCGACCTGGTCACCATGAAGGCGTTCGTCTGGTCCGCCGAGGCGACCAAGGGCGAGATGTACGACATCGTCGACATCCCGGCCACGCACACCGAGGCTGCTGAAGAGTGGCGCGGCAAGCTGGTCGAGACCGTCGCCGAGAACGACGACGAGATCATGGAGCTGTTCCTGGAGGGCAACGAGCCCTCCGTCGAGCAGCTGCACGCCGCCGTCCGCCGGATCATCCTGAACTCCGGCAAGGGCAAGGGCGAGCCCACGATCACCGCGGTGTTCTGTGGCACGGCGTTCAAGAACAAGGGCGTTCAGCCCCTGCTCGACGCCGTCGTCCGCTACCTGCCGTCGCCGCTGGACATCGAGGCCATCGAGGGCCACGACGTCCGCGACGCCGAGGTCGTCGTGAAGCGCAAGCCGTCCGACGAGGAGCCCCTCGCCGCGCTCGCGTTCAAGATCATGAGCGACCCGCACCTCGGCAAGCTCACCTTCGTCCGGGTTTACTCGGGCCGCCTGGAGGCCGGCACTGCGGTGCTGAACTCCGTCAAGGGCAAGAAGGAGCGCATCGGCAAGATCTACCGCATGCACGCCAACAAGCGTGAAGAGATCGCCGCGGTGGGCGCCGGTGACATCGTCGCCGTCATGGGCCTGAAGCAGACCACCACCGGTGAGACGCTGTGTGACGACAAGGCACCCGTGATCCTGGAGTCCATGGACTTCCCGGCTCCGGTCATCCAGGTCGCCATCGAGCCCAAGTCCAAGGGTGACCAGGAGAAGCTGGGTGTCGCCATCCAGCGTCTCGCGGAGGAGGACCCCTCCTTCCACGTTCACTCGGACGAGGAGACGGGCCAGACCATCCTCGGCGGTATGGGCGAGCTGCACCTTGAGGTGCTGGTCGACCGTATGAAGCGCGAGTTCAAGGTCGAGGCCAACGTCGGCAAGCCGCAGGTCGCGTACCGCGAGACGATCCGCAAGGCCGTCGAGCGTCACGACTACACGCACAAGAAGCAGACCGGTGGTACCGGTCAGTTCGCCAAGGTGCAGATCGCGATCGAGCCCATCACCGAGACCGACGGTCCGGCGTACGAGTTCGTGAACAAGGTCACCGGCGGACGCGTCCCGAAGGAGTACATCCCTTCGGTCGACGCCGGTGCGCAGGAGGCCATGCAGTTCGGCATCCTGGCCGGCTACGAGATGACTGGCGTTCGCGTCACGCTTCTCGACGGTGGCTACCACGAGGTCGACTCCTCGGAGCTCGCCTTCAAGATCGCCGGTTCGCAGGCCTTCAAGGAGGCCGCGCGCAAGGCTTCTCCCGTGCTCCTTGAGCCGATGATGGCCGTAGAGGTCACCACGCCCGAGGACTACATGGGTGACGTCATCGGTGACATCAACTCCCGCCGTGGCCAGATCCAGGCCATGGAGGAGCGTCACGGTGCTCGCGTCGTGAAGGGCCTCGTGCCCCTTTCGGAGATGTTCGGCTACGTCGGAGACCTCCGCAGCAAGACCTCGGGTCGCGCCAGCTACTCGATGCAGTTCGACTCCTACGCCGAGGTTCCCCGGAACGTCGCTGAGGAGATCATCGCGAAGGCCAAGGGCGAGTAACTCTTCCGAGTACACGCTTTAGGCTTGTCACCGGAGCCTCTGGGGCAACAGGAGTAACCCTCCGTTGCCCCGAGGTACCGGCTTTCCAGCAAAGATCACCTGGCGCCGATGAGTAAGGCGTACAGAACCACTCTCCAGGAGGACCCCGTGGCGAAGGCGAAGTTCGAGCGGACTAAGCCGCACGTCAACATCGGCACCATCGGTCACATTGACCACGGTAAGACGACCCTCACGGCCGCCATTACCAAGGTGCTGCACGACGCGTACCCGGACCTGAACGAGGCCTCGGCCTTCGACCAGATCGACAAGGCTCCTGAGGAGCGCCAGCGCGGTATCACCATCTCGATCGCGCACGTCGAGTACCAGACCGAGGCGCGTCACTACGCCCACGTCGACTGCCCGGGTCACGCCGACTACATCAAGAACATGATCACCGGTGCCGCGCAGATGGACGGCGCGATCCTCGTGGTCGCCGCCACCGACGGCCCGATGCCGCAGACCAAGGAGCACGTGCTCCTGGCCCGCCAGGTCGGCGTCCCCTACATCGTCGTCGCCCTGAACAAGGCCGACATGGTGGACGACGAGGAGATCCTGGAGCTCGTCGAGCTCGAGGTCCGTGAGCTCCTCTCCGAGTACGAGTTCCCGGGCGACGACCTGCCGGTCGTCCGCGTCTCCGCGCTGAAGGCGCTTGAGGGCGACAAGGAGTGGGGCGAGAAGCTCCTCGGCCTCATGTCCGCCGTCGACGAGGCCATCCCGACCCCGCCGCGTGACACCGAGAAGCCGTTCCTCATGCCCGTCGAGGACGTCTTCACGATCACCGGTCGCGGTACCGTCGTCACCGGCCGTATCGAGCGTGGTGTCCTGAAGGTCAACGAGACCGTCGACATCATCGGTATCAAGGAGACCAAGACCACCACCACGGTCACCGGTATCGAGATGTTCCGCAAGCTCCTCGACGAGGGCCAGGCCGGTGAGAACGTCGGTCTGCTCCTCCGTGGCATCAAGCGCGAGGACGTCGAGCGCGGCCAGGTCATCATCAAGCCCGGTTCGGTCACCCCGCACACCGAGTTCGAGGCCCAGGCCTACATCCTGTCGAAGGACGAGGGTGGCCGTCACACCCCGTTCTTCAACAACTACCGTCCGCAGTTCTACTTCCGTACCACGGACGTCACGGGTGTCGTCACCCTGCCGGCCGGCACGGAGATGGTCATGCCGGGCGACAACACCGAAATGACGGTCTCGCTGATTCAGCCGGTCGCCATGGAGGAGGGCCTGAAGTTCGCCATCCGTGAGGGTGGTCGTACCGTGGGCGCCGGCCAGGTCATCAAGATCACGAAGTAATTTCGTGCTCTGACCTGGTAGCCCGCTCGTCGGGCACCAAGTTGCACTGAAGGGCCCCGGCCCATCGCCTCGGCGGTGGGACGGGGCCCTTCGGCATGTCCGGTCCTGCCCGCGTGGGCAGGGCGGCGGGTACGGACGAGGGCCGCACCCCGGACGGGGTACGGCCCTCGACTGCGTACGGCGGCGGGTCAGTTCACGCGCAGGGACTCGGTGAACTCGACGCAGGCGGCGTGGTCGGGCAGCAGACCGGTCGCGAGGGCGTCGGCCAGCGAGGGGGCGGCCTCGTCGCGGGCGGACAGCAGCGGGACGTCGGCCGGCCACTCGATGCCCAGGTCGGGGTCGAGCGGGTGCACCGAGTGCTCGCCGGTCGGGTTGTACGTCTCCGAGCAGAGGTACGACAGCGTCGCGTCGTCGCTCAGCGCGCAGAAGCCGTGGCCGAGGCCCTCGGGGATGTAGACCGCGCGGCGGTCCACGTCGTCGAGGCGGACACCTTCCCACTGGCCGAAGGTGGGGGAGCCGACCCGCAGGTCGACGATGACGTCGAGCACGGCGCCGCGTACGCAGGTCACGTACTTGGCCTGGCCGCGCGGTACGTCGGCGAAGTGGATGCCGCGGACCACGCCCGCGGAGGAGACCGAGAGATTCGCCTGCGCCAGGTTCAGCGGGTGCCCGACGACCTCGGCCAGCCGGTCGAAGCGGTACCACTCGGTGAACAGGCCGCGCGGGTCGCCGTGCAGCTGCGGGGTGACCTCGAAGGCGCCGGATATGGAGAGTTCGCGGAACTTCATCGGGCGTCCTCCTCGGCGAGCAGCATCAGCAGGTAGTCGCCGTAGCCGCTCTTGGTCAGCGGCTCGGCGAGCGCGCGCAGCTGCGCGGAGTCGATCAGGCCGGCCCGCCAGGCCGCCTCCTCGATGCATCCGATCTTGAAGCCCTGGCGCTCCTCTATCACGCGGACGAACTCGGAGGCCTGCACCATCGAGACGAAGGTGCCGGTGTCCAGCCACGCCGTACCGCGGTCGAGGATGGTGACATTGAGCTCGCCGGCCTGGAGGTACGCGTCGTTGACGGCGGTGATCTCCAGCTCGCCGCGGGCGCTGGGCTTCAGGCCGCGGGCTATCTCGACGACCTGGTTGTCGTAGAAGTACAGACCCGGCACCGCGTAGCGGGACTTCGGCTTCTCCGGCTTCTCCTCGATGGAGATGGCCTGGCCGTTCTCGTCGAACTCGACCACGCCGTAGGCGGTGGGGTCGGCGACCGGGTACGCGAACACGCGGCCGCCCTTGGCGTCCGTGTGCTGGGCGAGGCGGGTGCCGAGGCCACTGCCGTGGAAGATGTTGTCGCCGAGGATCAGGGCGACGGACTCGTCACCGATGAAGTCGGCGCCGAGGACGAACGCCTGGGCGATGCCCTCCGGGCGCTCCTGGACGGCGTACTCCAGCCGCAGGCCGAACTGCGAGCCGTCGCCGAGCAGCCGCTCGAACTGCTCGCGGTCGTCCGGGGTGGTGATGATCAGGATCTCGCTGATACCCGCCATCACGAGGGTGGAGAGGGGGTAGTAGATCATCGGCTTGTCGAAGACGGGCAGCAGCTGCTTCGAGACTGCCCGGGTCAGCGGCCAGAGTCGAGATCCGGTGCCACCGGCCAAGAGGATTCCACGCATGGGGAGAACCCTATGCGAGAGGGCGTGGGGGAGCAGAGTTCCGCACATGTGACGTTGGGCGGACCGCTAGACTCTTCGTATTATGCGCATCCTCGTGACCGGCGGCGCCGGCTTCATCGGTTCAGAATTCGTCCGCCAGCAGCTCGCTGCAGATGCCACGGCGCAGATCACTGTCTTCGACAAGCTGACGTACTCGGGCGTCGAGGCCAACCTTGCCCCGGTCGCCGACCACCCCGGATACACCTTCGTCAAGGGCGACATCTGCGACGCGGACGCCGTCGACCGGGTCATGCCCGGCCACGATGTCGTCGTGCACTTCGCGGCCGAGTCCCACGTGGACCGCTCGATCGCCGGCGCGGGCCCGTTCGTGATGACCAACGTCGTCGGCACCCAGGTGCTGCTCGACTCCGCGCGCAAGCACGGCGTCGGCCGCTTCGTCCACATCTCCACCGACGAGGTCTACGGCTCGATCACCGAGGGCTCCTGGACGGAGGAGTGGCCGCTGGTGCCCAACTCCCCGTACTCCGCCTCGAAGGCCTCCTCCGACCTGCTCGCGCTGGCCTACGCCCGCACGCACGGCATGGACGTCGTGGTCACGCGCTGCTCCAACAACTACGGGCACTACCAGTTCCCGGAGAAGGTCATCCCGCTGTTCGTCTCGAACCTGATGGACGGCAAGAAGGTCCCGCTGTACGGCAACGGCGGCAACGTCCGCGACTGGCTGCACGTCTCCGACCACTGCCGCGGCATCGACCTGGCCATGCGCAAGGGCCGGGCCGGCGAGGTCTACAACATCGGCGGCGGCACCGAGCTCACCAACAAGGAGCTCACCGGTGTCCTGCTGGAGGCCGCCGGCCTCGGCTGGGACATGGTCGAGCACGTCGAGGACCGCAAGGGCCACGATCTGCGCTACTCCATCGACATCAGCAAGATCGGCGCCGAGCTGGGCTACGCCCCGCAGGTCACCTTCGAGGACGGCATCAAGGCCACCATCGAGTGGTACCGCGAGAACCGTGCCTGGTGGGAGCCGCTGAAGGCGAAGGCGGCGCTGCAGAAGTGACCGCGACCCCGGGAGCCGGCCGCTGGCTCGTCACCGGCGCCGCCGGAATGCTCGGCCAGGACGTCCTGGCCGTCCTGAAGGACGCCGGCATCGAAGCCACGGGCGCGGGCCGCGCCGACCTCGACATCACCGACCCGGCAGCCGTCCGGGCCGCCGTCGAGGGTGCCGCGGTCGTCGTGAACTGCGCGGCCTGGACCGATGTGGACGGCGCCGAGACCGCCGAGGAAGCCGCCACCGCCGTCAACGGCACCGGCGTACGCGTCCTCGCGGCGGCGTGCGCCGACGCCGGTGCGCGCCTGCTGCACGTCTCCACCGACTACGTACTGCCCGGCAATGCCGCGCAGCCGTACCGCGAGGACGCCGAGACCGGTCCGGTCAACGCCTACGGGCGCTCCAAGCTGGTCGGGGAACAGGCCGTCGCCGAGCTGCTTCCGCAGGACGGCTACATCGTGCGGACCGCGTGGCTGTACGGCGAGCACGGGGCGAACTTCGTCGCCACCATGCTGAAGCTGGCCGCCCAGCGGGACACCCTCGACGTGGTCGACGACCAGCACGGCCAGCCCACTTGGTCCTACGCGCTGGCCCGTCGCCTGGTCGACCTCGGCCTTGCCGCGCTGGCGGGCAAGGCCCCGGGCGGGGTCTACCACGGCACCGCGAGCGGCCGTACGACCTGGATGGGGCTGGCGCGCGAGGCGTACCGGCTGAGCGGGCTCGACCCCGAGCGGATCCGGCCGACGACCTCCGAGGCGTTTGTACGCCCCGCCGTGCGACCGGCCTTCAGTGTCCTTGCTCACGACGGCTGGTCGGCCGCCGGGCTGGAACCGCTGCCCGACTGGCGGGCGCAGCTCGCCGAGGCGATCACCCGCCCGGCCTTCGCTGATCTGCTGAGACTGCCCTCCACGAAGTGAGCCGGAGGGGCTGATCGCCTCCACACGCGCGTCGTCGACGGGGCCCGGGATGCAACCTCTCGGGCCCCGTTTGCGTCATGTGCCGTGCCATATGCTTCTCCTATAAAGATGTTGGCCCCTTCGCGCGAAAGGCGCCGTCCGCTGTGCGACTCTCCGTTCTGACCTCCATCACCGGTCTTCTGGTGCTGGGGTACATCCTCGAGCTGCTGCGCCGCCAGCAACTGCGGGAGAAGTACGCGGCGATATGGCTCGCCATCGGATTGCTGGCCGCCCCGCTCGGGTTCGTCCCCGACCTGCTGGACCCGGTGGCCAGGAGCCTCGGCGTGGCATCCGGCGTCAGCCTGGTGTTCTTCATCGGGTTCGTCCTGGTCCTGCTGGTGAGTCTGCACCTCAGCTGGGAGACCAGCCGGCTGGAGGCGGAGACCCGCACCCTGGCGGAGGACGTCGCGCTGATCCGCGCGCACCTCGTCCAGCAGGGCGGTTACCCCAGTACGTCGCCGCGCGCGGAGGATTCCGGCGCCATCGAGGCACAGGTGAACTCGTGAACGACGGTCGTCGCGTTCTGATCATTCTTCCCGCCTGGAACGAGGAGGACGGTCTGCCCTCCGTCCTGCGCGAGATCCAGCAGCAACTGCCGTACGTGGACACCCTCGTGGTCGACGACGGTTCGGCGGACAACACCGCCGAGGTGGCCCGGGCGGCCGGCTCGGCCGTCGCCCAGCTGCCCTTCAACCTCGGTGTCGGCGGCGCGATGCGGCTCGGCTACCGCTACGCGCAGCAGCACGGCTACGACGTGGCGATCCAGGTGGACGCCGACGGCCAGCACGACCCGGCGTACGTGCCGGCGCTGCTGGAGCGCCTCGCCGTCGGCGACGCCGACCTGGTCATAGGCGCCCGGTTCGCCGGCGACGGCGACTACACGGTGCGCGGCCCGCGCAAGTGGGCGATGTCGCTGCTGTCCGTGGTGCTGTCGCGGATCACCCGGACCAAGCTCACCGACACCACCTCGGGCTTCCGTGCCTGCAACCGGCCGCTCATAGAGTTCTTCGCCCGCTGGTACCCCGTGGAGTACCTCGGGGACACCATCGAGTCCATGGTGGGCGCGGCCCGCTCCGGCTTCACGGTGCGCCAGATCCCCGTGGCGATGCGCGAACGGACCACCGGCCGGCCGAGCGCCTCGCCGTTCAGGGCGATGGTCTACCTCACCCGGGCCGGCCTCGTGCTGCTGCTCGCGATGATCCGCCGGATGCCCGGCGAGCTCAGGACGTTCACGCCCGGCACCCCCGCGTACACCGCTTTCCAGCAGCGCACCGCCGAGCTGGTGGCCCGCGAGCTGACCAAGGCCTAGGCGGAGAACATGTCGCGTTTCGAGATCCTCCTGCCGTACTACGGCGACGTCGTGCTGATGCAGGACGCCGTCCGCAGCGTCCTGGCCCAGGACGGCGACGACTGGCGCCTCACCGTCGTCGACGACGGTTGCGAGCCGGGCGTCCCCGAGTGGTTCGAGCAGCTCGCGGACCCCCGGGTCCGCTACCTGCGCAACGAGCGCAACCTCGGTGTGACCGGCAACTTCAACCGCTGCGTCGAGCTCGCCGAGTACGAGTACCTGGTGCTCATGGGCTGCGACGACCTCATGCAGCCGAACTACCTCCAGGTCGTGCGGGCGGCTGCCGACCGTGAGCCGACCGCGGCGATGATCCAGCCGGGCGTCCAGGTGATCGGCACCGACGGCCTGCCCTACGACACCCTGGGCGACCGGACCAAGCGCAAGCTGTACGCCCCCAAGGGCCCGGGCCGGGCCCTGCTCGGCGGCGAGGAGCTGGCCACCAGCCTGCTGCGCGGGAACTGGCTGTACTTCCCGTCGATCTGCTGGCGCACCGAGGCGATCAAGCGCTTCGGGTTCCGGGCCGACCTCGGAGTGATCCAGGACCTCGCGCTGGTCGTGGACCTGCTGGTGGCGGGGGAGAGCCTGGCCACCACGCCGGAGGTCTGCTTCAGCTACCGCCGGCACGCCGAGAGCGAGTCCTCGGCCAAGGCCTACACCGGACACCGCTTCGAGGAGGCCAAGCGCTTCTTCGTGGAGACCGCCGACCGCCTCGACCGGCACGGCTGGCCGCGCGCCGCCAAGACGTCCCGGCTGCACCTCTCCTCCCGGCTGCACGCACTCACTCTGCTGCCCGGCGCCGCCAAGAAGGCCGGCAGGCCCGGTGTCAGCGCCATGCTCCGCCACGCCACGCGCTGAGCGTGCGGCCGATGAAAGCTACTGGATGAACCCGATAGCGAAACTGCTCAAGGCACTGCCCCCCGGGACCGCCATGGTCGCGGGGGGCACCGCTGTGCTCGGCGCCGCCTCCTACATCCACCTCGCGGTGGCCGGACACAGCCTCTCCGAGGCCGAGAAGGCCGGCGTCTCGGTGCTGTGGACCCTGGTGATGTCCGTCGGGATCGGCCTGTTCTTCCCGATCGAGCAGGAGCTCACCCGGATCGTCGCCGCCCGCGTGGTCCGCGGTGAGGGCGCCGCGCCGGTGCTCAGGAAGGCGGGACTGCTGACCGGGGGCATCCTCGGCGCGGTCCTCGGCGCGCTCGCCGTCTTCGCCCGGCCGATCGCCGACCGGCTGTTCCACGGTGACCTCCAGATGGTCGCCGTGCTCGGCGGCGCCTTCGCCGGGATGGCCCTGTGCTACCTCACCCGGGGCATCCTGGCCGGCACCGGCCGGTTCACCGCGTACGGCTCCCAGCTCGCGGTCGACGGCGGCCTGCGGATCGTGCTGGCCTTCGCCTGCGCCGCCGCCGGGCTGCACTCGGCGCTCGCCTTCAGCCTGATCCTCGTCGTGGCGCCGTTCATCGCCCTGCTGGTCACGCTGGCCCCGACGCTGCGCGCGGCGCGGCCCGGCGGTGTGTTCCCCACCCGGGAGCTGGTCCGCGGCCTCGGGCCGCTGACCGCGTCCACCCTGCTGGCGCAGGTGGTGGTCAACGCGGCGGTGATGAGCACCCAGCTGCTGGAGCCGACCCGCATCGCCTTGATCTCGGCCCTGCTCAGCGCCCTGGTGCTGGCCCGGGTGCCGTTGTTCGTCTTCGGCTCGCTGCAGGCCTCGCTGCTCTCCGGCCTGTCCACCGTGGTGGCCGCCGGCGACCACCAGGGCTTCGCCCGGATGCTGCGCAAGGCCTGCCTGGTGGTGCTCGGCCTCGGCGCGGTCGGCGGCGTGCCCGCCGTGCTGCTCGGACCCTGGCTGATCGAGGTCCTGTTCCGCGCCCAGACCGGTCAGCTCGGCCACGTCGACTTCCTCTGGTTCGCCGTCGGGACGACCTGCTACATGCTGGCGATGGTGCTCGGCCAGGCCCAGATGGTGCTGCACAAGCACCGCGCCCAGCTGGTCTGCTGGGTGTTCGGCACCGCGGTCCTGCTCGGGATCACCCTGCTCCCCGGCGACATCGCGCTGCGCGTGGGCCTCGCCTACGCGGTCGGCTCGCTCGCCACCGCCGCCGCGATGCTGCTGACCCTGCGCGGCGCGGTGCCGCGCCGTAGCGCCGCACCGGTCCCCGGCGGGCAACTCGCCGAGGTCTGAGAGCCGCCGGCGACCGGCACCTCCCACAGTACGATTTCATGATCCGGCGGCGTGGCCAGTCGCCCGATCGGTGGCCGAGAGGCCCCGCACGGTGCGGGGCCTCTCGGCCTTGGCGGACACATACGGATGCACACGGGGTGGGGCATGGGCAGGAACGACGAGGACGCGCGCAGCGGGGGCATATCCGACGAGGAGCTGGCGGCGTTCCTGGAACGGGCCTCCTCGGGCACCGGGGAGGCGCCGCGGGAGCCCTCGGCACGGGCCCGGATGGTGACCGAGCGGCTGCGTGACCAGCAGGATCCGCCGGGCTGGCGCACCGGCCCGGCCCCGCGGGGGATGCGGGGCGGGCGGGGCCGGGCCGGGCGGCGGATCAAGGCCGCCCTGGCCGTCGTCTTCATCGCCGGGCTCGCGCTGGTCGCGCTACGGCCCGAGCTGGTGATCGACCGGGTCACGGGCAAGACCGCCGACCGGGAGGCCGCGAAGGCGCCGCTGGCCGCGGAGACGGCCCGGCCGACCGCGCCGCCGCCCCCGGCGGCCCCCGACCTGCCGACGCTGAAGGAGCCCTTCCGCGGGTCTCCGGCCCTCCAGTGGGCCGACGGCGCCGCCGGGATCGAGGTCCCCGGGGCCACCGCCGTGGGCTGGATGCCGAAGGAGAAGGTCGCGGACGCGCTGCAGCAGGTCAAGCAGTTCCTCGTCGCGGCCAACCTGGACCCGGCGACGCTGCGCGGCGAACGGCCCGCCGCAGCCCTGGCGCTCCTGGATCCCCGGCAGCCGGACGGCCCGCAGCGGCTGGAGCAGTACCTGGCGAAGCCCACGGCGCAGGACAGCCCGCTGACGCTCTTCACCCGCTTCGATCCGGCCGAGGTCAAGCCCGTCGGCGATGTGGTCAAGGTGCGCGGCAGCATGCGCGTGGAGGAGGGGGAACCCGGGGAGGTGCGCGTGGTGACGGACTACACCTTCGTCCACCCGACGACGAAGGGGGGCACGAGCGTGCAGCGCACGATCGTGCGCCGGCAGATCACCCTGTCCCTGCTCGACCCGGCGCGCTGGACGGCCTCAGGGGACCGGCTCCAGCTGAACGAGCACCACGCGGAATGGTCCAACGTGCAGTGCGAGGTGGCCGACGGCTACCTGCACCCGCAGTTCCCGCAGGACGCGCCGACCGGCCAAACACCCACCGGGCCCGCCACGGACCCGTACGACCGCAGCAAGGACATCAAGGGCGCAGGGTGCGGGACCTTCACCCGCTCCTGACCGGGGGAGAGGTCCTGCCGCGCCGTGTGCGCGGTGCAGTTTGACCACTCAGCGTGGCGGGGTATTCTCTTCGGCCCGATTGGCCAGGTACGTGCCTCGTATGGCAGACTACTCAAGTTGCTCGGCTGAGTGCCGATGCTGCGCGCCTCCCGCCGGGAGGACCGGAAGCGAGTCCCACAGTACTCGTCGTCCTTAATCTGCCTTTCGGGGCAGCAATGGGGACGGACGTACGGGAATCTTCTGGGAAGTGTCAGCACGGTGCACACCAGGCACTCGGTGGGTGTTTCTCCCCCGAATCGCGGTCACTGGGACCGTACCCCCTTGGACGAGGGAATTTCCGTATGGGAATTTTCTGTAGAGGGAGTGCGACACGCCCGACCGCGTGGGTCGGAGGAGAGGCCGCGGGATCCGTCCCGCAGCCGACCGGGAGCCAGAGCGTTTCCACATACAGACAGGACTACGGAGTAGCCATGGCGGGACAGAAGATCCGCATCCGGCTCAAGGCCTACGACCACGAGGTCATCGATTCCTCGGCGAAGAAGATCGTCGAGACGGTGACGCGCACTGGTGCGTCGGTCGCGGGCCCGGTGCCGCTGCCCACTGAGAAGAACGTGTACTGCGTCATCAAGTCGCCGCACAAGTACAAGGACTCGCGCGAGCACTTCGAGATGCGCACGCACAAGCGCCTGATCGACATCCTCGACCCGACTCCCAAGACCGTTGACTCGCTGATGCGCCTGGACCTTCCGGCCGGCGTTGACATCGAGATCAAGCTCTGAGAGGCGTCGAGAAGATGGCAAAGCAGATCAAGGGCGTCCTGGGCGAGAAGCTCGGCATGACCCAGGTCTGGGACGAGAACAACCGTGTCGTCCCGGTGACCGTGGTCAAGGCCGGACCCTGCGTCGTTACCCAGGTCCGTACGAACGACATCGACGGCTACGAGTCGGTCCAGATCGCCTTCGGCGAGATCGACCCGCGCAAGGTGAACAAGCCCCTCAAGGGCCACTTCGCCAAGGCCGACGTGACCCCCCGCCGCCACCTGGTGGAGCTCCGCACCTCCGACGCCAGCGAGTACACGCTCGGCCAGGAGATCACTGCTGAGGTGTTCGAGTCCGGCGTCAAGGTTGACGTCACGGGCAACAGCAAGGGCAAGGGCTTCGCCGGTGTCATGAAGCGGCACAACTTCCGGGGCCTCGGCGCCGGTCACGGTGTGCAGCGCAAGCACCGCTCCCCCGGTTCGATCGGTGGCTGCGCCACCCCTGGGCGTGTCTTCAAGGGCATGCGCATGGCCGGTCGTATGGGTAACGAGCGCGTCACCACCCAGAACCTGACCATCCACGCGGTTGACGCGGAGAAGGGTCTGCTGCTCATCAAGGGCGCGGTCCCCGGTCCGAACGGCGGCCTCGTCCTGGTCCGTACCGCGGCCAAGGGGGCTTGAGGTAATGAGCACCATTGACATCCTTTCGCCGGCAGGCGACAAGGCCGGTACCGTCGAGCTCCCCGCGGAGATCTTCGACGCGAAGACCAGCGTTCCGCTGATCCACCAGGTCGTTGTCGCTCAGCTGGCTGCTGCCCGTCAGGGCACGCACAAGACCAAGCGTCGTGGCGAAGTCCGTGGTGGTGGCCGCAAGCCGTACCGCCAGAAGGGCACCGGCCGCGCTCGCCAGGGTTCCACCCGCGCTCCGCAGTTCGTCGGCGGTGGCGTTGTCCACGGCCCGCAGCCGCGTGACTACTCGCAGCGGACCCCGAAGAAGATGAAGGCCGCCGCCCTCCGCGGTGCCCTCTCGGACCGTGCGCGTCACTCCCGCATCCACGTCATCACCGGCGTGGTCGAGGGTGCCGCCTCCACGAAGGCCGCCAAGACGCTGTTCGGCAAGATCTCGGAGCGCAAGAACCTGCTCCTGGTCGTCGACCGCGCCGACGAGGCCGCGTGGCTGTCCGCCCGCAACCTGCCCCAGGTTCACATCCTGGAGCCGGGCCAGCTGAACACGTACGACGTGATCGTCTCTGACGACGTGGTCTTCACTCAGGCCGCTTTCGAGTCCTTCGTGTCTGGCCCCAAGGCCGATGAGACCGAAGGGAGCGACGCCTGATGTCTGAGGCGACCGTTACCAGCAAGACCTTCACTGACCCGCGCGACCTGCTGATCAAGCCGGTTGTCTCGGAGAAGAGCTACGCGCTGCTGGACGAGAACAAGTACACGTTCATCGTCGCGCCCGGCTCCAACAAGACCCAGATCAAGCAGGCCGTGGAAGCGGTCTTCGGGGTCAAGGTCACCGGGGTCAACACGATCAACCGTCAGGGTAAGCGCAAGCGCACCAAGACCGGTTTCGGCAAGCGCGCTGACACCAAGCGCGCCATCGTGACCCTCGCTGAGGGCGACCGAATCGACATCTTCGGCGGCCAGGCCTCCTAACGGAGGTCTAGTCGTCCGGAATCGGACGAGGACTGAGAAATGGGTATCCGCAAGTACAAGCCGACGACCCCGGGCCGTCGTGGCTCCAGCGTCGCCGACTTTGTCGAGATCACGCGGTCCACGCCGGAGAAGTCGCTGGTTCGCCCCCTGCACAGCAAGGGCGGCCGTAACAACACCGGTCGGATCACCGTTCGCCACCAGGGTGGTGGACACAAGCGCGCCTACCGCGTGATCGACTTCCGTCGTCACGACAAGGACGGCGTGCCGGCCAAGGTCGCGCACATCGAGTACGACCCCAACCGCACCGCGCGCATCGCGCTCCTGCACTACGCGGACGGCGAGAAGCGCTACATCATCGCGCCGAAGGCTCTGAAGCAGGGCGACCGGATTGAGAACGGCCCCACGGCCGACATCAAGCCCGGTAACAACCTGGCCCTCCGCAACATCCCGGTCGGTACCACGATCCACGCGATCGAGCTCCGTCCCGGTGGCGGCGCCAAGTTCGCGCGCTCCGCTGGTGCCTCCGTGCAGCTGCTGGCGAAGGAGGGCACGATGGCCCACCTTCGTATGCCGTCCGGTGAGATCCGTCTCGTCGACGCGCGCTGCCGCGCCACGGTCGGCGAGGTCGGCAACGCCGAGCAGTCGAACATCAACTGGGGCAAGGCCGGCCGCATGCGCTGGAAGGGCGTTCGCCCGTCCGTCCGCGGTGTCGCGATGAACCCGGTTGACCACCCGCACGGTGGTGGTGAGGGCAAGACCAGTGGTGGTCGCCACCCGGTCTCCCCGTGGGGTCAGAAGGAGGGTCGTACTCGCTCGCCGAAGAAGGCTTCGAGCAAGTACATCGTCCGCCGCCGCAAGACGAACAAGAAGCGCTAGGAGCGGGTTTAGATGCCGCGCAGTCTCAAGAAGGGGCCCTTCGTCGACGACCACCTCGTAAAGAAGGTGGACGTCCAGAACGAAGCCGGCACCAAGAACGTCATCAAGACCTGGTCCCGTCGCTCGATGATCATCCCCAGCATGCTGGGTCACACCATCGCGGTGCACAACGGCAAGACCCACGTCCCGGTGTTCGTCACCGAGTCGATGGTCGGCCACAAGCTCGGCGAGTTCTCGCCGACTCGCACCTTCCGCGGCCACGTCAAGGACGACCGGAAGTCGAAGCGCCGCTAAAGGCGGGGTGGTTATGACTATGACTTACACCGAAGGGACAACCATGGAAGCCAGGGCCCAGGCGCGGTACATCCGCGTCACGCCCATGAAGGCCCGCCGAGTGGTGGACCTTATCCGTGGCATGGATGCCACGGAGGCTCAGGCGGTCCTGCGTTTCGCCCCGCAGGCCGCGAGCGTGCCGGTTGGCAAGGTGCTTGACAGCGCCATCGCCAACGCCGCACACAACTACAACCACCCGGACGCCTCCACGCTGGTCATCAGCGAGGCGTACGTGGACGAGGGCCCGACCCTGAAGCGGTTCCGTCCGCGTGCGCAGGGCCGTGCCTACCGGATCCGCAAGCGGACCAGCCACATCACCGTGGTCGTCAGCAGCAAGGAAGGTTCCCGGTAATGGGCCAGAAGGTAAACCCGCACGGGTTCCGGCTCGGCATCACCACCGACTTCAAGTCGCGTTGGTACGCCGACAAGCTGTACAAGGACTACGTCAAGGAAGACGTCGCCATCCGTCGGATGATGACGTCCGGCATGGAGCGCGCCGGCATCTCGAAGGTTGAGATCGAGCGCACCCGTGACCGCGTGCGTGTGGACATCCACACCGCTCGTCCGGGCATCGTCATCGGCCGCCGTGGCGCCGAGGCCGACCGCATCCGCGGTGACCTCGAGAAGCTCACGGGCAAGCAGGTCCAGCTGAACATCCTCGAGGTCAAGAACCCCGAGCTTGACGCTCAGCTGGTTGCCCAGGCCGTTGCCGAGCAGCTCTCCTCCCGCGTCTCCTTCCGTCGCGCCATGCGTAAGAGCATGCAGGGCACGATGAAGGCCGGCGCCAAGGGCATCAAGATCCAGTGTGGCGGCCGTCTCGGCGGCGCCGAGATGTCCCGCTCCGAGTTCTACCGCGAAGGCCGTGTGCCGCTGCACACCCTCCGCGCGAACGTGGACTACGGCTTCTTCGAGGCCAAGACCACCTTCGGCCGTATCGGTGTGAAGGTCTGGATCTACAAGGGCGACGTCAAGAACATCGCCGAGGTTCGCGCCGAGAACGCTGCGGCCCGTGCGGGTAACCGCCCGGCCCGTGGCGCGCAGGGCGCTGGCGACCGTCCCGCCGGCCGTGGTGGCCGTGGTGGCGAGCGCGGCGGCCGTGGTGGCCGCAAGCCGCAGCAGGCTGCTGGTGCCGAGGCCCCCAAGGCCGACGCTCCCGCCGCCGCTCCGGCCGAGAGCACCGGAACGGAGGCCTGACCGACATGCTGATCCCTCGTAGGGTCAAGCACCGCAAGCAGCACCACCCGAAGCGCAGCGGTATGGCCAAGGGCGGTACTGAGGTCACGTTCGGCGAGTACGGCATCCAGGCGCTGACCCCGGCTTACGTGACGAACCGCCAGATCGAGGCGGCTCGTATTGCGATGACCCGCCACATCAAGCGTGGCGGCAAGGTCTGGATCAACATCTACCCGGACCGCCCGCTGACGAAGAAGCCGGCCGAAACCCGCATGGGTTCCGGTAAGGGTTCTCCCGAGTGGTGGATCGCCAACGTGCACCCGGGTCGGGTCATGTTCGAGCTGTCCTACCCGAACGAGAAGATTGCTCGTGAGGCGCTCACCCGCGCTGCTCACAAGCTTCCGATGAAGTGCCGGATTGTTCGGCGCGAGGCAGGTGAGTCGTGATGGCGACGGGAACCAAGGCGTCCGAGCTGCGTGAGCTCGGCAACGAGGAGCTCGTTGGCAAGCTGCGCGAGGCCAAGGAGGAGCTGTTCAAGCTCCGCTTCCAGGCGGCCACGGGTCAGCTGGAGAACAACGGCCGGCTCAAGTCCGTCCGTAAGGACATCGCTCGCATCTACACCCTGATGCACGAGCGTGAGCTCGGTATCGAGACGGTGGAGAGCGCCTGATGAGCGAGAACAACGTGACTGAGAAGACCGAGCGCGGTTTCCGCAAGACCCGTGAGGGTCTGGTCGTCAGCGACAAGATGGACAAGACCGTCGTCGTCGCCGTCGAGGACCGCGTCAAGCACGCCCTGTACGGCAAGGTCATCCGCCGTACGAACAAGCTCAAGGCGCACGACGAGCAGAACGCTGCCGGCGTCGGCGACCGCGTCCTCATCATGGAGACGCGTCCGCTGTCGGCGAGCAAGCGCTGGCGCATCGTCGAGATCCTCGAGAAGGCCAAGTAAGGCAATTCGCGCAAGCGAATTCCAAACAGACACAGTCTGAGGGGTTTCCCTCAGATTCGTTCCGCCAGGCTCGGTGGGGGCGACGCTCTCCGGAGTGAAGCCCCCGCCGGGAACCGGCAGACAAACAGGAGATACACGTGATCCAGCAGGAGTCGCGACTGCGTATCGCCGACAACACTGGTGCAAAGGAAATCCTTTGCATCCGTGTTCTCGGTGGTTCCGGTCGCCGCTACGCGGGCATCGGTGACGTCATCGTCGCCACCGTCAAGGACGCGATCCCCGGTGGCAACGTGAAGAAGGGTGACGTCGTCAAGGCGGTCATCGTTCGCACCGTCAAGGAGCGTCGCCGCCAGGACGGCTCGTACATCCGCTTCGACGAGAACGCCGCTGTCATTCTGAAGAACGACGGCGACCCTCGCGGCACCCGTATCTTCGGCCCGGTGGGCCGTGAGCTGCGCGAGAAGAAGTTCATGAAGATCATCTCGCTCGCGCCGGAGGTGCTGTAAGCATGAAGATCAAGAAGGGCGACCTGGTTCAGGTCATCACCGGTAAGGACAAGGGCAAGCAGGGCAAGGTCATCGTCGCCTTCCCCGCCGACAACCGTGTCCTCGTCGAGGGTGTCAACCGGGTCAAGAAGCACACCAAGGCTGCGCAGAACCAGGCCGGTGGCATTGTGATCACCGAGGCCCCGGTCCACGTCAGCAACGTTCAGCTGGTTGTGGAGAAGGACGGCAAGAAGGTCGTCACCCGCGTCGGCTACCGCTTCGACGACGAGGGCAACAAGATCCGCGTTGCCAAGCGGACGGGTGAGGACATCTGATGGCTACCACTCCGCGTCTCAAGACGAAGTACCGCGAGGACATCACCGGCAAGCTGCGTGAGGAGTTCTCCTACGAGAACGTCATGCAGATTCCCGGCCTCGTGAAGATCGTGGTCAACATGGGTGTGGGCGACGCCGCCCGCGACTCCAAGCTGATCGACGGCGCCATCAAGGACCTGACGACGATCACCGGTCAGAAGCCGGCCGTCACGAAGGCCCGCAAGTCCATCGCGCAGTTCAAGCTGCGCGAGGGTCAGCCGATCGGCTGCCACGTCACCCTCCGTGGTGACCGCATGTGGGAGTTCCTGGACCGTACGCTGTCGCTCGCGCTGCCGCGTATCCGTGACTTCCGTGGTCTGTCGCCGAAGCAGTTCGACGGCCGTGGTAACTACACCTTCGGTCTCACGGAGCAGGTCATGTTCCACGAGATCGACCAGGACAAGATCGACCGTACCCGGGGTATGGACATCACCGTGGTCACCACGGCGACCAACGACGCTGAGGGCCGCGCGCTCCTTCGTCACCTCGGCTTCCCCTTCAAGGAGGCGTAAGCGAGATGGCGAAGAAGGCTCTCATCGCGAAGGCTGCCCGTAAGCCCAAGTTCGGTGTGCGTGCGTACACCCGCTGCCAGCGCTGCGGTCGCCCCCACTCCGTGTACCGCAAGTTCGGCCTGTGCCGCGTGTGCCTTCGTGAGATGGCTCACCGTGGCGAGCTGCCGGGCGTGACCAAGAGCTCCTGGTAATTCCCTTCCGTCCGTAAGGACTTGGGAAGTACCAGAGACTCTCGGTAAGCATCTGGTCGGTGGGTGCCCAGCACCGCATGCCGTAGGCTTGTGGGGTTGGGCGTCCACCGCCCTATCGACTTACTACGCCGTAGGTCCCCGCACCGCACCCGTCCCGCCACTGAGTGGGGAGAGGGATGGCGCATACAGGAAACCCCGGCGAGAGAGGCCGAAGGCCACTTCATGACCATGACTGACCCGATCGCAGACATGCTGACCCGTCTGCGTAACGCTAACTCGGCGTACCACGACACCGTCGTGATGCCGCACAGCAAGATCAAGTCGCACATCGCAGAGATCCTCAAGCAGGAGGGTTTCATCACCGGCTGGAAGGTCGAGGACGCCGAGGTCGGCAAGAACCTCGTCCTCGAGCTGAAGTTCGGGCCGAACCGTGAGCGCTCCATCGCGGGCATCAAGCGGATCTCGAAGCCCGGTCTGCGCGTGTACGCGAAGTCCACCAACCTGCCGAAGGTGCTCGGCGGCCTGGGCGTGGCGATCATCTCCACGTCGCACGGTCTGCTCACCGGCCAGCAGGCAGGCAAGAAGGGCGTAGGTGGGGAAGTCCTCGCCTACGTCTGGTAGTCGGGAACGGAGGAAAAGCAATGTCGCGAATCGGCAAGCTCCCCATCCAGGTTCCCGCCGGTGTGGACGTCACCATCGATGGCAGCACGGTCGCGGTGAAGGGCCCCAAGGGTTCCCTCTCCCACACCGTTAAGGCTCCCATCGCCGTCGTGAAGGGCGAGGACGGCGTTCTGAACGTCACCCGTCCGAACGACGAGCGTCAGAACAAGGCCCTGCACGGCCTGTCCCGCACGCTGGTGGCGAACATGATCACCGGTGTGACCACGGGATACGTCAAGGCTCTCGAGATCAGCGGTGTCGGTTACCGTGTCCTGGCGAAGGGCTCCAACCTGGAGTTCCAGCTGGGTTACAGCCACCCGATCCTGGTGGAGGCGCCCGAGGGCATCTCCTTCAAGGTCGAGTCGCCGACCAAGTTCTCGGTCGAGGGCATCGACAAGCAGAAGGTCGGCGAGGTCGCCGCCAACATCCGCAAGCTGCGGAAGCCCGACCCGTACAAGGCCAAGGGTGTCAAGTACGCCGGCGAAGTCATCCGCCGCAAGGTCGGAAAGGCTGGTAAGTAGCCATGGCATACGGTGTGAAGATCGCCAAGGGCGACGCGTACAAGCGCGCTGCCAAGGCTCGCCGCCACATCCGCATTCGCAAGAACGTGTCGGGTACGGCGGAGCGTCCGCGCCTCGTCGTGACGCGTTCGAACCGCAACATCGTTGCTCAGGTCATCGACGACCTCCAGGGTCACACCCTGGCGTCCGCGTCGACCCTGGACACCTCGATCCGCGGTGGCGAAGGCGACAAGAGCGCCCAGGCCCAGGCCGTCGGCGCGCTCGTGGCCGAGCGTGCGAAGGCTGCCGGCGTCGAGACCGTTGTCTTTGACCGCGGTGGCAACCGATACGCCGGGCGCATTGCCGCTCTGGCTGACGCCGCCCGCGAAGCCGGGCTGAAGTTCTAAGCCCCGGTTCCGGGACTCACGGACGTAACAGAGAGAGGTAATCCAATGGCTGGACCCCAGCGCCGCGGAAGCGGTGCCGGTGGCGGCGAGCGGCGGGACCGGAAGGGTCGCGACGGTGGCCCTGCCGCCGAGAAGACCGCTTACGTTGAGCGCGTTGTCGCGATCAACCGCGTCGCCAAGGTTGTCAAGGGTGGTCGCCGCTTCAGCTTCACCGCGCTGGTCGTGGTGGGCGACGGTGACGGCACTGTAGGTGTCGGTTACGGCAAGGCCAAGGAAGTTCCCGCGGCCATCGCCAAGGGTGTCGAGGAAGCGAAGAAGAACTTCTTCAAGGTTCCGCGCATCCAGGGCACCATCCCTCACCCGATCCAGGGCGAGAAGGCTGCGGGCGTCGTCCTGCTGAAGCCTGCTTCCCCCGGTACCGGTGTTATCGCCGGTGGCCCGGTGCGCGCCGTTCTGGAGTGCGCCGGCGTTCACGACATCCTGTCGAAGTCCCTGGGCTCCGACAACGCGATCAACATCGTGCACGCGACCGTGGCGGCCCTCCAGGGCCTGCAGCGTCCCGAGGAGATCGCGGCTCGCCGTGGTCTGCCCCTCGAGGACGTCGCCCCCGCGGCTCTGCTTCGTGCACGTGCCGGGGCGGGTGCGTAATGGCTCGCCTCAAGATCACGCAGACGAAGTCGTACATCGGCAGCAAGCAGAACCACCGCGACACTCTGCGTTCGCTCGGGCTCAAGCGCCTGAACGACGTGGTCGTCAAGGAGGACCGCCCCGAGTTCCGCGGAATGGTGCACACCGTCCGCCACCTCGTGACGGTTGAGGAGGTTGACTAACATGGCTGAGAACAGCCCGCTGAAGGCCCACAACCTCCGTCCCGCCCCCGGCGCCAAGACCGCGAAGACCCGTGTCGGTCGTGGTGAGGCGTCGAAGGGTAAGACGGCCGGTCGTGGTACGAAGGGCCAGAAGGCCCGTTACCAGATCCCGCAGCGCTTCGAGGGTGGGCAGATGCCCCTCCACATGCGCCTGCCGAAGCTCAAGGGCTTCAAGAACCCGTTCCGCACCGAGTTCCAGGTCGTGAACCTGGACAAGCTCGGCGCTCTCTACCCCGAGGGTGGAGAGGTCACGGTGGCCGACCTGGTCGCCAAGGGCGCGGTTCGCAAGAACAGCCTCGTCAAGGTCCTGGGCCAGGGCGAGATCTCCGTGGCGCTGCAGGTTTCGGTTGACGCCGTCTCCGCCTCCGCCAAGGAGAAGATTGCCGCTGCCGGCGGCACCGTCACCGAGCTCGTCTAAGACGATTTCAGTGGCTGAATAGCTCGAAACCCGACCGGGGATGCCTCACATATGGGGCATCCCCGGTCGGTCGTTCCACGGAAGGCACACTCGCCGGTAAGGTGGCGTGCACCTTTGCTTTGTCGTATTCGTCGATCCCTCAGACCGTCACCTCTGACGCAGTAGCGCGGGGGTCGCAGGAGGCACCGTGCTCACCGCGTTCGCCCGGGCGTTCAAGACGCCCGACCTGCGCAAGAAGCTGCTCTTCACGCTCGGCATCATCGTGCTGTTCCGGCTCGGGTCCCACGTCCCGGTACCCGGCGTGAGCTACAAGAACGTTCAGATCTGTGTGGAGCAGGCAGGCAGCAGCAATGGGCTGTTCGGCCTGGTCAACATGTTCAGCGGCGGTGCGCTGCTGCAGATCACGATCTTCGCGCTCGGCATCATGCCCTACATCACGGCGAGCATCATTCTGCAGCTGCTGACCGTGGTCATCCCGAAGCTGGAGACCCTCAAAAAAGAGGGACAGTCCGGCACGGCGAAGATCACTCAGTACACGCGCTATCTGACGGTCGCGCTCGCGATCCTGCAGGGCACGGGCCTCGTCGCCACGGCCCGCACCGGTGCCCTGTTCCAGGGCTGCCAGGCCGCCAGCCAGATCGTTCCCGACCGCTCGATCTTCACCACGGTCGTCATGGTGATCACCATGACCGCCGGTACCTGCGTCGTCATGTGGCTCGGTGAGCTCATCACCGACCGCGGCATCGGCAACGGTATGTCGATCCTCATGTTCATCTCGATCGCCGCCGGCTTCATCGGAGCCCTCTGGCAGATCAAGCTCCAGGGCAAGATCGCGGACGGCTGGGTCGAGTTCGGCGTCGTCATCCTGGTCGGCCTCGCGATGGTGTGCCTGGTGGTCTTCGTCGAGCAGGCGCAGCGCCGGATCCCGGTCCAGTACGCGAAGCGCATGATCGGCCGCCGTGCGTACGGCGGTACCTCGACCTACATCCCGCTCAAGGTGAACCAGGCGGGCATCATCCCCGTCATCTTCGCCTCGTCGCTGCTCTACATTCCGGCACTGGTCGTGCAGTTCAGCGGGTCCCAGGCCGGCTGGGCCACCTGGATCCAGAAGCACTTCGTCAAGGGCGACCACCCGTACTACATCGCGGCCTACTTCCTCCTGATCGTTTTCTTCGCGTTCTTCTACGTGGCGATCTCGTTCAACCCCGAGGAAGTTGCAGACAACATGAAGAAGTATGGTGGGTTCATCCCGGGCATCCGCGCCGGTCGGCCCACCGCCGAGTACCTCAGCTACGTACTCAACCGGATCACCTGGCCGGGGTCGCTGTACCTGGGTCTCATCGCTCTTGTGCCGACGATGGCGTTGGCCGGCTTCGGAGCGAACCAGAACTTCCCGTTCGGCGGGACGAGCATCCTGATCATCGTGGGTGTGGGTCTGGAAACCGTGAAGCAGATCGAGAGCCAGCTCCAGCAGCGTAATTACGAAGGGTTCCTCCGCTGATGCGAATCGTCCTCGTTGGACCGCCCGGTGCGGGCAAGGGAACGCAGGCCGCGTTCCTTGCCAAGAACCTGTCGATTCCGCACATCTCCACGGGCGACCTGTTCCGGGCCAACATCAGCCAGGGCACCGAACTGGGCAAGCAGGCGAAGGCGTACATGGACGCCGGCGACCTGGTTCCCGACGAGGTGACCATCGGCATGGCGAAGGACCGTATGGAGCAGCCGGACGCCGTGAACGGCTTCCTGCTGGACGGTTTCCCGCGCAACGTCTCGCAGGCCGAGGCGCTCGACGTGATGCTCCAGGCCGAGGGCATGAAGCTCGACGCCGTCCTCGACCTGGAGGTCGAGGAGGAGGAGGTCGTCAAGCGGATCGCCGGCCGGCGGATCTGCCGCAACGACTCCTCGCACGTCTTCCACGTGACGTACGCCCCGGCCAAGGCCGAGGGCGTCTGCGACACCTGCGGCGGCGAGCTGTACCAGCGCGGCGACGACTCCGAGGCCACGGTCCGTAACCGGCTGGAGGTCTACCACACGCAGACCGAGCCGATCATCGACTACTACAAGGCCCAGGGCCTGCTGGTGACCATCCCGGCCCTCGGTGAGGTCGCGGACGTCACGAAGCGCGCGATGGACGCCCTCAAGAAGTAGTAACCCTTTGTGCGCAGGTACGGCCGCGGTGTCCCCAGGACATCGCGGCCGTACTGTTGAGAAGACCTGAACAACGCAGATCCGAAGGTGGAAGGCATTTCCCATGGTCCAGATCAAGACCCCCGAGCAGATCGCGAAGATGCGCGAGGCAGGGCTGGTCGTCGCGGCGATCCACGCTGCGACCCGTGAGGCGGCCGTACCCGGCGCCACGACGCGGGATCTGGACATGGTGGCCCGCAAGGTCATCGAGGACGCCGGGGCCAAGTCGAACTTCCTCGGCTACGGCGGCTTCCCCGCGACCATCTGCACCTCGGTGAACGAGGTCGTCGTCCACGGCATCCCCGACGACAAGACCGTCCTCAAGGACGGCGACATCATCTCGATCGACGCCGGCGCGATCGTGGACGGCTGGCACGGCGACGCCGCGTACACCGCCTTCGTCGGCACCGGGCACGCCCCTGAGCTCGTGGAGCTGTCCCGGGTGACCGAGGAGTCCATGTGGGCCGGCATCGCCGCCATGAAGCTCGGCAACCGCCTCGTGGACATCTCGAAGGCGATCGAGACGTACATCAAGCGCCAGCCCCGTCCCTCCACCGGTGAGCACAGCCTCGGCAAGTTCGGGATCATCGAGGACTACGGCGGCCACGGCATCGGGTCCGAGATGCACATGGACCCCCACCTGCTGAACTACGTCTCGCGCAAGCGGGGCAAGGGGATCAAGCTGGTCCCGGGCCTCTGCCTGGCGATCGAGCCCATGGTCTCCCTGGGCACCGCCCAGACGGAGGTCCTTTCGGACGACTGGACGGTCATCACCACGGACGGCACCTGGTCCTCGCACTGGGAGCACTCCATCGCGCTGACGGAGGCCGGGCCCATCGTCCTGACCAGCCCGGACTGCGGAAAGGCGAAGCTGGCGGAGTACGGAGTCACCACGGCTCCAGACCCCCTCGGTTAATGATCTAGACTCTGGGGCAAACTTTCCGGATTCGTCTTTCTGGGTGCCCTGACGTAGACTGACTCGTCGGCTCTCGTGCACTTCCATGCCTGCATGGCGCACGGAGCTGATCAAGGTAGCCGATTCGAAAGGCGAAGCGTGGCCAAGAAGCAAGGTGCCATCGAAATCGAGGGCACCGTGATCGAGTCCCTCCCGAACGCGATGTTCAAGGTGGAACTCCAGAACGGTCACAAGGTCCTCGCGCACATCAGCGGCAAGATGCGCATGCACTACATCCGCATCCTCCCCGATGACCGGGTCGTTGTGGAGCTTTCTCCGTACGACCTGACGCGTGGCCGGATCGTCTACCGATACAAGTAGATCTTGCTCTCACTCCTGCCTGGGCATCCGTCCCGGTGCGGGTGGTGGCACTGACCCGGAGAACCTCACCAACATGAAGGTCAAGCCGAGCGTCAAGAAGATCTGCGACAAGTGCAAGGTGATCCGCCGTCACGGCCGGGTCATGGTCATCTGCGACAACCTGCGCCACAAGCAGCGCCAGGGCTGACGCACGCCGACCGACCTGCCTTCCGCAGTTCTTCGCGCGACGTAAGAAAACGTACATACGCAGAACCCGCCCAGCCCTGCACGGGGCCGGCGGCACCTCCGGCGGGGGCCGGGGACCCGGACGTACCATCACCCCACTTCGGGGTGGTCGGCGGTCGGGGTCGGTTCTGCTGAAGACCCCCGAACACACAGGAGCCATTGAATGGCACGCGTTTCCGGTGTTGACATCCCGCGCGAAAAGCGCGTGGAGATCGCACTCACCTACGTCTTCGGTATCGGGCGCACCCGGTCCAAGGAGATCCTCGCCTCCACCGGCGTGAACCCGAACACCCGCGTTCGTGACCTGGCCGAAGAGGACCTCGTCAAGATCCGCGAGTACGTGGACGCCAACCTCCGTACCGAGGGTGACCTCCGCCGCGAGATCCAGGGCGACATCCGCCGCAAGATCGAGATCCAGTGCTACCAGGGTATCCGCCACCGTCGCGGCCTCCCGGTGCACGGTCAGCGCACCAGCACCAACGCGCGTACCCGCAAGGGCCCGCGTCGCGCGATCGCCGGTAAGAAGAAGCCGGGCAAGAAGTAGTCCTGTTCAGCGGTCTTGCGCTGTAGGACCGACCACCTCCCGTAGGAGATTTAGATGCCCCCCAAGGGTCGTCAGGGCGCTGCCAAGAAGGTGCGCCGCAAGGAAAAGAAGAACGTCGCTCACGGGCACGCCCACATCAAGAGCACGTTCAACAACACCATCGTTTCGATCACCGACCCCTCGGGCAACGTGATCTCCTGGGCCTCCGCCGGCCACGTCGGCTTCAAGGGCTCGCGCAAGTCCACCCCCTTCGCCGCGCAGATGGCCGCCGAGTCGGCCGCCCGCCGCGCGCAGGAGCACGGCATGCGCAAGGTTGACGTCTTCGTCAAGGGTCCGGGCTCCGGCCGCGAGACCGCGATCCGCTCCCTCCAGGCCACCGGCCTTGAGGTCGGCTCGATCCAGGACGTCACCCCCACCCCGCACAACGGCTGCCGCCCGCCGAAGCGCCGCCGCGTCTGATCCGGGGCGGCGTTCGACCCCGCTTGCGCGGGGATGATCCGCGCCGCCGCGTCTGACGCAGTGGACGCACCTGTGCGTCTTTGAGTGTCCGGGCGGTACGAACCCCTTCGGGGGGACGTGCCGCCCGTACCCTTGCTGTACCTGGTAGTACCCGTCGGGCGTCAAATAGTGGGCGTCCACGAATGAAGGAACACAGACATGCTTATCGCTCAGCGTCCTTCGCTGACCGAAGAGGTCGTCGACGAGTACCGCTCGCGGTTCGTGATCGAGCCGCTGGAGCCGGGCTTCGGTTACACCCTCGGCAACTCCCTGCGCCGTACCCTCCTGTCCTCCATCCCGGGTGCCGCTGTCACCAGCATCCGCGTGGACGGCGTCCTGCACGAGTTCACCACCGTGCCGGGCGTCAAGGAAGACGTCACCGACATCATCCTCAACATCAAGCAGCTGGTCGTCTCCTCGGAGCACGACGAGCCGGTCGTGATGTACCTGCGCAAGCAGGGTCCCGGCCTGGTCACCGCTGCCGACATCGCGCCCCCGGCCGGTGTCGAGGTGCACAACCCGGACCTGGTCCTCGCCACGCTCAACGGCAAGGGCAAGCTGGAGATGGAGCTGACCGTCGAGCGCGGTCGCGGCTACGTCTCCGCCGTCCAGAACAAGCAGCTGGGCCAGGAGATCGGCCGTATCCCGATCGACTCCATCTACAGCCCGGTCCTCAAGGTCACCTACAAGGTCGAGGCGACCCGAGTCGAGCAGCGCACCGACTTCGACAAGCTGATCGTCGACGTCGAGACCAAGCAGGCCATGCGCCCGCGTGACGCCATGGCGTCCGCCGGTAAGACCCTGGTCGAGCTGTTCGGTCTGGCGCGCGAGCTCAACATCGACGCCGAGGGCATCGACATGGGCCCCTCGCCGACGGACGCGGCCCTGGCCGCCGACCTGGCGCTGCCGATCGAGGAGCTTGAGCTCACGGTCCGCTCGTACAACTGCCTCAAGCGCGAGGGCATCCACTCCGTGGGTGAGCTCGTCGCCCGCTCCGAGGCCGACCTGCTCGACATCCGCAACTTCGGTGCGAAGTCGATCGACGAGGTCAAGGCGAAGCTGGCCGGCATGGGCCTGGCCCTCAAGGACAGCCCGCCCGGATTCGACCCGACCGCCGCCGCCGACGCCTTCGGCGCCGACGACGACGCGGACGCCGGTTTCGTCGAGACCGAGCAGTACTGATTCACCCCCGCCGCCGGCGGCTGAGGCCTTTGGCCTGGGTCGCCGGCCGGGTTTGAACCGAAAACTTTCCCGCGGCATCCGCCTCGGGGGAACTGACACCGGTACCTGACACGGCCGGTGCAGATATGAAGGAGTTACACCATGCCGCGTCCCGCAAAGGGTGCCCGTCTGGGCGGTTCCGCCGCGCACGAGAAGCACCTCCTCGCGAACCTCGCGAAGTCGCTCTTCGAGCACGGCCGCATCACCACCACCGAGGCCAAGGCCCGCCGCCTGCGTCCCTACGCCGAGCGTCTGGTCACCAAGGCCAAGAAGGGCGACATCCACAACCGTCGCCTGGTGCTGCAGACGATCACGGACAAGAGCATCGTGCACACGCTGTTCACCGAGATCGCCCCGCGCTACGAGAACCGCCCCGGTGGTTACACGCGCATCACCAAGATCGGCAACCGTCGTGGCGACAACGCCCCGATGGCCGTGATCGAGCTGGTCGAGGCCCTCACGGTCGCCCAGCAGGCCACCGGTGAGGCCGAGGCCGCCACCAAGCGCGCGGTCAAGGAGGCGGAGGCTGTCGAGACCCCCGCCGAGGAGACCAAGGAGGCCTGATCCCCCGGGATCACGCTTGCTTGAACGGCTCTGAACGGGCCCGCCCCCTTCCGGGGCGGGCCCGTTCTGCTTTTGCCTGGCGGTATCGGCTTTCTGAGAGGATCGGTCACGTGAGTGACGAGGTGGAGCCCGGGCACGTCCGGGTGCGGCTGGACCTGAGCTACGACGGCAAGGACTTCTCCGGCTGGGCGAAGCAGCGCGTGCTGCGGACCGTCCAGGGCGAGCTGGAGTCGGCCCTGCAGACCGTGATGCGGCTGTCGGAGCCGGTCGAGCTGACCGTGGCCGGGCGGACCGACGCGGGCGTGCACGCCCGCGGGCAGGTCGCCCAGTTCGACCTCGCCGAGGAGGTGTGGGCCGAGCACCACGACAAGCTGCTGCGCCGCCTCGCGGGCCGCCTCCCGCACGACGTACGGGTGTGGAAGGTGGCCGAGGCCCCCGAGGGCTTCAACGCGCGTTTCTCGGCCGTCTGGCGCCGCTACGCCTATCGCGTCGGCGACCACCAGGGCGGCGTCGACCCGCTGCGCCGCGGGCACGTGCTCTGGCACCAGTGGCCGCTCGACGTGGACGCCATGAACGAGGCCGCGGCCCCGCTGCTCGGCGAGCACGACTTCGCCGCGTACTGCAAGAAGCGCGAGGGCGCCACGACCATCCGTACCCTCCAGCAGCTCGGCTGGGAGCGCGCCGAGGACGGGATCATCACCGCGACCGTCCGCGCCGACGCCTTCTGCCACAACATGGTCCGCTCGCTGGTGGGAGCCCTGCTGCACGTCGGCGACGGGCACCGGCCCACCGACTGGCCCGGCAAGGTGCTGGCAGCCGGCGTACGGGACTCCTCGGTGCACGTGGTCAAGCCGCACGGGCTGACCCTGGAGGAGGTCGGCTACCCGGCGGACGAGCTGCTGGCCGCCCGCAGCAAGGAAGCGCGCAACGTGCGGACCCTGCCGGGCGCCGGCTGCTGCTGACAGCCCCGCACGCGTCCGGCTAATCCGTTTGGGCGGATCGGCGCCGGACCGGGACAATGCCCGGCATGGGACATCTCGAAGCCAGCCACCTGGAGTACTACCTTCCCGACGGGCGGGTACTGCTCCCTGACGTCTCCTTCCGCGTGGGGGAGGGGTCGGTCGCCGCGCTCGTCGGGGCGAACGGGGCCGGCAAGACCACCCTGCTGAAGATGATCTCCGGCGAGCTCCAGCCGCACGGCGGCGGGATCACCGTCTCCGGCGGTCTCGGCGTGATGTCGCAGTTCGTGGGCTCGGTGCGGGACGAGACGACCGTACGGGACCTGCTGGTCTCGGTGGCCCAGCCGCGCATCCGGGAGGCCGCCAAGGCGGTGGACCGCGCCGAGCAGCTGATCCTGACGGTGGACGACGAGGCCGCCCAGATGGCCTACGCGCAGGCGCTGAGCGACTGGGCGGACGTCCAGGGGTACGAGGCGGAGACGCTGTGGGACGTCTGCACCATGGCCGCGCTGGCGATTCCGTACGACTCCGCGCAGTTCCGCGAGGTGCGCACGCTGTCGGGCGGTGAGCAGAAGCGCCTCGTGCTGGAGGCGCTGCTGCGCGGGCCCGACGAGGTGCTGCTCCTCGACGAGCCGGACAACTATCTGGACGTCCCCGGCAAGCGCTGGCTGGAGGAGCAGCTGAAGGCCACCCGCAAGACGGTGCTCTTCGTCTCCCACGACCGGGAGCTGCTGACGCAGGCCGCCGAGAAGATCATCAGCCTGGAGGCGAGCCCGACGGGCTCCGACGTCTGGGTGCACGGCGCCGGCTTCGCCACGTACCACGACGCCCGCAAGGAGCGCTTCGCGCGCTTCGAGGAGCTCAAGCGGCGCTGGGACGAGGAGCACGCGCGGCTGAAGGCACTGGTGCTGCGGCTGCGCAACCAGGCCGCGAGCAGCCCCGACATGGCCTCGCGGTACCGGGCGATGCAGACCCGCTTCCAGAAGTTCGAGGAGGCCGGCCCGCCGCCTGAGCCGCCGCGGGAGCAGGACATCCGGATGCGGCTCAAGGGCGGGCGTACGGGCGTGCGCGCCCTGACCGTGGAGAACCTGGAGCTGACCGGCCTGATGAAGCCCTTCTCCCTGGAGGTCTTCTACGGGGAGCGGGTCGCGGTCCTCGGCTCGAACGGCTCGGGCAAGTCGCACTTCCTGCGCCTGATGGCCGGTGAGGACGTCAAGCACACGGGCACGTGGAAGCTGGGCGCCCGGGTGGTTCCCGGCCACTTCGCACAGACCCACGCCCACCCGGAGCTCTTCGGGCGGACCCTCGTCGACATCCTGTGGACGGAGGCGGCGAAGCCCCTGGGACAGGCGATGGGCGCCCTGCGCCGGTACGAGCTGGAGCGTCAGGGCGACCAGCCGTTCGAGAAGCTCTCGGGCGGGCAGCAGGCGCGCTTCCAGATCCTGCTGCTGGAGCTGGCGGGCACCACGGCGCTGCTGCTGGACGAGCCGACGGACAACCTGGACCTGGAGTCGGCGGAGGCCCTGCAGGACGGACTGGAGGCGTACGACGGCACTGTGCTGTGCGTCACGCACGACCGGTGGTTCGCGCGCACATTTGACCGTTACCTGGTCTTCGGTTCGGACGGTGTTGTGCGGGAGACTCAGGAACCCGTCTGGGACGAACGTAGAGTCGAACGCAAGCGCTAGGGGGAGACCGTGGCCCCCTCGGTCGAGTGAGGGGCAGGCGTCGTGGGGCTGCGGCCTAGCATCTGGCTGATGAAGTGGGAGAACGAGGGCGTCAGGACCCGGGGTGCCGGGGACGGGGGCGCCGGGGACGGGGGAACGGGGGGCGGGGGGACCGGGAACAGGCTGATCGGCTGGCTGCTGCAGCCGGCCGCCCGGTCCTGGCAGGTGGTCTCCCTCGCGGTGCTCCTCGGGATCGCCGTCTCCACGAGCCTGCGGGCGAACTGGGGCTCCGACAACGCGTTCGTGGTCAAGGCCGCGGAGACGCTGCTGGCGGGCGGGTCCCCGTACGAGGACAAGCGCTTCCTCTACCTGCCCAGTGCCGTGATCATGGCGGTTCCCGAGGCGCTGCTGCCGCGTGAGGTGCTGCGGTGGCTGCTGCCGATCGGGATGTCGGGGCTGCTGGGCGCCGGGTGGCTGGCCGCGCTGCGGATATTCGCGGTGCCGCTGCGCTCGCGCTTCGCTGTCGGCGGTTTCGCGGTGTTCGCCCTCGCCTACAAGCCGTACATCAACCTCGTGCTGATCGGCAATTGGACCGCCATCTCGGCGGCCGCCCTGCCGGTGGCGCTGCTGCTCGCGCAGCGGCGCTCGTGGGGGTCGGCCGGGCTGGTGGTGGGGCTCGCGATCGCGTGCAAGCCGATGCTCGTGCCTCTCGGGCTGCTCTTCCTGGTCGCCCGGCGCTGGCGCGGGCTGACCGCGGCCGTGCTGGTGCCGCTGGGGTTCTCGCTGGCCGGTGCGCTGGTGATGCCGAGCCCGTCGCTGTTCTTCACCAAGACCCTGCCCTTCCTGCTCCAGGGGCAGGACTCGTACGCGCTGCCGTGGGACGCCTCGCCGATCGCCGTGCTGCCGCGGCTGGGGGTGCCGGTGCCGCTTGCGGTGCTGGTGGCCTTCGCGGGGGCCGCGGCGGGCCTGTGGGCGGCCTGGGTGCGGTGGCGGCGGGAGGACACCGACGGGGGCGAGCTGCGCCTGGTGGAGACGGCCTGCATGGTGATGCTCGCCGCATTTCTGGTGTCGCGGCCGTCCTTCGACCACTACCTGCTGGTGGTCCTGCCGCTGCTGATGGCGTCGGTGGTGCGGACGGACGCGGCGGCGCGTTCGCCCTGGTTCTGGGCGGCGCTGGGGCCTCAGGTGGCGGGCATTCCGTGGCCGTCCGAGCTGGAGGCCAAGCGGCGCGCCTTCAAGGACTGCGCCACCCTGTGCGGGCTCGTGATCGTGCTGGCGCGTCGTGCACTGCGCTCCGGGCGGGTTACTCTGGAGCCCGTAACAACTGCGGGGTCCCAACCCAGGACCGAACCGGAGTGCGCCGCGACGTCAGCAGAATCGGCATCGCGGACCGCGTTTTGACCCGTACGGGTCTGCTTGGGTATCCTGCTGGTTTGTTATGCGTATTGGCTTTCTCATTCTCACGTGAAAGGGCCTTGCGCCGGTCCACCGGACCGATGACCAGCAGTTCGCGCGGGTTGCGTCCCCGTTGTGAACGAGGGCTGTCGTGATCGTCCGTGGTGACCCTGTCAGGACCTTCCCGTTGGGGCTTGCGCCCTTGGGATACCACCACTGAAGAAGCGAAGGCATACGCGTGCGTACGTTCAGCCCCAAGCCCGGCGACATCTCGCGCCAGTGGCTCGTCATCGACGCCCAGGACGTTGTCCTCGGCCGTCTGGCGACCCAGGCCGCTGCCCTCCTGCGGGGTAAGCACAAGCCGACTTACGCCCCCCACATGGACATGGGCGACTTCGTCATCATCGTCAACGCCGACAAGGTTCACCTGTCCGGCAACAAGGCGTCGCAGAAGATGGCGTACCGCCACTCCGGCTACCCGGGTGGTCTCCGCTCGGTGCGCTACGACGACCTCCTGGCGAACAACCCGGAGAAGGCCGTCGAGAAGGCCATCAAGGGCATGCTCCCCAAGAACACCCTGGGCCGTCAGATGCTCTCGAAGCTGAAGGTCTACTCGGGCGACCAGCACCCCCACGCTGCCCAGCAGCCGGTGCCGTTCGAGATCACCCAGGTCGCGCAGTAGTTCCGGCCACCCCCTAAGACGTAGAAAATTCTGAGGAGCATCGTGGCCGAGACCACCGCCGAGACGACCCCCGTCGACGAGTTCGAGGGCAACGTCGAGGAGTACACCAGCGAGTCTGAGGTCGTCGTCGAGGGCGACTACACCTCCGAGTCCCTTGCCGGTCGCTTCGGCGACCCCCAGCCGGCCGCCGGCCTGGGCCGTCGCAAGAACGCCATCGCCCGCGTCCGGATCGTTCCGGGCACCGGCAAGTGGAAGATCAACGGTCGCACCCTTGAGGACTACTTCCCCAACAAGGTGCACCAGCAGGAAGTCAACGAGCCCTTCAAGCTCCTTGAGCTTGACGGCCGCTACGACGTCATCGCCCGCATCTCGGGTGGCGGCGTCTCCGGCCAGGCCGGCGCCCTGCGCCTCGGTGTGGCCCGTGCGCTGAACGAGGCGGACGTGGACAACAACCGCCCGGCGCTGAAGAAGGCCGGCTTCCTTTCCCGCGACGACCGTGCGGTCGAGCGCAAGAAGGCCGGTCTCAAGAAGGCCCGTAAGGCTCCGCAGTACAGCAAGCGTTAATCTGCGCCTGCTGTTCTGCAACGAAACCGCCCCGGCAGCACTCTCTGTGCTGCCGGGGCGGTTCGTTTACCGCCACAAGCGGCAAATACCTGTCACAAGCGGTCATACGCGAAGCGGAAACTCGGGAGGACAACAGTGGGACGACTCTTCGGGACGGACGGTGTACGCGGCGTTGCCAACGCGGATCTGACGGCGGAGCTCGCGCTCGGCCTCTCCGTGGCGGCTGCCCACGTACTGGCCGAGGCGGGCACCTTTGAGGGCCACCGGGCGACCGCGGTGGTCGGCCGGGACCCCCGCGCCTCCGGCGAATTCCTGGAGGCCGCGGTCGTGGCCGGCCTCGCGAGCGCGGGCGTGGACGTCCTGCGCGTCGGTGTGCTGCCCACCCCGGCGGTGGCGTATCTCACCGGTGCGCTGGGCGCCGACCTCGGCGTGATGCTCTCCGCCAGCCACAACGCCATGCCCGACAACGGCATCAAGTTCTTCGCGCGCGGCGGCCACAAGCTCGCCGACGAGCTGGAGGACCGCATCGAGTCGACCTACGAGCAGCACCGCACCGGCGCTCCCTGGGACCGGCCCACCGGCTCCGGCGTCGGCCGCGTCTCCGACTACACCGAGGGCTTCGACCGGTACGTCGCCCACCTCATCGGTGTCCTCCCGAACCGCCTCGACGGCCTGAAGGTCGTCCTCGACGAGGCCCACGGCGCGGCCGCGTACGTGTCGCCCGAGGCGTTCACCCGGGCCGGCGCGGAGATCGTCACGATCGGCGCGGAGCCCAACGGCCTCAACATCAACGACGGCTGCGGCTCCACCCACCTCGGCCTGCTCAAGGCGGCCGTGGTCGAGCACGGCGCCGACTTCGGCATCGCGCACGACGGCGACGCCGACCGCTGCCTGGCCGTGGACGGCTCCGGCGAGGAGATCGACGGCGACCAGATCCTCGCCGTGCTGGCCCTGGCCATGCGCGAGGCCGGCCAGCTCCGCGAGAACACCGTGGTCGGCACCGTGATGTCCAACCTGGGCTTCAAGCTGGCCATGGAGGCCGAGGGCATCCAGGTCGTGCAGACCGGCGTCGGCGACCGGTACGTGCTGGAGTCGATGAAGGAGCACGGCTACGCGCTCGGCGGCGAGCAGTCCGGCCACGTGATCATCCTCGACCACGCGACGACCGGCGACGGCACGCTGACCGGCCTGCTGCTGGCGGCGCGCGTCGCGGCCACCGGCAAGTCCCTCGCCGAGCTGGCGGGCGTCATGCAGCGGCTGCCGCAGGTGCTCATCAACGTTCCCGACGTGGACAAGTCCCGCGTCACCACCTCCGCCGAGCTGGCCGCGGCGGTCGCCGACGCCGAGCGCGAGCTGGGCACCACCGGGCGGGTGCTGCTGCGTCCCTCCGGTACGGAGCCGCTCGTACGGGTGATGGTCGAGGCCGCCGACATCGAGCAGGCCCGCTCGGTCGCCGGCCGCCTCGCGGACGTCGTGAAGTCCGCGCTGGGCTAGAAATCCGGACGGGCTCAGCCCGGCCCGTGTGGCGCACCCGGCTTCCGGAGCATCCGGCTCTGCTGGGTGCGCCACAGCAGTTTCCAGCAGATGAGGGTGACCGTTCCGGCGAGGATGATGCCGCCCAGGTTCAGCGCCAGCTGCGCGCCCGATCCCCACATCTGGGCGAAGTCGCCGTAGCTGAGGGCCACCGCCGCGTTCGCGCCCGCCGGGACGGTGGTGACGGAGATCGCCACGCCCACCAGCGCACCGGCCTTCGCCGAGGTCAGCGACAGCATGCCGGCCACACCGGCGAGCAGTGCCACGACGAAGGAGAACGGGTCGGGCTGCCAGATGAAGCTGGTGTTCGGCCGGGGGTTCTCCAGCATTCCCTCCTGGAACAGGCCGAGCGCGGTCATCCCCAGACTGAAGACCGTCGTCGCCACGATCGCCGCCGTGAAGCCGACGAACAGCGCGAGGAGCGAGCGCCCGGCGAGCCGGCGCTCGCGCTGCACCAGGCCCGTGCAGATGCCGGCGAGCGGGCCGAACTCCGGGCCGACCGCCATGGCGCCCACGATCAGGATCGCGTTGTCCAGGACCACACCACAGGCCGCGATCATCGTCGCCACGATCATGAAGGCGCAGTAGGTGATGGTGAGGGTGGACTCCTCGTGCGTCGATTCGGCGAGCTGCTCCCAGATCACCGCGTCGGCCGCCTCGCCCGGCGCCTCCTCCTCGGCCTCGTCGGCGCGTCTGGAGATCGACAGGTCGATGTGCTCGACGGCGATCGAGCCGCTCTCGCCGATGCCGAGCGAGCGCATCTCCTGCAGCAGTTCGTCGGCCGCCTCGCGGGCGACGTCGCACAGGACGAGATCGCCCTCGGGGTCGCGGGCGGCGCCGGTCAGCACGACCAGATGGGCGGTCCCGACCGTCCGGTCGATCAGCGCCACCACCCGTTCGGTGAGGTGATGTGGGGTGATCATCCGCAGATGCAGCATTTTCGCACCCTAGCGACTGCCCGCTAGAGCTTGCGGAGGCTCAGCTTCTGCACCTTGTGGTCGGGTCCCTTGCGGACGACGAGGGTGGCCCGGCCGCGGGTGGGCGCCACGTTCTCCAGCAGGTTGGGCCGGTTGATGGTCCGCCACATCGTCTGCGCGTACTCCATGGCCTCCTCCTCGGAGACCTGCGTGTACTTGCGGAAGTAGGAGAAGGGATTCTGGAACGCGGTCGCGCGCAGCTTCCGGAAGCGGTTCAGGTACCAGCGCTCGATGTCCTCGGGGCGTGCGTCCACGTACACGCTGAAGTCGAAGTAGTCGGCGAGCGCGACGCGGGTACGGCCGTCCGTGCCGGGGAGGGCCGGCTGGAGCACGTTGAGGCCCTCGACGATGAGGATGTCCGGGCGGCGGACGACGAGTTCCTCGCCGGGGACGATGTCGTAGATCAGGTGCGAGTAGACCGGGGCCCGCACCTCGTCCTTGCCGGCCTTGATGTCGGCGACGAAGCGGGTGAGCGCGCGGCGGTCGTAGGACTCCGGGAACCCCTTGCGGGAGGTCAGCCCACGCCGCTGGAGCTCCTTCATCGGGTACAGGAATCCGTCGGTGGTGACCAGCTCCACGCGCGGGTGCTCGGGCCAGCGGGCCAGCAGCGCCTGCAGCAGGCGCGCCACGGTGGACTTGCCGACGGCGACCGAACCGGCGACCCCTATGACGAAGGGGGTGCCCTGCTGGGCGCCGTGCCCGTTGCCCGCGTCACCGAGGAAGGTGTTGAGGGTGCCCCGCAGGTTGCTGGTGGCGCCGACGTAGAGGTTGAGGAGCCGGGACAGCGGCAGGTAGACGTCGCGGACCTCGTCGAGGTCGATGACGTCACCGAGGCCGCGCAGCCGCTCCACCTCGTCGGCGGTCAGCGGCAGCGGGGTCCGCTCCCGCAGGGCGCTCCACTCGGCGCGGGTGAGGTCGACGTAGGGCGAGGCCTCGGGGCCCCGGCGGTGTGCGGGGCGGGTGGGGTGCCCGTCCCGGCCGGTGCGCTCCGTTGCGTTGTCCGGCGTGTTGCTTCGTGGCGGCGAAGTGATCACACCGCCATTGTCGGGGCTGCGGGGCGGTTGTGGGTGGTGTGGTCGGTCACGTGCGGAGCGGGAGGGGTTGATACCGGGCAGGGCCCGGCCGGTGTGGCCCCGGTTGTACGCCGGGTGGTTTCGATTGGAAATTCTTGGGGTCTCGTCCGGGTCACGATCGGCCGGGAACGCGGCCTGGGGCGACGGGGTGATCCACCGGCCCGTACATTGTTGATCACCGCAGTCATGCCTACGCCCCGCTCCGAGGGGCGCGGTTCGGGCTGCCCTGCCGCTGTTGCACTCCATGGGGGAGATCTTTCGTGCGTACCGCCCTTGTCCGTCGTACCGTCCTGACCGCGTCCGCGGTGTCCCTGGCCCTGCTGGCCACCGCCTGCGGCTCCGACAAGGCCGACACCAAGGCCGACGCCAAGCCGTCGGCGCCCGCCTCGTCGTCGGCCCCGGCCGCCGCGGGCGCCAAGGCGAAGACGGACGCCGAGCTGTCCGCCCTGATCCTGACCAAGGCCGATCTGGCGGACTACCTGGTCGTCGCCGTCCCGAAGAACGAGGTGGAGATCAGCGAGGCCGCGAAGGGCGACAAGGCCGAGTGCCAGCCCGTGGTCAGGACGCAGGGCACGGCCACGGTCGGTACGGCCGCCGGTGTGGCGCGGATGAAGGCCGTCGCCAAGCCCAAGGAGGGCGCAAGCGCCGAGGACGCTGCCGCCGCGGGGATGAAGGCCCTCGCCGGCACCCGGACCTCGGTCACCCTCGCCTCGTACGAGGGCAAGGGCGCGGAGGAGGCCTTCGCGGCCGTGAAGACCGCGGCCACCGCGTGCGCCGGCGGTTTCTCGCTGACGATGGAGGGCGAGGTCACCAAGATCGACAAGGTGGCGTCCTCCGCGGCCACCGGGGGCGACGAGGCGATCGCCCTGACGCTGGAGGCCGACGTGGAGGGCACGAAGGTCACGACCGAGACCGTCGTCGTCCGCAAGGGCAACGTGCTGGCCACCCACACCGCGTCGGCCCTGGGCGTCGCGGAGAAGCCGACCGCCATCGTCGCCGCGCAGGTCAAGAAGCTCGGCTGAGCCCCGCCCGACCCCACGTCAAACCCGCTCCGGCGCACGCGCCGGGGCGGGTTTTTCGTCCTGTTCCGCTACGGGGCAGACGGACAACTACGGCGTACGCTGCGGCCTATGTGCGGAATTGTGGGTTACGTGGGAGCGCAGTCGGCGCTCGATGTGGTCATCGCCGGACTCAAGCGGCTGGAGTACCGCGGCTACGACTCGGCCGGGGTCGCCGTGCTCGCGGACGGCAGCCTGGCGGCCGTCAAGAAGGCCGGGAAGCTCGTCAATCTGGAGAAGGAGCTGGTCGGGCACCCGCTGCCGACCGGTTCCACGGGGCTCGGGCACACCCGGTGGGCGACCCACGGCGGGCCCACGGACGCCAACGCCCACCCGCACCTCGACAACTCGGGGCGCGTCGCCGTCGTGCACAACGGCATCATCGAGAACTTCGCCGCGCTCCGGGCCGAGCTGGCCGAGCGCGGACACCGGCTGGAGTCCGAGACGGACACCGAGGTCGTGGCGCACCTGCTGGCGGAGCAGTTCTCGGCCACCGGCGATCTCGCGGAAGCCATGCGGCAGGTGTGCCGGCGCCTGGAAGGCGCCTTCACCCTGGTCGCCGTACACGCCGACGAGCCGGACGTGGTGGTCGGCGCGCGCCGGAACTCGCCCCTGGTGGTGGGCGTCGGAGAGGGTGAGAACTTCCTCGCCTCGGACGTGGCCGCGTTCATCGCCCACACGCGGTCCGCGATCGAGCTGGGGCAGGACCAGGTCGTCGAGCTCCGCCGCGAGGGCGTCTCGGTGACCAACTTCGACGGTTCGGCCGCGACCGTGCGGGCGTACCACGTCGACTGGGACGCCTCGGCGGCCGAGAAGGGCGGATACGACTACTTCATGCTCAAGGAGATCGCCGAGCAGCCGAAGGCCGTCGCCGACACCCTCCTGGGCAGGATCGACGCGAGCGGCTCGCTGACCCTGGACGAGGTGCGCATCCCCGTCGCGGTGCTCAGGGAGGTCGACAAGGTCGTGATCGTCGCGTGCGGTACGGCGTACCACGCGGGCATGATCGCGAAGCTGGCCATCGAGCACTGGACCCGCATCCCGTGCGAGACGGAGCTGGCGAGCGAGTTCCGCTACCGCGACCCGATCCTGGACCAGCGGACGCTGGTGGTCGCGATCTCGCAGTCCGGCGAGACCATGGACACCCTGATGGCGCTGCGGCACGCGCGCGAGCAGGGGGCCAAGGTGCTGGCCATCTGCAATACGAACGGGTCGACGATCCCGCGCGAATCGGATGCGGTCCTCTACACGCACGCCGGTCCCGAGGTGGCCGTCGCCTCCACCAAGGCCTTCCTGACGCAGCTGGTGGCCTGCTACCTGGTCGCGCTCTACCTCGGACAGGTCCGGGGCACGAAGTGGGGCGACGAGATCGAGGCCGTGATCCGGGAGCTGTCGGACATCGCCGCGGCGGTGGACACCGTCCTGGAGACGATGGAGCCGGTACGGGAACTCGCGCGCTCGCTCGCCGACAAGAACACCGTGCTGTTCCTGGGACGGCACGTCGGGTACCCGGTGGCGCTGGAGGGCGCGCTCAAGCTCAAGGAGCTGGCGTACATGCACGCCGAGGGCTTCGCGGCGGGCGAGCTCAAGCACGGGCCGATCGCACTGATCGAGAAGGACCTGCCGGTGGTGGTCGTCGTCCCGTCGCCGCGCGGCCGGTCGGTGCTCCACGACAAGATCGTGTCGAACATCCAGGAGATCCGGGCGCGCGGGGCGCGGACCATCGTGATCGCGGAGGAAGGCGACGAGGCGGTCGTCCCGTACGCCGACCACCTGATCCGGATCCCCGCGACGCCGACGCTGCTCCAGCCGCTGGTGGCGACGGTCCCGCTGCAGGTGTTCGCGTGCGAGCTGGCGACGGCGCGCGGCAACGAGGTGGACCAGCCGCGTAACCTCGCCAAGTCGGTGACGGTGGAGTAGTAGTCGGCCAGGCCAGTGGAGTTGTCGTTGTGATTATCGGCGTCGGGATCGACGTAGCGGAGATCGAGCGGTTCGGAGCGGCGCTGGAGCGCACCCCGAACCTGGCCGGGCGGCTGTTCGTCGACGCCGAGTTGACGCTGCCGAGCGGCGAGCGGCGCGGGATCGCCTCGCTCGCCGCGCGGTTCGCCGCCAAGGAGGCCCTGGCCAAGGCCCTCGGCGCGCCCGCCGGGCTGCTGTGGACCGACGCCGAGGTGTACGTCGAGGACAGCGGGCAGCCCCGGCTGCGCGTGTCCGGGACGGTCGAGGCGCGGGCGCTGGCGCTCGGGGTGAAGTCCTGGCACATCTCGCTCAGCCACGACGCCGGTGTCGCCTCCGCCGTGGTGATCGCAGAAGGGTAGGGGTAGTCCGTGCGCACTGCTTACAGCGTGAAGACCGTACGGGCCGCCGAGCGGGAGCTGATGGCCCGGCTCCCCGAGGGCGCCCTGATGCAGCGGGCGGCGGCCGGCCTGGCCGCCGCGTGCGCCGGGCTGCTGCGGCGGGCCCGCGGCGGGGTGTACGGGGCCCGGGTCGTCCTGCTCGTCGGCCCCGGGGACAACGGCGGCGACGCGCTGTACGCGGGCGCCCGGCTGGCCCGGCGCGGGGCCGGGGTGACGGCCGTGCCGATGGACCCCGAGCGGATGCACCCGGGCGGCCTGGCCGCGCTGCGGGCCGCCGGGGGACACCTCGCGCGGTCGGTCCCGCAGCGGGCGGACCTCGTCCTGGACGGGCTGCTCGGGATCGGCGGGCGGGGCGGGCTGCGCCCGGCGGCCGCGGAGCTGGTGGAGCGGATCCCGCCGGGGGTCCCCGTGGTCGCGGTGGACCTGCCGAGCGGGGTGGACGCGGACACCGGGGAGGTGGCGGGTCCGGCCGTGACGGCCGATGTGACGGTGACCTTCGGGGCGTACAAGCCCGGCCTGCTGATCGACCCCGGGGCCTCGCGCGCGGGCGTGGTGCACCTCGTCGGCATCGGACTGGAACTGCCGTCGCCGGAGGTGGAGGCCCTGCAGCACGCCGATGTGGCGGGACTGCTGCCGGAGCCGACGGCGACGAGCGACAAGTACCGGCGGGGCGTGGTCGGGATCGTCGCCGGGTCCGCGCAGTACCCGGGCGCGGCGGTGCTGGCCGTGGCGGGAGCGCTGCGGGGCGGCGCGGGCGCGGTGCGGTACGTGGGGCCGGCGGCGGAGGCGGTGCTCGCCCGCTACCCCGAGACGCTGATCGGGCCCGGCCGGGTGCAGGCGTGGGTGGTCGGCCCGGGGCTGGGCGAGGGGCGTGCCGGGGAGGTCGCGGAACTGCTGGCGGGGGACGCGGCGGTGCTGGTCGACGCGGACGGGCTGCGCGGGCTGGACGCGGCGGCGCTGCGGGCCCGGCGCGCCCCCACCCTGCTGACCCCGCACGCGGGGGAGGCGGCGGCGCTGCTGGGCGTGTCGCGGGAGTCGGTGGAGGCGGGCCGGCTGGACGCCGTACGGATGCTGGCGCAGCGGTATGGGGCGGCGGTGCTGCTCAAGGGCTCGACGACGCTGGTCGCCTCGGGCGGCGGAGCCGTTCGGGTGAATCCGACGGGCACCCCGTGGCTGGCCACCGCCGGCAGCGGGGACGTGCTGTCCGGGCTGGCGGGCTCCCTGCTGGCGGGCGGGCTGTCCGGGGCGGACGCGGGGGCGGTGGGCGCGTACCTCCACGGCCTGGCGGCCCGCCGCGTCGGGGGCCCGCTCCTGGCCCACCAGGTGGCCGAGGCCCTCCCGGGCGCCTGGCGCGACACCAGCCACCCCTGACGCCGCCGCGACCGCGCGCCTCACGGACCGGGGCTCCGCCCCCGGACCCCGCGCCTCGAACTCCCCCGGCCACCGCTGGGAGGCGCCCCCTGGCGGGGCTGGAGATTCAGCCCCGCCGGCGTTTGAGGCGCGGGGGCCGGGCAGAGACCGGGAAACGGCGGGGCGGCGAAACGGCGGGGCGGGGAGAGGCTCCGCGCAGCGGCCGCCGGCCCCGGCGCGCCGACCACCGGGCGACATTCGCCCCCGGTTCGCCCAGCCGCCGCAAGGCCCGGCGGGGATTCTGAGAGACTGGGGGCGATGAACGAGACAGCGACGCGCGTGTACGCCGAGATCGATCTTGACGCCGTACGGGAGAACGTGCGCGCACTGCGCGAGCGGGCGCCCAGGGCCGAGTTGATGGCCGTGGTCAAGGCGAATGCCTACGGGCACGGCGCCCTGGAGTGCGCCAAGGCCGCCCAGGAGGCCGGTGCCACGTGGCTCGGGACGGCCACGCCCGACGAGGCCCTCGCGCTCCGCGCCGCCGGGATCCAGGGGCGCCTCATGTGCTGGCTCTGGACGCCGGGCGGGCCCTGGCGCGAGGCCGTCGAGGCCGATATCGACGTCTCCGTCAGCGGCATGTGGGCCCTCGACGAGGTCCGCGAGGCCGCCCGCGCGGCGGGCCGCACCGCCCGCATCCAGCTCAAGGCCGACACCGGCCTCGGCCGCAACGGCTGCCAGCCCGCCGACTGGGAGGCCCTGGTCGGAGCGGCCGTCGCCGCCCAGGCCGAGGGGACCGTCCAGGTCACCGGCGTCTGGTCGCACTTCGCCTGCGCCGACGAGCCCGGCCACCCCTCGATCCAGCTCCAGCTGGCCGCCTTCCGCGACATGCTCGCGTACGCCGAGAAGGAGGGCGTCGAGCCCGAGGTCCGGCACATCGCCAATTCGCCGGCCACCCTGACCCTGCCCGAGTCCCACTTCGACCTGGTGCGCTGCGGGCTGGCCGTCTACGGGGTCTCGCCCGCCCCCGAGCTCGGCACCCCGGCCCAGCTGGGCCTGCGGCCCGCGATGACCCTCAAGGCCTCCCTCGCGCTGGTCAAGACGGTCCCCGCCGGGCACGGGGTGAGCTACGGCCACCACTACGTCACCGACGCCGAGACGACCCTCGCGCTGGTCCCGGCCGGTTACGCCGACGGCATCCCCCGGCAGGCCTCGGGCCTCGGCCCGGTGCTCGTCGCCGGCAAGGTCCGCCGGGTCGCCGGGCGCGTCGCGATGGACCAGTTCGTGGTCGACTTGGAGGGAGACCACGCCCGCGCGGGTGACGAGGCCGTCATCTTCGGGGACGCGGAGCGCGGTGAACCGACCGCCGAGGACTGGGCACGAGCGGCGCACACGATCGCGTATGAGATCGTCACCCGTATCGGTGCACGTGTGCCCCGGGTGTACCTGGGCGGCTGAGCGGAGTGAGGGCGGCGGCGTGAGCGAGAACTGGCGCAAGGCCGGCTGGGCCGGCGCCGCCATCGGCGTGATAGCCGCGGGCGCGGCGGCCGGTGTAGCGGTCGAACGGATCACCGTCGGGCGCGGCATGCGGATGAAGGCACGCCTCGCACTCGACGCGGCCGGGGACTACGGGTCCCTGCGCGGCGCCGAGGGAATCTGCCGGGCCGAGGACGCCACCGAGCTCTACTACGAGCTCGACGAGCTCCCCGACGACGGCAAGCGGCGGCGGCTGCGGCGCAAGGCCGAGCCCCCGGCCACCGTCGTCTTCTGCCACGGCTACTGCCTCGGCCAGGACTCCTGGCACTTCCAGCGCGCCGCCCTGCGCGGTGTGGTCCGCGCGGTCTACTGGGACCAGCGCAGCCACGGCCGCAGCGCCCGGGGCCTCGCGCAGGCGGACGGCGAGCCGGTGAGCATCGACCAGCTCGGCCGGGACCTGAAGGCCGTCATCGACGCGACCGCCCCCGAGGGGCCGCTGATCCTGGTGGGTCACTCGATGGGCGGAATGACCATCATGGGATTCGCCGAGCAGTACCCCGAGATCGTCCGCGACCGCGTCGTCGGCGTGGCCCTGGTCGGCACCTCCAGCGGCCGCCTCGACGAGGTGACGTACGGGCTCCCGGCCGCCGGCATGGGAGCCGTGCGCCGACTCCTGCCGGGCGTGCTCAAGGCGCTCGGCTCGCAGGTGGAGCTGGTGGAGAAGGGCCGCCGGGCCACCGCCGACCTCTTCGCCGGAATGATCAAGATGTACTCGTTCGGCTCCCGGGACGTGGATCCGGGCGTCGCGCGGTTCGCGGAGCGGCTGATCGAGGCCACGCCCATCGACGTGGTCGCCGAGTTCTACCCGGCCTTCCAGAGCCATGACAAGACCTCCGCGCTCCAGCTGTTCGCGGACCTGCCGGTCACGGTCATAGCCGGCGACAAGGACATGATCACCCCGCCCGCGCACAGCGTCGCCATCAAGGAGGCGCTCCCCGGCGCCGACCTCGTGGTCCTGGAGTCCACCGGGCACCTCATGATGCTGGAACGCCCGGAGACCGTGACGCGGCTGCTCACGGAGCTGCTGGCGCGCACCGGGGCGGCGGCCGTCCCCGCAGCGACTAACGTTGGCGGGCATGGAAGAAGTACCGCTGGAAGCACAGCGCAGCCAGGCACCGGCACCTGAGGCCGCGGCCGGCGCGGAGACCCGGATCACCATCGACTCCCCGGACGCGATGCAGGAATTGGGCCGCAGGATCGCCGCCCTGCTGCGCCCCGGCGACCTCGTCCTGCTGACCGGCGAGCTGGGCGCGGGCAAGACCACGCTCACCCGGGGCCTCGGCGAGGGCCTGGGCGTGCGCGGGGCCGTGACCTCGCCGACCTTCGTGATCGCCCGGGTGCACCCCTCGCTGACCGGCGGACCGGCGCTGGTGCACGTGGACGCGTACCGCCTGGGCGGCGGGCTGGACGAGATGGAGGACCTGGACCTCGACGTCTCGCTGCCGGAGTCCGTGGTCGTCGTGGAGTGGGGCGACGGCAAGGTGGAGGAGCTCTCCGACGACCGGCTGCACGTGGTCATCGCGCGGGCGGTCGGCCACGAGGAGGTCCTGGACGACGTACGGGAGGTCCTCGTGCGCGGGGTCGGGGCGCGCTGGAGTGCCGGGGCCGGGCTGGACGCCCTGGCCGGCGCCCTCTCGGAGTAAACGTACCGACAACTCGTCGGCAAGATATTGCGCTGTCGGCGGCCCTCGTGGTGACATGGTACCGAGAGTTTCTTAGGTATGCCTAAGTACGGTGTCCCGGGTCCAGGAGGCAGCCATGTCGGCACCAGCAGGAGCACATCGCGAACCCCGCCCGTCCACCGTCTCCATGTGGACGCTCCTCGCCGCCGGCGTGGCCGCCACCGCCGTCTCGACGCCGCCCGCGCGCGAGTACGCCACCACCCCGGGCGGGCCGGTCGGCACCGCACACGAAGAGGCCGCTCCGGAATCCGAAGCGGCCTAGGAGTGGTGCGGCCGCACCCGTTCGGGTGAAGCGCGGGCGATCCGTCAGGGAAGGACGACGACCTTCGAAGCGATCGTCGCGAAGGCCCACATCGCGTCGCCGTCGGCACGGGTCATGCGGATGCCGCCGGTCTTCTTGTTCGGGTCGGGCTCCGGCAGCGCGCCGTCCGTACGGGCGCTGAACCCGACCGCCACACCCTCCGTGCTGGCGAACCGCACGACGTGCTCGATCGGCACGCCGTCCGAGCCGGTGACCGAACCCGAGCGCGACCCGACCATGTAGGTGCCCGGCTTCGGGTGCACCGTGCTCGGCATCACCGTGAACGACTTCGGCGGCTGCGCGGGGTCGCCGACCAGCCAGACCCGCTTCTGGCCCACCGAGTACACGACGCGCACCCCGGTGCCGGAACCCTCGGGCACGGCCACCGGCTTCGCCGGGTCCTGCTTGGCGGCCGGGCTCGCGGCGGGGGCCGGCTCCTGCGCGGCGGCCTTCGGGGGATGCGCGGGCGCCGTGGCGGAAGCCTGGTAGCCGAGGAAACCGACGACGGCCACTGCCGCGGCGGTGAGCCCGGCCACGATTCCCGAGCTGCTGCGTGCCACCTTGCTCCACCTCTCCGCGCCGACTGATACCACGTCCGGTACCCCGTCGAAAGGTAGCAGTCGCCCTGCTCCGAGACCGGCCGCAAGGGGTGCGGCCGCCGGAGTCGTAGGCTGTTCGCGTGCTCTTGCTCGCCGTAGATACCGCCACGCCCGCCGTCACCGTCGCCCTGCACGACGGTGAGTCCGTCGTCGCCGAGTCGAACCAGGTCGACGCCCGCCGCCACGGGGAGCTCCTGCTGCCCTCCGTGGACAAGGTCCTCGCCGAGGCAGGGGTCACGCTCGAAGCCGTCACCGGCGTCGTCGTCGGTGTCGGCCCCGGCCCCTACACGGGGCTGCGCGTCGGCCTCGTCACCGCCTCCACCTTCGCCGCCGTGCTGGGCGTGCCCGTGCACGGCCTGTGCACGCTCGACGGCCTCGCGTACGCCGCCGGGGCCGCCGGCATCGAGGGCCCCTTCACCGTCGCCACCGACGCGCGGCGCAAGGAGGTCTACTGGGCCCGGTACGAGGACCCGCGCACGCGCGTCGGCGAGCCCGCCGTGGACCGCCCGGCCGACATCGCCGAGCAGGTCGCAGGCCTGCCCGCGGTCGGCCAGGGCGCACTCCTGTACCCCGAGGTGTTCCAGGACGCCCGGGACCCCGAGCACCAGTCGGCCGCCGCGCTGGCCTCGCTGGCCGCGGAACGACTGGCCGCGGGCCTGGAGTTCCTGCCTCCGACCCCGCTCTACCTGCGCCGGCCCGACGCCCAGGTGCCCAAGAACTACAAGGTGGTCACGCCGCAGTGACCCCCCACACGCTGCGCGAGATGCGCTGGTGGGACATCGGGCCCGTGCTGGAACTGGAGCACGAGCTGTTCCCCGAGGACGCCTGGTCCGCCGGGATGTTCTGGTCCGAACTCGCCCACGCACGCGGCCCGCAGGCCACGCGCCGCTACGTCGTCGCCGAGGACGCGGCGGGCCGGCTGGTCGGCTACGCCGGACTGGCCGCCGCCGGCGACCTGGCCGACGTACAGACCATCGCGGCCGCGCGCGACCAGTGGGGGACCGGGCTCGGCGCCCGGCTCCTGACCGACCTGCTGCGCGCCGCCACCGCGTTCGAGTGCGCCGAGGTGCTGCTGGAGGTACGGGTGGACAACACCCGCGCCCAGAAGCTCTACGAGCGCTTCGGCTTCGAGCCCATCGGCTTCCGGCGCGGCTACTACCAGCCCGGCAACGTCGACGCGCTCGTCATGCGACTGACCGACCCCGCACAAGCACGAACTGAGAGCAGTGAGAGCAATGGCTGACGAACCGCTCGTCCTCGGCATCGAGACCTCCTGCGACGAGACCGGCGTCGGCGTCGTCCGCGGCACCACCCTGCTCGCGGACGCGATCGCGTCGAGCGTCGACGAGCACGCCCGCTTCGGCGGCGTCGTGCCCGAGGTGGCCTCGCGGGCCCACCTGGAGGCGATGGTCCCCACCATCGAACGCGCCCTGAAGGAGGCCGGGGTCAGCGCCCGCGACCTCGACGGCATCGCCGTCACCGCGGGACCCGGCCTCGCCGGTGCGCTGCTCGTGGGCGTCTCGGCGGCCAAGGCCTACGCGTACGCGCTCGGCAAGCCGCTGTACGGGGTGAACCACCTGGCCTCCCACATCTGCGTGGACCAGCTGGAGCACGGGCCGCTGCCGGAGCCGACGATGGCGCTGCTGGTGTCCGGTGGGCACTCCTCGCTGCTGCTGGCCCCGGACATCACCTCCGACGTACGGCCGCTCGGCGCGACGATCGACGACGCGGCGGGCGAGGCCTTCGACAAGATCGCGCGCGTGCTCCAGCTGGGCTTCCCGGGCGGTCCGGTCATCGACCGGCTCGCGCGCGAGGGCGACCCGAAGGCGATCAACTTCCCGCGCGGGCTGACGGGGCCGCGCGACGCCGCGTACGACTTCTCCTTCTCCGGGCTCAAGACGGCCGTCGCCCGCTGGATCGAGGCGAAGCGCAAGGCGGGCGAGGACGTACCGGTGCGCGATGTGGCGGCGTCCTTCCAGGAGGCCGTGGTGGACGTGCTGACGCGCAAGGCGATCCGGGCGTGCAAGGACGAGGGCGTCGACCACCTGATGATCGGCGGCGGCGTCGCGGCCAATTCCCGGCTGCGCTCACTGGCGCAGGAGCGGTGCGACGCCGCGGGGATCGTGCTGCGCGTACCGCGGCCGAAGCTGTGCACGGACAACGGCGCGATGGTCGCGGCGCTGGGTGCGGAGATGGTCAAGCGGAACCGGCCCGCATCGGACTGGGACCTGTCGGCGGACTCCTCGCTGCCGGTGACGGACCCGCACGTGCCGGGTACCGCGCACACGCACGATCACGGCCACACCCACGATCACGACCACGTGCACGAACTGAGCAAGGACAACCTGTACTCGTGAGCACCGTCGCGCTGATGTGGGAGGCCCGGGCCGCCGACGGCCGGGGCAACGAGCTGCTGGAGTGGGCCCGCTCCCGGGTCCTCGCCCGGGAGCCGGTGCGCCGCGAGGTGTTCCGCGCCCCGCAGGACCGGGTCCTCGTGATCACCTGGTGGGAGGCCGCCGAGGGCGTGTCGGCCGACCTCCCCGAGCTGCCCGAACCCGCGGCCGACCTGATCACGCGGGCGGTGCACCGCTGGCGGTTCGAGTCGGTGGAGGTCGACGGGAACTAGGGGGTGTCGGCGGGGGCCGGTGCAGGGGCGCCGATGAGCATCGAGGGAGCTCCCGCCACCCGGGTCAGGAAGACGGTCGCGGAGTTCGGCCCCTGCGGTTTGACCTTCCTGCGCAGCTCCTCGGGCTCGATCGCCGAGCCGCGCTTCTTCACGGTCAGGATCCCGACCCCGCGCTCGCGCAGCAGCGCCTTCAGCTTCTTCAGGCCGAAGGGCAGCACGTCGGTGATCTCGTACGCCGTCGCGTACGGCGTCGCGCGCAGCTCGTCGGCGGTGATGTAGGCGATGGTCGGGTCGATCAGCCGGCCGTCCAGCTGCCCGGCGACCTCGGCGACGAGGTGGGCGCGGATGACGGCCCCGTCGGGCTCGTAGAGCCAGCGGCCGACCGGCCCGGCCGCCGGATCGGGCAGCGGGTCGGCGGTGTGCAGCCGGCGCGGTCCGGGGAGCAGGGTGGCGCGCACGGTCCCCGGCGCGGTCCCGAACCAGAGCACGGCCTCCTTGACGTCCCCCTGGTCGGAGATCCACTCGGCCTCGGCCTCCGCGGGCACGGCCTCGTGCGGGATCCCGGGGGCGATCTTGACGGCGGCGTACTTCGCCGCACGGGCCGTCTCCACCGCCCACGACAGCGGAGGCGAGTACGACTCCGGGTCGAAGATCCGGCCGCGTCCCCCGCGCCGGGCCGGGTCGATGAAGACGGCGTCGTAGCCGGCGGTGTCCACCTCCGTCACATCCGCCTCCCGGACCTCGATCAGGTCCGCCAGCCCCAGCGCCTCGGCGTTGGCCCGTGCGACGGCGACCGTGAGCGGGTCGTGGTCCACCGCGAGCACCCGGATGCCGAGCCGGGCCAGCGCGAGGGCGTCCCCGCCGATGCCGCAGCACAGGTCCGCGAGGCTGCGTACCCCGAGGGCGGCGAGCCGCTCGGCCCGGTACGAGGCCACGGACGCGCGGGTGGCCATCTCGCCTCCGCCGGGCGTGAAGTACATCCGGAAGGCGTCCTCGGCGCCGAACTTCGCCACCGCGCGCTGCCGCAGCCGGGCCTGCCCGAGCGCGGCGGAGACCAGGGCGGCGGGGTGCTCGCGGCGCAGCCGGGTGGCGACGGCCAGCTCCTGGGAGGGGTCGTAGTCGCGGAGCGAGTCCAGGAGGGCGCGGCCCTCGGGGGCGAGGAGGGCGGCGAAGTCTTCGGGGGTCACGGGTCCATTGTCGGCGACGGGCCGGCCCGGGGGCGGCGCGGGCGGGCGTCCCCGGACCGGACGGTGTGGGCCAGTCGAAGGAAGGTGGGACCGCGTTCGCGGTGTCTTCCGGGGAGCCCGTGTGTCGGGTGCCAGGATGCGCTGCTATGCAGCTAGTACGACAAAAAGGAAATAAGTCGCAACAAGGTCACCGGCACGCGGCAGGTCCGCGCGGCCGGTTCGGGGTGGCCGTCGCAGCCCTGCTCGTCGCCGCCCTCGGGACGGCGTGCGGCTCCGGGGGCTCCGGGCCGGACAAGGCCGCGAAGGCGAAGGCCGCGGAGGCGGGCGCGGCGGGCGCGCTCAGCGCCGCCGAGAAGGCCAAGGCGGCCCAGCAGGCGCGCGTCGTCGCGGCGAAGAAGTGGGGCCTGCGCAAGACCCCGCTCGCCGCCCCGCCGGCGCCGAAGGCGAAGCCCGAGATCACCACGCGCGAGGGCTTCGAGGTGGAGGACCAGGAGGAGTACCCGAACGTCTTCACCACGGTCCCGACCGAGGACAAGGTCGTCTTCCTGACGATCGACGACGGCTCGGAGAAGGACCCCGAGTTCCTGAAGATGATGCAGGAGCTCAAGATCCCGTACACGGCCTTCCTCAGCGACTACGTCGTACGGGACAACTACCCGTACTTCAAGCAGATGCAGGCCGCGGGCGTCACCCTGAACAACCACACGCTCAACCACCGCTACATGCCCGGCCTGTCGTACGAGCAGCAGCGCGAGGAGATCTGCGGCCAGCAGGACACGATCCAGAAGCAGTTCGGCAAGCGGCCGACCCTCTTCCGGCCGCCGTACGGCAACTACAACCAGGACACGCTGCGCGCGGCGAAGTCCTGCGGCATCAAGGCGGTCCCGCTGTGGAACGCGGAGGCGTTCACCAACCGGATGGACTACCGGGAATGGGACCGCGATCTGCACCCCGGTGACATCATCCTCACGCACTTCCGGGGCAAGGAGGACTGGAAGGGCACGATGCCTGACATGATCCGTCATGTCATGAAGACCGTCACGGACAAGGGGTACGCCGTGGCTCGCCTGGAGGACTATCTGTGAAGCACGCGCGCCGGTTGGTAGCCGGAACGCTGGCGGCCGGCGCGCTCGCGCTGTCCCTGACGGGGTGCGGGGACAGCGCGGCACCCACCGAACGACTGGCCGGCAAGACGGCGCAGCCGACACCGGAGGCCGGCAGCGCCACGCCGTCGACGGCGTCGCCGGCACCGGCGCCGGGGGGCGCCTCCGACGAGGCGTACAAGAAGTGGGGCCTGACGGCCCCCCTCCAGTACGCGCCCAAGCCGGCCCAGAAGCCGCAGATCCCGAAGCCGGGCACGGGCAAGGTCCCGGTGATAGACCGAATACCCGTCCCGGCGGACGACAAGGTCGTCTTCCTGACCTTCGACGACGGCGCGGAGAAGGACCCCGAGTTCCTGAAGATGGCGGCCGACCTCAAGCTGCCGATCAGCATGTTCCTCACGGACAGCGTGGCATCGTCGGACTACGGGCACTTCGAGAAGATCCGGGACAACGGCTCGGCGAGCACGATAAACAACCACACGCTGACGCACCCGAATCTGCGGACCCTCTCCTTCGAGGCGCAGAAGAAGGAGATATGCGGCCAGCAGGAACGCCTGGAGAAGCGCTTCGGCAAGCGCCCGCCGCTGTTCCGCCCGCCCTTCGGCAACTACAACGACGACACCCTCCGGGCCGCCTCGGAGTGCGGAGTCTCGTCCCTGGTGCTGTGGCGGGTCTCGATGCAGATCAACAACTTCCAGTACGCCGAGGGCTCCGCCCTCAAGCCGGGTGACATCATCCTCGCCCACTTCCGCGGCCCGGGTGAGCTCAAGGGCACGACGGAAACCCAGATGACGACGCGCATGCTCCAGCGCATCCAGGAACAGGGCTACCGGATCGGGCGGCTGGAGGACTACTTGTAGGGCGGGGGCTTCGGGGGCGGGGCCCGGCGGGGCGGCATCGGGCAGGTGTGACGGGGGCTTCGGGGGGCGGGGTCCACTCGGTCCGCATCAGGGTGGGGTATGGGGGTTCCCCGTCAGTCCCATCGTCCCTCCGGGTCGGGCCGGTCCCTCAAAAGGGCGCTCCTTCGTCGCGTCACTGCGTGAAGGCCTTCGGCCACCCTTGACCGACCGTCCCGCCCCGGAGAAACGAAAGACTGCCGAGAAGCCCCCAAAAGAACGAGCCGGTCCAAGGTATGAGGGGCGGGGAGAGCACAGCCCCAGGCGGATCCCGGTGGGCACCATCCCGAGACGGGGCCCATGAGAGATCCTCTCGGCGTCGGGGGAAGCGCGCCCGATCGCTACGCGCTCCTCACCTCTCAGCGTCTCCAGCCCGTCCTGGGCCGGACATAGGCCGCCCACGACCCGTCAGCGCTCCTCACTCACGCGTCCGACGACTGTCTGTGGCCGTTGCGAGGCATGCACGGCGGTCCTTCGGCCATTCCGTCCTGGAGCCGAGTCGCCGCGCGCACGACACCCTCGTCAGACAGCCTGCACGTTGGCGACCGACGTGGTGAATTCGCGGCCAGAGGGAGCACGGATGTACGCCAGCTCCATCCAGTACTCCGCTCCGGCGCACGAGACGTTCTCGTTGACCACGGCCATCAACTCGCCTTCGACTCCGGAGGCGATGTCTCTGACGCGGCGGCGCAGGAGTCGGTGAGGCACGTACTCGTACCGATCACTCATCCGCCACCCCGCAGGTGTCGAGGAAGCGTTCCCACCCGACCAGCGCCCGGTCCAACAGATCCGAACAGGGCTCACCGATGCCCGCCACCCTCGCCGACGGGGCGTCATCCACATCAGCACCGGACACATGCGGCATACCCATCACCCTCACCTGCGAGACCACACCCAGGGCAAGCTCTCTAGAGATGTATTCACTCAAGCCGATGCTAGGTCGCCTCGTCAAGTCATCTCTAGAGATGTAACCGGGAGGTGGGTTCGTGCAGCGGCAAACCTCTGGCCCTAGGGTGTCTAGAGAGGCGAAGGAGTGATCGGTTTCATGAGCAGCCAGGGCGGCACCCGTCAGCCGAAGTACCAGCGGATCGCTGATGCGCTGAGGGCGGCCATCCAAGCGGGCGAATACGGCCCGGGGGATCGGCTGCCCGGCGAGAACGACCTCATGGCCGCCTACGAGGTCGCGCGGATGACCGCACGTCAGGCCCTCGGCGTTCTGCAGAACGAAGGGCTCGTGGAGGCCCGGAAGGGGGCCGGTGTCTTCGTTCGGGCGTTCAAGCCCCTGCGGCGGCGCGGCATCCAGCGGCTGACGCACGAGCAGTGGGGCGCGGGCCGCTCGATCTGGTCCGACGAGTCCGAGGACCGGGAGCTGGTCGTCGATCAGATCGACGTGCGCGAGGAAGCGGCGGACGTTCGCATCTCCGACGCCCTTGGGATTCCTGCGGACGCGCGCGTGTGGGCGCGCAGCCGCCGCTTCGTGCTCGATGGCAAGCCCGTGCTGTTCGCGATGTCGTACCTGCCGTCGGACGTCGTCGCGGACTCGGCCATCACGCAGGTCGACACCGGCCCCGGTGGGGCGTACGCGCGGCTGGCCGAACTGGGGCATGCGCCCGTGCATTTCCGGGAGGAGATCCGGTCCCGGATGCCTTCGGCAGACGAGGCCGAGCAGCTCTCGCTCTCCATGGGTACTCCCGTCATCCACATCGTCCGCACCGCGTTCGCCCAAGGTGGGCGGGTCGTCGAGGTCAACGAGATGACGCTGGACTCCGCCTCCTACGTGCTGGAGTACGACTTCGACGCCTAGAAGGGGGGACAGTCGCTGTAGCCGATCGGCTGCGGTGGCGGGACCTGGGGGCGGGGGGTTCGGAGGAGGGTCACCGCCTCCTCCGCGCGGCCCAGATCGATCAGCAGCGGGGCGAGAACCCTTGTCTGCTCCAGGCGGTCCGTGTCCAGGAGGGCGACGGCCTCTTCCGGGCGTCCGGCTTCGACCAAGAGGTGGGCAAGCCATTGCTGCGCGTACGGATCTCTGCCCTCGGGGTGGGCCGAGGCCTCCGCCAGCGCCTCGTCGAGCCGGCCGCAAGCGGCCATGAGCGGCCCCCGCAGCCGGAACAGCTCCCACTCCTCCTGGCCCCGCCGGGCCTTGAGCGCGTCGAGGTGGGCGAGGCCCTCCTCGGCGCGCCCCTCGGCGGCGAACAGCTCGCACAGCGCGTCGACGATCCAGTCCTCGGCGCTCCCCAGCGCCCGCAGGACCTCGATGCCCTCGGCGCCCCGCCCGTGCCGGGCCAGCAGCTGCGCCAGTAGGTACGACGTGTGCCAGCGGTCCTCCTCCCCGTGACTGCGGTACGCGTCGACCGCGCCCGCCACGTCGCCGCGCGCCTCCAGCGCCTCCGCCAGCTGCCGGGCCGCTTCCCACGGACCCTCGCCGGCCACGTACGCGCGCAGCTCGTCGAGCCGGTCGTGCCGGACCAGCAGTTCGGCCAGAGGGTCACGGTTGTTGACGACGGTGAAGTCGTACGCGCGCAGCACCGCGAGGGCTTCGTCCGTACGTCCCTGCTGCTCACGCACGGATGCCAAGAGGCTCACCACGTTGAACGGCTCCACCGACGCTCCGGGGCACTGCGGAGTTCCGCACCGCGGGCACACCTTCCCCGGGGCCAGGCGGGCCTCCAGCAGCTCCGCGACCTCGTCGCCGCGGCCCAGCCCGAGGCCCACGTCGACCAGCGCCTCGGCGACGAGCCGGTCGGTGAGGTGCGGTACGAGCAGCTCGTAGGCCTCCTCGCCCTGCCCGTGCCGGGCCAGCAGCAGGGCCAGGTCCCGCAGGGCGACCCGCTCCCCGTCCCGCTCGAAGGGGCGGACGAGCGCGATGGCCTCCTCGCCCCGGCCACCGGCGTCCAGCAGCCGCGCGGCCTCTTCGACCGCCGGCCACCAGCCGGTGCCGACGTACGGGGCCAGTACCGCGACGGCCTCGTCCAACTCACTCCGGCCGGCCAGCAGACGCGCCCAGGCGCGGGCGCAGAACCAGTCGCCGTCCTCCGCCGAGGCCAGCCCGCGCACCACCTCGATGTGCCCGAGGGCGAGGAGGCGGTCGACGAGGTCCGGTGGCACGCACTCGTCGTGCCAGGCGGCCCTGCGGTGGAGTACGGCGGCGTCCATGACCGCACCCTAGGTGATGGTATTTCGCGTCAGACCATCGATCCCGGGGAGTCAGATCCATGAGGCCACCACTGCCGCCCGTCGCCGAGCGCGACGCATTCGAAGCCTTGATCATCAGGACCGACTATGCCGACGAGCAGGGATGGCAGGCGGTGATCGCGGCTCTGATACAGCCGTGGGGAGAGCGGGACATGTACGTGGTCGACGACCCTGCCTGGTCCGGGGCGACCGTCGACGAGGTGCTGCAAGCCGTCTCCGCCGACGAGGAACTGAGTGTCTTCCTTCCTCGCCGACCACGTGACGATGCGATCGGCCCCCCACGCGCTGCTGGCGGTGACCACCATCCCCGAGGAGGAGTACGAAGAGTCCCGCGAGTTCCGCATGACCCCGGCCGGGGTCCACGACATCCACGCGAACCTGTCGATCGCCAACATGGACTTCGAGGACTACGCGGCCGCGGCCCACGAGGACCCCGAGAAGGTGTTCTCGTCGTTCTGAGCCCGTTCGCGCGTCCCTTCCGGTGACAACCGGGCGCCGCATGCGCCAAGTACGCGCCGGTCCGGGTACGCCCTCTTCGCAACGACGCCGACCACCGTTGAGGAGATCGACCATGTACGCAGCTGTCCGACGGTATGAAGGCGTGACGGACCCGGCCGAGGCCGGGCGCATCGTTGACGAGGGGTTCGTGCCGATCATGCGCCAGGTCGCCGGATTCGTGGCGTACTTCTGGGTCGACGCCGGAGGCGGGGTGATGGTGTCCACCAGCGTCTTCCGGGATCGTGCGGGCGCCGACGAGTCGATCGAGAGGGCGGCGCACTTCGTACGCGACAACCTGGCCCAGTACCTGCCCAACCCGCCGCAGGTCACAGCCGGCGAGGTCGTCGCCTCCGCCTAGCCGTCGGACCGAGGCCGTGGGCGGCCTGTGCCCGACCCAGGACGGGCTGGAGACGCTGAGGAACGAGGAACGAGGAGCGCGTAGCGATCGGGCGCGCTTCCCCCGAACCGGTCCGACCTCCTGTGGGCCCCGTCTCTCGGTCGTACGTCTCGCGCCCGACAGGGCGGGGCATCTCCGACCGCCCCGCCCCTCGTACCTTCGACCGGCTCGTTCCTTTGGGGGCTTCTCGGCAGTCTTTCGTTTCTCCGGGGCGGGACGGTCGGTCAAGGGTGGCCGAAGGCCATCGCGAAGCGACGCGACGAAGGAGCGCCCTTGAGGGACCGGCCCGACACGGAGGGACGATGGGACTGACGGGAAACCCCCATACCCATCCCTGATGCCGGTCGAGGGGCTCCCGATACCGCCGAAGCCCCGTCCCCCTACACGCGCACCACCGGGGTGATCGTCGTTTCCACCGGGCCGTGGGTGTCCGCCTCGCGTTGGCGTTCCGCGCTGTCGCTGATGCGGAGGAGCAGGGCGATCATGATCCAGTTGGCCAGGAGGGACGAGCCGCCCTTGGCCAGGAAGGGGAGGGCCTTGCCCGTCAGGGGGATCAGGCCCGTCACGCCGCCCGCGACCACGAAAACCTGCAGGGCCAGCGCCGCCGCCAGGCCCACCGCGAGCAGCTTGCCGAAGGGGTCGCGCGCGCCGAGTGCCATCCGCAGCCCCCGCTGCACGAGGAGCGCGTAGAGGATCAGTACGGCCATGACCCCGGCCAGGCCCAGCTCCTCGCCCACCGTGGTCAGGATGAAGTCGCTGCGCCCGGCGAACGCGATCAGCTCGGGGTGCCCCATGCCGAGGCCCGTGCCGGAGACGCCGCCCGTGCCGAAGCTGAACAGCGCCTGCGCCGACTGGTCCGAGGTGATTCCGGCCGGCCGGTTCTCCCAGTAGAACGACAGCGGGTTGAGCCACGCGGCCACGCGTGCCTTGACGTGCGGCTCCGTCGAGCCGACCACGAAGGCGCCCGCCGAGGCCATGAGCAGGCCGCAGACGATCCAGCTGGTGCGTTCGGTGGCGACGTACAGCATCACCACGAACACCCCGAAGAAGATGAGCGAGGTGCCGAGGTCGCGTTCGAAGACCAGGACCAGCATCGAGACGATCCACACCGTGACGATCGGGCCGAGCTGGCGCATCGGGGGCAGCCGCATGCCCAGGAACCTGCGGCCCGTCAGGGCCAGCGAGTCCCGGTGGATGACCAGGTAGCCGGCGAAGAAGATCGCGATCATGATCTTCACGAACTCGCCGGGCTGCAGCGAGAAGCCGAAGAGTTTGATCCAGCGCTTCGCGCCGTAGGTGTCCGCGCCGAAGAAGGCGGGCGCGATCAGCAGCACCAGCGCGACGGCCATGTTGATGTAGATGAACCGCTGCAGCAGCCGGTGGTCGCGCAGCAGCGCCAGTACCAGCAGGCAGGCGGCGACCCCGACCACCGTCCACATCAGCTGGCCGGGGGCGTTCGCGTCCGAGTTGTAGCGCTCGATGTAGCCCTGGTCGAGGCGGTGCAGCAGCACCAGTCCGAGGCCGGTCAGCAGCATGGCGATCGGGAAGATCAGAGGGTCGGCGTAGGCCGCGAAACGGCGTACGCCCAGGTGCCCCACCAGGGACAGCAGGGTCATGCTGATGGTGAAGTCGACGAATTTGGGCGGCAGCTCGCCGTTCATGGCGAGGCCTGCGGCGGCGTGGCCGAAGACGGCGATGGCGATGACGAAGACCAGGAGCAGCGCCTCGGTGCGGCGGCGGGCGACCGCCGACGTCAGGGGTTTCAGTCCACGCACGGGATGCCGCCACCGTCCTTGGGGGCGGACGGCGAGGGCGGCGAGGGCGGGAAGGACGGCGGGGGTGCCGCCTGGGGTGAGGACGTGGCGCCCGGCGCGCCGGGGTCAGCGGAAGCGTTGGGTCCGATCTGATCGGCAATGAGGCGCTTTATCTTCATATCATCTACGACGTTGATGCCCTCCCCATGGTTCCTTCCGGAACGTTCGATGGGAAGTGTCGTGAATTGCACCTTCCCGCCGGACGGGCTGTGCGGGGTAGTCGTACCGCCGAGCAGCGCCCCGCTGAGCGCCCCGCAGGCGTCACGCGGACGGCAGGGGTCCCCACGAGTCGGGGTCGGCGGCGGGCTCCGGCGGGCGGTTCCGGCGACGTCTGCGGCGGTCGACGGCGTCCCGGGTGGCCGCGGTCAGCGCCCAGGCCGGGAACGCGAAGACGAGCAGCCCCACGCCCATCGGCGCGAGCGAGGTGGCCAGGTCCGTCTGCACGGCCTGGTCGGCTGACGGCCCGCTGACGCGGGCGGCCACCGGCGCCTTCGGCCGGCCGTCGAACGCGCCGTCGATCTCGATCCCCGAGAGGGTGAACGATCCGTCGGAGGCGGTGAAGTCCCCCGCGCACGACATCCTCCGGTCCCCTTCGGAATCGAAGTCGCCCCACGTGCAGACCTCCGCGCTGAACGTGCCTTCCACCCCCGTCAGTTGGGTGATCAGCCGCGGTACCGTCGCGCAGTACATGAAGATCCCGGCTGCGATGCCGATCGAGATCGGGAAGGCGTGGATCCAGCGCACGCCGGAGTTCGTCCTGGTCATATCGGGGACAGTAGTGAGGCCGAACGGACGTACGTGCGGTTTTTCGGCCGGTGATCGCCTGCGATCGCCGAGGGCCGCAGGCACCACCGCAGGCATCACTGCAGGCGCCACCACCGTCACCACCGCCACCGCGCTGCAGGGACGTCGCCTTCCGGCCATCGAGAACGCGAAGATCCTGATCGTCAGGCCCGGCGCGGTCGAGACGGTGTCGCACCGACGCGGCTCCGCGTTTCTCCTGGTCAGATCGCGGAGAGGGGTGATCCGCCATGTCCGCGCGCCCCGGTGGCCGACGTTCCGGTTCCTCTTCGCGCAACGCCCGGCGGTCGGGAATTGGCACTCCGCTTGACCGAGTGCTAATCGCCGGAATAGTCTCGCACCTGGCACTCACCCCCGGTGAGTGCCAACACAGCGACAGGCAGATCCGGCACCCGCGACGACGGATCGACCTGGTCGCCACCTCAGACAGTTAACCCCGGATCTCCGAAGGGGGAGGTCGGATCGTGACGACCGCCAGCTCCAAGGTTGCCATCAAGCCGCTTGAGGACCGCATTGTGGTCCAGCCGCTCGACGCCGAGCAGACCACGGCCTCCGGCCTGGTCATCCCGGACACTGCGAAGGAGAAGCCCCAGGAGGGCGTCGTCCTCGCGGTGGGCCCGGGTCGCTTCGAGGACGGCCAGCGTCTCCCGCTGGACGTCACCGTCGGCGACATCGTGCTCTACAGCAAGTACGGCGGCACCGAAGTGAAGTACAGCGGCGAGGAGTACCTCGTCCTCTCGGCTCGCGACGTGCTCGCGATCGTCGAGAAGTAATTCTCTTCATCAGTACTGCTTTGAGCTGCGCCCCTGGTCACCCCGCTGATTGCCGGGCGGCGAGGGGCGCAGCTCGTTAAACCCGAGTTTTCGAGAGGGCTGAACCGCTCCCATGGCGAAGATCCTGAAGTTCGACGAGGACGCCCGTCGCGCCCTCGAGCGCGGCGTCAACAAGCTTGCCGACACGGTCAAGGTGACGATCGGCCCCAAGGGCCGCAACGTCGTCATCGACAAGAAGTTCGGCGCCCCCACCATCACCAACGACGGTGTCACCATCGCTCGCGAGGTCGAGCTGGACGACCCGTACGAGAACCTGGGCGCGCAGCTCGTGAAGGAGGTGGCGACCAAGACCAACGACATCGCGGGTGACGGCACCACCACCGCCACCGTGCTGGCCCAGGCGCTGGTCCGCGAGGGTCTGCGCAACGTCGCCGCGGGTGCTTCCCCGGCCGCCCTGAAGAAGGGCATCGACGCCGCGGTCAAGGCCGTGTCCGAGGAGCTCCTCGCGACCGCCCGCCCGATCGAGGACAAGTCCGACATCGCCGCCGTGGCCGCGCTCTCCGCGCAGGACCAGCAGGTCGGCGAGCTCATCGCCGAGGCGATGGACAAGGTCGGCAAGGACGGTGTCATCACCGTCGAGGAGTCCAACACCTTCGGCCTGGAGCTGGAGTTCACCGAGGGCATGGCCTTCGACAAGGGCTACCTCTCGCCGTACATGGTCTCCGACCAGGAGCGTATGGAGGCCGTCCTCGACGACCCGTACATCCTGATCAACCAGGGCAAGATCTCCTCGATCCAGGACCTCCTGCCGCTGCTGGAGAAGGTCATCCAGGCCGGCGCCTCCAAGCCGCTGCTGATCATCGCCGAGGACGTCGAGGGCGAGGCGCTCTCCACCCTCGTCGTCAACAAGATCCGCGGCACCTTCAACGCGGTCGCCGTCAAGGCCCCCGGCTTCGGTGACCGTCGCAAGGCGATGCTCCAGGACATGGCCACCCTCACCGGTGCCACCGTCATCGCCGAGGAGGTCGGCCTCAAGCTCGACCAGGCCGGTCTGGACGTACTGGGCTCCGCCCGCCGCGTGACCATCTCCAAGGACGACACCACCATCGTCGACGGTGGCGGCAGCCACGACGAGGTCCTCGGCCGCGTCAACCAGATCAAGGCCGAGATCGAGTCGACCGACTCGGACTGGGACCGCGAGAAGCTGCAGGAGCGCCTGGCGAAGCTCGCCGGTGGCGTCTGCGTCATCAAGGTCGGCGCCGCCACCGAGGTGGAGCTCAAGGAGAAGAAGCACCGTCTTGAGGACGCCATCTCGGCGACCCGCGCCGCGGTCGAGGAGGGCATCGTCTCCGGCGGTGGCTCCGCGCTCGTCCACGCCGTGAAGGTCCTGGAGGGCAACCTCGGCCTGTCGGGCGACGAGGCCACCGGTGTCGCGGTCGTGCGCCGCGCCGCCGTCGAGCCGCTGCGCTGGATCGCCGAGAACGCCGGTCTCGAGGGTTACGTCATCACCGCGAAGGTCGCCGAGCTCGACAAGGGCCAGGGCTTCAACGCCGCCACCGGCGAGTACGGTGACCTGGTCAAGGCCGGCGTCATCGACCCGGTGAAGGTCACCCGTTCCGCGCTGGAGAACGCCGCTTCCATCGCCTCCCTGCTGCTCACGACCGAGACCCTGGTCGTCGAGAAGCCGGCGGACGACGAGGGCGACGCCGGTCACGGCCACGGCGGTCACGGCCACAGCCACTGATCGCGCGCACCACGCCTGGAAGGCCCCGTTCCGCAGCCGCGGAACGGGGCCTTCCCGTTGCCTTCCCCGTGATGGGGCTCAAGTTCCGTACGGGGAACCCGTTCCGCCCATCTGCTGCTGCAGAGCTCCGGGGTTGTAGTGCCACCAACCCTCGATGATCTCTCCCTCCACGCACCGGAACGTGGTGCTCCCGGACATGTAGTACGTCTTCCCGGTCGGTGCGACTCCCATGAACTGGCCCTTGTGGGTGCCGGTCCAGTTCCACACCGTCGTGACCATGTCGCCCTCGGCCAGCTGGGCCGTCGGCTCGAAGGTCATGTCGAAGGCCGCGCGCCACGCCTCCATGTCCGACCGCATGGAGTCGCGTCCGACGACGGTGGACTCCGTCCTGCTGGCGTCGTGGTTGATGTAGTTCGTCGCGAAGCAGTCGTCGAGGACGCTCATGTTCCCCGCCATGGCCGCTTCTTCGAGCACCCGGTTGGCGAGCTGCTTGTTGAGGTGCTCGTCGCGGACCACGTCGAGGTTCATGAACTTCGGCATGCCTTCGCAGAGAGCCACCATCTCCTGGAACATCCGGTCCGTCTCGGGGAGGTGGGAGTTCTTCATGGCCTCTTCGTACGAGGCGAACTCCACCATGTCCACGTAGTGGTTCCGGGCCTCGCGGTCCTGGCCGATCATCGTGTGCGTGGCGGTGCGCCTGCCGCTGCTCTGCTCCGCCCAGCGGTCGATGAGCGCGTTCATCTCGTCGAACCGCCTGGTTTCATAATCGATCACTTGTACGAATGTCATCGCGTCGCCTCCCGCGCTGGATGGGACAGGTCCAGTTTAGGGAGATTTCACCCGATTGGCCGCTTGTGACGGGGTCCCTCAGGGCACCCTCCAGGGTTACTGGGGGCCGTACTTGCGGCCCGTACGCGAGGACACCCCGCCCAGCAGTCCGCGCGGCGTCAGCTTCACCACGCCCATCAGCGCCTTGTACCGCGGGTCCGGGATCGACACCGTCTTCCCGCGGGCCAGGTCGGCCAGGGCCGTGGCCACCAGCTTGTCGGCGTCCAGCCACATCCAGCCGGGGATGTTGTCCGTGCCCATGCCGGCCCGCTGGTGGAACTCCGTCCGGACGAAGCCGGGGCACAGTGCCATCAGCCGCACCCCGGACCCGCCCAGGTCCCTCGCCGCACCCTGGGTGAACTGCACGACCCAGGCCTTGCTCGCCCCGTACGTGCCGCGCGGTACGAAGGCGGCGACCGAGGCCACGTTGATCACGCCGCCGCGGCCGCGCGAGCGCATCGATTCCGTGGCCGCCGAGGTCAGCCGCAGGACCGCCTCGATGTGCACCTTCAGCATGGTCAGCTCGTCGGCCATGGAGACTTCGAGGTAGCGGCCCTTGTTGCCGAAGCCCGCGTTGTTGACCAGCAGGTCCACCGGGTGGGTGCGGTCGCCGAGGCGCTGCTCGACCGCCGCGATGCCCTCCTCCGTGGAGAGGTCGGCGGCCAGCACGTCGGCCTCGATGCCGTGCCGGTCGTGCAGCTCGGTGGCCTGCTCGCCGAGCCGCTTCGTGTCCCGTGCCACCAGCACCAGATTGTGTCCCTGGGCGGCCAGCCGCCGGGCGAAGGCGGCGCCGATGCCCGCCGTGGATCCCGTAATCAACGCAGTCGTCATAGGCGCAACCTAGCTTCCCGGGGTGACGGCGTTACCTCACCCCGGCCCCTGCCCCGTACTTCTCCACGTACAGGCGAACCCGCTCACGGGCCTCCGGCGCCAGCGCCTCGCCCGCGGCCAGGGTGAGCGGCAGCAGGGCCCGCTCGGTGGTGAAGGCGCGGAACCACAGCTGCACCGTCACGTCGTGGTCCGGCCGGTGGATGATCCGGATCGGGTCGCCGGGGGAGACCGAACCCTCCTCGATCACCCGTAGATACGCACCCGGCCGGGCCTCCCGGGTGAACCGCTTGACCCAGCCGGCCTCGCCCATGGCCCCCTGGAAGGTCCGGCACGGGATGCGGGCCGAGGCCACTTCCAGGACCACGTCGGCGCCGACCCGCCAGCGGTCGCCGATCCGCGCGGTGTTCAGGTCGATGCCGGAGGTGGTGAGGTTCTCGCCGAAGAGGCCGCCGGGCAGCTCGCGGCCCAGCTCGCGCTCCCACAGGTCCAGGTCCTCGCGGGCGTACGCGTAGACGGCCTGGTGGTCGCCGCCGTGGTAGCGCCGGTCGCAGACGGCGTCACCCTCCAGGCCGCCGCCGAGGCCGGTGGACCTGGGGCCCGGGGCGGCGACGTGGACCGGTCCGGGGACGGGGCGCTTGCCGATGCCCGTCATCCCGCCCTCCGCGTCCGTGTAGTCGGCGGCCGTTGCGCGGCCGAGGTTCACAGAGATCAATTGCATGGAGCCCATGGGACCACGCTAACCGAGCCACCCCAAAGCGACATCGGGATATTCGCGCAGGAATCAAAGTAGGGCTTATGCTCGAAGGGTGATCGAAGCACGCCATCTCCGGGTTCTGCGCGCCGTCGCCGGGACCGGGTCCTTCTCCGCCGCCGCCCGCGAGCTCGGCTGCACCCAGCCCGCCGTCTCCCAGCAGATGAAGGCGCTGGAGCAGTCGGCCGGCACCCCGCTGCTCATCCGCACCGGCCGCGAGATGCGGCTGACCCAGGCGGGCGAGGCCCTGGTCCGCCATGCCGCGGGGATCCTGGCCGGGCTGACCGCCGCCGAGGAGGAGGTCGCGGCCATCGCGGGCCTGCGCGCGGGCCGGGTCCGGCTCGTGTCCTTCCCCAGTGGCAGCTCCACGCTGGTGCCGACCGCGCTCGCGGCGATGCGCGCCGAGCACCCCGGAACCCGTATCTCGCTGGTCGAGGCGGAGCCGCCGCGTTCCGTGGAGATGCTGCGCGAGGGCGACTGCGACCTGGCGCTGGCCTTCCGTTACGGCGGGGCGTCCCATTCCGCCGCGGAGTGGGACGACCTCGTCGTGCGGCCGCTGCTGACCGACCGGCTCGTCGGGCTGGTCCCGGAAGGGCACCGGCTGGCCGGGGCGGAGCGCGTGGGCATGGCGGAGCTGGCGGACGAACCCTGGATCGCGGGCTGTCCGCGCTGCCGCCGCCATCTGGTGGACGTGTGCGAGGGCGCGGGCTTCACCCCGCGCATCGACTTCGCCACCGACGACTACCCGGCGGTGGTCGGCCTGGTCGGCGCGGGGCTGGGCGTGGCAGTGCTGCCGGAGCTCGCGGTGGAGTCCGTACGGGCCAAGGGCGTGAGCACGGTGGCGGTGGAGCCGGCCGTCGAGCGGGAGGTCGTGGCGCTGACCCTGCCCGACCTGGCCCGGGTGCCGGCCGTGGCCGCGACCCTGGCCGAGCTGGAGCGGGCGGCCGCGCGCTGACCTGCGGCCGCGCACTGCCCCGTGTCCGCGCGCTGACCCGTGTCCGCCCCCGGCGGCGGCCGGGGGCGCACACTTCGCAGGGCCGGGTACGGCCGAACGGGTGAAACGCGGGCCGGGCAGCGACACGCCCGGGCGTGCTGGTGATTCGAAGAAACGTTCCTTCGGACGCTTCGTCGGCTCTCAGTTCGGCGCGATCGGTCCGATCGCACTCGATGCGGGGATCAGGCGATGCCGGGCGCGGCCCATCAGTTCCTCGCGCTCGTCCTCGGTGAGGCCGCCCCACACCCCGTAGGGCTCTCGGACGGCGAGTGCGTGCGCGGCGCATTCCGAACGCACCGGGCATCTCATGCAGACCTCTTTAGCCGAGGCCTCGCGCGCGCTCCTGGCCGCGCCCCGCTCGCCTTCCGGGTGGAAGAAGAGGGAGCTGTCGACCCCGCGGCAGGCGGCTAGCAGCTGCCAGTCCCAGAGGTCGGCGTTCGGGCCGGGGAGGCGGGAGAAATCTGCCATTGGTAGTCCCTCTTGGTGCCGGTACTGAGGCGGATACGGTCCATGTCTCCACACCTACTGTCGGAGTAGATGTAAATATGACTCATTGGGAATCTAGCCTCAGACACGTGCCAAACGGAAGGAAAGCCGCCAAATAGGGCATAGCTCCAGATGGAGGACAAGCGGCTCGTGGCTCCTGCGCCGTGATCGCTTCCTCACGTAGAGTGCTGAAGGTGTCCGTCCGACCCGTAACTCTTTCGAGTGACCATCGTTGAGAGTGCGAAGGCGGTTGAACCAATAAGTTCTCGGACAGGTGTCCGGGAGCATCGACCGCACAGGTGACGATACGTACCAGCCTGGAGGCTCAAGGTGACGCGCATCAGCAGCTGCGGAGGGCGGTCATGACATCCGTCCTCGTCTGCGACGACTCCCCGCTTGCCCGAGAGGCGCTCCGCCGCGCGGTTGCCACCGTGCCCGGCGTCGAGCGTGTGACGACGGCTGCCAACGGCGAGGAAGTCCTCCGCCGCTGGGGCGCCGACCGCTCCGACCTGATTCTGATGGATGTACGGATGCCCGGGCTGGGCGGTGTGGAGACGGTCCGTCGGCTGCTCTCGGCCGACCCCGGCGCCCGCATCATCATGCTGACGGTCGCGGAGGACCTGGACGGCGTGGCCCTCGCGGTCGCCGCCGGCGCCCGTGGGTACCTGCACAAGGACGCCTCGCGCGCCGAACTGCGGGCCACGGTCACCCAGGCCCTCGCCGACCCGACCTGGCGACTGGCCCCGCGCCGGCTCCGCTCGGCCGAGATGGGCGCCGCGCCCACGCTCACCGCGCGCGAGATCCAGGTGCTGGAGGGCATGAGTCACGGCCGGTCCAACGCGGAGATCGGGCGCGAGCTCTTCCTCTCCGAGGACACGGTCAAGACGCACGCCCGCCGGCTGTTCAAGAAGCTCGGCGCCTCGGACCGGGCACACGCCGTGGCACTCGGATTCCGCTGGGGTCTGGTCCGCTGACCTCCCGGTCGTGGCCGGGCCCGGCCCGGCCCGCCGCAGGCCGCGGATCGTCGAGAGCGGTCCCGTCCGCCACCCGCGGACGGGGCGGCGCGCCGCCCTCGACGGCTCTTGTTGTCGAGGGCATCCCTGCCCCCGCCGTACCCGGTGCGCACCCGGGGGTTGGCGGGGCACAATCCGGGGGACGTCTCGCTTCGTGCGCGATGCCGCATCCTTGAGGGTGTGGAGTCTCTCGGGGACTATTCGGCCGAGCGGGAGGGGAGGGCGCAGATGATGAGTTCCGGCGCACCTGCTCATAACGCTTCGATGCACAACAAGGGCCATGGCGACGCGGATGCTCCGGCGCCAAGGCACCATGGATTGATGCGCGACGACGAGGCCCTGGGGTCACCCGCGGCCACAGGCCCGACCGGCGCCGCCAAAGGCGGCAGTGCCGGGGGCGTCAGCGCGCTCGTGCGCAGGGCGGTGGAGGGTGACGAGCAGGCCACGCACGACCTGCTCGCCTTCGTGCACCCCCTCGCGATCCGCTACTGCCGCACCCGGCTCTCGCGATTGCCGGGTGACGCTCGTCACTTCGTGGAAGACCTGGCGCAGGAGGTCTGCGTCGCCGTCCTGATGGCGCTGCCGCGCTACCGGGACACCGGGCGCCCCTTCGAGGCCTTCGTCTTCGCGATCGCCGCGCACAAGGTCGCCGACCTGCAGCGGGCCGCCATGCGGCACCCCGGCAGCACGGCCGTGCCCTCCGACGAGATGCCGGAGCGGCCCGACGACTCGCTGGGCCCGGAGGAGCGCGCGCTGCTCAGCAGCGACGCCGCCTGGGCCAAGAAGCTGCTCGCCAACCTTCCGGAGAACCAGCGCGAGCTCCTCGTGTTGCGGGTGGCCGTCGGGCTGACCGCGGAGGAGACCGGGCAGATGCTCGGCATGTCCCCGGGGGCCGTGCGCGTGGCCCAGCACCGCGCGCTCAGCCGGCTGCGGGCGCTCGCCGAGCAGTAGGGCACAGGCGGCCCGTGCGGGCCCTCGCGGTCCCACCGCCGTCCGTGTGCGGGGCCGGCAGGTCCGTGCGCGTCCGAACCGGTCCGTACGGGTCCGCACAGATCCACGCCGGTAGCTCCGCGTGGGCCTCGGTCGCGGGCTGCAGTCGTAGGAAACGACGAAACTTCTGCTTGACCTTGGTCGTGGAATGAGACGCGTCGGGATCCCGTTAGCATGGACATCCGCGCTGAGCAAGACCATTTGGGAAGGTGTCATGACCGCCGACGGAGTGCCCGACAAATTCGCCACGCTCGGACTGACCTACGACGACGTGCTGCTGCTGCCGGGCGCGTCGGACATGTCGCCTGACGCGATCGACACCTCCTCCCTCATCTCGCGCAACGTGCGCGTGAACGTTCCGCTGCTGTCCGCCGCCATGGACAAGGTCACCGAGGCCCGCATGGCCATCGCCATGGCCCGTCAGGGCGGCGTCGGCGTGCTGCACCGCAACCTCTCCATCGCCGACCAGGCCAACCAGGTCGACCTGGTCAAGCGCTCCGAGTCCGGCATGGTCACCGACCCGATCACGGTGCACCCCGACGCGACGCTGCGCGAGGCCGACCAGCTCTGCGCGAAGTTCCGCATCTCCGGCGTCCCGGTCACCGACCCCGCCGGCAAGCTCCTCGGCATCGTCACCAACCGCGACATGGCCTTCGAGTCGGACCGCAGCCGCCAGGTGCGCGAGGTCATGACCCCGATGCCGCTGGTCACGGGCAAGGTCGGCATCTCGGGCGTGGACGCCATGGAGCTGCTGCGCCGCCACAAGATCGAGAAGCTTCCGCTGGTCGACGACGCGGGCATCCTCAAGGGCCTCATCACGGTCAAGGACTTCGTCAAGGCCGAGAAGTACCCGAACGCCGCCAAGGACAAGGGCGGCCGGCTCCTCGTGGGCGCGGCCGTCGGCGTCGCCGGTGACGCGTACGAGCGCGCCCAGGCCCTGATCGAGGCGGGTGCCGACTTCATCGTCGTCGACACCGCCCACGGTCACTCCCGCCTGGTCGGCGACATGGTCGCCAAGATCAAGTCGAATTCCACCGTCGACGTCATCGGCGGCAACGTCGCCACGCGTGACGGCGCCCAGGCGCTGATCGACGCCGGCTGCGACGGCATCAAGGTCGGCGTCGGCCCCGGCTCCATCTGCACCACCCGCGTCGTCGCCGGCATCGGTGTCCCGCAGGTCACCGCGATCTACGAGGCCTCCCTCGCCGCCAAGGCGGCCGGTGTCCCGGTCATCGGCGACGGCGGCCTGCAGTACTCCGGCGACATCGCCAAGGCCCTGGTCGCGGGCGCCGACACGGTGATGCTCGGCTCGCTGCTCGCGGGCTGCGAGGAGTCCCCGGGCGAGCTGCTCTTCATCAACGGCAAGCAGTTCAAGTCGTACCGCGGCATGGGTTCGCTCGGCGCGATGCAGTCCCGTGGCGAGCAGAAGTCCTTCTCCAAGGACCGCTACTTCCAGGAGGGCGTGGGCGGCGACGACAAGCTCATCCCCGAGGGCATCGAGGGCCAGGTCCCGTACCGCGGCCCGCTCTCCGCGGTCGTGCACCAGCTCGTCGGCGGCCTGCGCCAGTCGATGTTCTACGTCGGCGGCCGCACGGTCCCCGAGCTGCAGGACCGCGGCCGGTTCGTCCGGATCACCTCGGCGGGCCTCAAGGAGAGCCACCCGCACGACATCCAGATGACGGTCGAAGCACCGAACTACTCCCGCAAGGGCTGAACGGTATGAGCTGAGGGGGCGGGTCCATCGGGCCCGCCCCCTTCGCCGTGCCCGCGCGGGCGTCCGTACAGCGGTCACCGGAACGCGGGCCCCCGGCATTCGGGGATACTGGACGGGCAGACCCAGAGGAAAGGCCACCACACGTGACTGAGATCGAGATCGGGCGCGGCAAGCGCGGCCGCAGGGCGTACGCGTTCGACGACATCGCCATCGTCCCGAGCCGGCGTACCCGGGACCCGAAGGAGGTCTCGATCGCCTGGCAGATCGACGCGTACCGCTTCGAGCTCCCCTTCCTGGCCGCCCCCATGGACTCGGTCGTCTCCCCGCAGACCGCCATCCGCATCGGCGAGCTCGGCGGCCTCGGCGTGCTGAACCTCGAAGGCCTGTGGACCCGGTACGAGGACCCGCAGCCGCTGCTCGACGAGATCACGGAGCTGGACGAGGACGCGGCCACCCGCCGCCTCCAGGAGATCTACTCCGCGCCGATCCAGGCGGACCTGATCCGGCAGCGCATCAAGGAGGTGCGCGACTCCGGTGTCGTCACCGCCGCCGCGCTGTCCCCGCAGCGCACGGCCGAGTTCTCCAAGGCCGTCGTCGACGCGGGTGTGGACATCTTCGTGATCCGCGGCACCACGGTGTCGGCGGAGCACGTCTCGGGCGCTGCAGAGCCGCTGAACCTCAAGCAGTTCATCTACGAGCTCGACGTCCCGGTCATCGTCGGCGGCTGCGCCACCTACACGGCGGCCCTGCACCTGATGCGCACCGGCGCGGCCGGTGTCCTCGTCGGCTTCGGCGGCGGCGCCGCGCACACCACGCGCAACGTGCTCGGTATCCAGGTCCCGATGGCGACCGCCGTCGCGGACGTGGCCGCGGCCCGCCGCGACTACATGGACGAGTCCGGCGGCCGCTACGTGCACGTCATCGCCGACGGCGGCGTGGGCTGGTCCGGCGACATCCCGAAGGCCGTCGCCTGTGGCGCGGACGCCGTGATGATGGGCTCCCCGCTGGCCCGTGCCACCGACGCGCCCGGCAAGGGCAACCACTGGGGCATGGAGGCCGTCCACGAGGACGTGCCGCGCGGCAAGAAGGTCGACCTCGGCACCGTGGGTACCACCGAGGAGATCCTCACCGGTCCCTCGCACACCCCGGACGGCTCGATGAACATCTTCGGCGCGCTGCGCCGCTCGATGGCCACCACCGGCTACAGCGAGCTCAAGGAGTTCCAGCGGGTCGAGGTCACGATCGCGGACTCGCAGCACAGCCGCTGATTGCCTTGCCTCGCAGTACGCCGGAGGGCCGGCACCCCGCTCGGGGTGCCGGCCCTCCGGCATGTGCGGGGCCGCCGGTCAGGCGGCGGCCTTGCGGGCCGTCTGGAAGGCGGCGTACGCGCCGATCGCGAAGAAGAGGATCGAGATCGGGTCGAACGTGCCCACGTAGGACTGGTGGACCTTGGCGATCTCGGTCGTGAGCAGCTCGGGCACCGGGACCCCGTAGTTCTCGGAGATGGCGATCGCCTCGGCCAGGACGTAGCCCGCGTAGACGCCGGCCAGCGTCAGGAGGGCGCTCACCGGCGGGAGGATCGGGTTGCGGCCGCCGAGGCGGACGGCGACCAGGGCGACGAGGAATCCGACACCGGCCGCCAGGTAGCCGATCTGGAAATCGATCGCGCTCAGGATGCCCCCGTAGGCGGCGCCCGCGGCCAGGGCGGTGACGGCCGCCCCGAGGATCGCCAGGCCGACGTTGCCGCCGCGCGCCGGGGCCGGGGCGGGAGCCGCCGTGTAGGAGTCGGGCGCGGGCGGCGTGAAGTTCTGGCTCATGGAAAATCCCCCCAGGGATGCGCACGCACACCTGTCCGTAGAGACGTATGTGCGAGATAAGTGACGCCGCAGGCTAGCAGCAGCCCCGGACTTCTGGTGGGGGGATTTCCCGGAGCTCAGAGGCGGTGGGCGGCGCCCACCGGGCTGGCGCCGCGGGTGTCCAGGAGCAGCTGGGCCTTCACGGCGAGGCCCTGCAGGTCGTAGGTGCGGTGGTGCTGGAGCAGGATGGTCAGGTCCGCGTTCGCGGCGGCCTCGTAGAGCGACTCGGCGCGGGGGACCGGCTGGTCCCGGACCCGCCAGCCCGTGATGTACGGGTCGTGGTAGCTGATCAGCGCGCCCAGGTCGAGGAGGCGGCTGGCGATCTCGCGGGCCGGGGAGCCCTCCTGGTCGGCCAGGTCGGGCTTGTAGGTGACGCCGAGGAGCAGGACGCGGGCCCCGCGGGCGGATTTGCCGTGCTCGTTCAGCAGGGTGGCCGAGCGCTGGATGACGTACTGCGGCATCCGGTCGTTGATCTCCTGCGCCAGGCCGACCATGCGCAGCGGGTGGCCGGGGGTGCGCGTGGTGTGGGGGAGGTAGTTCGGGTCGAGGGGGACGCCGTGGCCCCCGACTCCCGGGCCGGGGCGGAAGGCCTGGAATCCGTACGGCTTGGTCTCGGCGCAGCGGATGACGTCCCACAGGTCGACGCCGAGGTCGTGGCAGAGCACCGCCATCTCGTTCATGAGGGCGATGTTGACGTGGCGGTAGTTCGTTTCGAGGAGCTGTACGGTCTCGGCCTCGCGCAGGCCGCGGGCGCGGACCACCTTCTCGGTGAGGCGGGCGTAGAAGGCGTGCGCGGACTCCGTGCAGGCGGGGGTGAGGCCGCCGATCACCTTGGGGGTGTTGGAGATGCCGTGGGTGCGGTTGCCCGGGTCGAGGCGGCTGGGGGAGTAGGCCAGGTGGAAGTCGCGGCCCGCCCGCAGCCCGGAGCCGGCTTCGAGGATCGGGCGGAGGTAGTCCTCGGTGACGCCCGGGTGGGCGGCGGATTCGAGGATCACGGTGGTGTGGGGGCGCAGCCGGGCGGCGAGCGCGCGGCCGGCCTCGCCGACGGCGGAGAGGTCCAGTGCGCGATCGGCGCCGAGCTGGGTGGGGGCGCAGATGACGGCCGTGCGGACCCGGCCGAGCTCGGCGGGGTTCGTGGTGACCCGGAAGCCGGCCGCCGACATGCGGCGGATCTCGGCGGCGGTGAGGGTGGAGTCCGTGACCGGACCGCTGTCGTAGCCGACCGTCTCGATTCCGGCGGCGACGGCCGCCTGGGCGAGTGGGAGGCCGAGATGGCCGAGTCCGATGACGGCGAGATCTGCGGGCATGGGGGTGCCGTCCCTTCCCTGACATGAGGGGGCTGCCGCGCAAGTTCTCCGGGGGGCAGGGGAGCTGGCGCAATGTCAGACTAGGCTTATATATGACAGATATGTCGCATTCTGGAGTGAACGCCACCGTTGTGTTGTCCACAGGCGGTGGCTGATGTGGGTGCGGGCGGTCAGAATCGTGGAACGGGGCATGTGAGCGGGATCTCATCCGCACCAACGGGAGGCAGCCGTGAGGACAGCGACACTGGGGCCGGTGCAGCGGGACGAGGCCCTCACCCGGATGGCCGAGCGGGAACTGGACGTGCTGGTGGTGGGCGCGGGCGTGGTGGGCGCCGGCACCGCGCTCGACGCCGTGACGCGCGGCCTGTCGACCGGCCTGGTGGAGGCGCGGGACTGGGCCTCGGGCACCTCCAGCCGCTCCAGCAAGCTGATCCACGGCGGCCTGCGGTATTTGGAGATGCTCGACTTCGCCCTCGTGCGCGAGGCGCTGAAGGAGCGCGGGCTGCTGCTGGAGCGCCTCGCCCCGCACCTGGTGAAGCCGGTGCCCTTCCTGTACCCGCTGCAGCACAAGGGCTGGGAGCGGCTCTACGCCGGGGCGGGCGTCGCGCTGTACGACGCGATGTCGGTCTCCAGCGGCCACGGGCGCGGCCTCCCCGTGCACCGGCACCTGTCGCGGGGGCGCGCGCTGCGGGTGGCACCGGCGCTCCGCAAGGACGCACTGGTGGGGGCCCTGCAGTACTACGACGCCCAGATGGACGACGCGCGCTACGTCGCCACGCTCGTGCGGACGGCCGCCGCGTACGGGGCGCACTGCGCCAATCGGGCGAGGGTCGTCGGCTTCCTGCGTGAGGGCGAACGGGTGGTCGGCGCGTTGGTGCGGGATGTGGAGGGCGGAGGCGAGTACCAGATCCGCGCGAAGCAGGTCGTGAATGCGACGGGGGTGTGGACGGACGACACCCAGGCGCTGATCGGGGAGCGCGGCCAGTTCCATGTCCGGGCCTCGAAGGGCATCCATCTGGTCGTACCGAAGGACCGGATCCATTCGAGCACCGGACTGATCCTGCGGACCGAGAAGTCGGTGCTGTTCGTCATCCCGTGGGGCCGCCACTGGATCGTGGGGACCACGGACACCGACTGGGACCTGGACAAGGCGCACCCGGCGGCGTCGAGCGCGGACATCGACTACCTGCTGGAGCACGTGAACTCGGTGCTGGCCGTGCCGCTCACGCGCGATGACGTCCAGGGGGTGTACGCGGGCCTGCGGCCGCTGCTGGCCGGGGAGTCGGACGCGACGAGCAAGCTGTCGCGCGAGCACACGGTCGCGCACCCGGTGCCGGGGCTGGTGGTGGTCGCCGGGGGCAAGTACACGACGTACCGGGTCATGGCGAAGGACGCGGTCGACGAGGCCGTGCACGGCCTGGACCAGCGGGTTGCGGAGTGCGTGACGGAGGACGTGCCGCTGGTGGGGGCGGAGGGATACCGGGCGCTGTGGAACGGGCGGGCTCGGATCGCGGCCCGGACGGGGCTTCATGTGGTGCGGGTGGAGCACCTGTTGAACCGCTTCGGGTCGCTGACGGAGGAACTGCTGGACCTGATGGCCGCCGATCCGGGACTGCGCGAGCCGGTGTCCGGGGCGGACGACTACCTGCGGGCGGAGATCGTGTACGCGGCCTCGCACGAGGGGGCCCGCCATCTGGACGACGTACTGACGCGGCGGACACGGATCTCGATCGAGACCTTCGACCGGGGGACGCGGTCGGCGCGGGAGTGCGCGGAGTTGGTGGCACCGGTGCTGGGGTGGGACAAGCAGCAGATCGAGAAGGAAGTGGAGCACTACGAGAAGCGGGTCCAGGCGGAGCGGGAATCGCAGCGCCAGCCGGATGACCAGACGGCGGACGCGGCGCGGCTGGGCGCGCCCGACATCGTTCCGTTGTAACTCCGGGATGTGGAGGGGGGAACCGCGGACCCGGGGCGCCCGTCCGTTGCGGAGTGAGGAAGAATGAGGGTTCTGCCGGGGCGGGTTATCACGGGCCCCGGCCGCCGGGTCGCTCAGCCGCTGGGGCAGGCGGAGCAGCGGCACGATCGCAGAGGGGACGCATGTCGAAGCCGGAGCACACCGAGTCGCCTGCCGGGTCGCCTGCGGCGAAGCCCAGCAGTGAGAAGTCTGGGGCTGGCGCCGCGGCTTCGGCTGTGGGGTCGCCTGCGGCGAAGCCCGGCAGTGGGAAGCCTGCGGCTGCGCCCGCGAAGGCCGAGCCCGTCGCGGACGCTGCGCCTGCGGCGAAGTCGGCCGCGGGCACGCCGGCGGGCGCTGCGCCTGCGGATGCGAAGCCTGTGCTGAGCGAGCGTGCCGGGTCGCCTGCGGCGAAGCCCGGCAGTGGGAAGCCTGCGGCTGCGCCCGCGAAGGCCGAGCCCGTCGCGGACGCTGCGCCTGCGGCGAAGTCGGC
>NZ_JBIAVW010000009.1:98825-379156 GCF_042894785.1 Streptomyces sp. NPDC001502
CGCGGGCACGCCGGCGGGCGCTGCGCCTGCGGATGCGAAGCCTGTGCTGAGCGAGCGTGCGGGGTCGCCTGCGGCGAGGGCGGGCAGTGAGGAGTCCCCGGCCGACGCCGCGGACAAGGCGGAGCCCGGCGCGGAGAAGTCTGCGGCTGGTGCCGCGGATTCGGATGCGCCCGCGATGCAGCTCGTCGCCGACGCTGTTCCTGAGACGAAGCCCGGGGACTCCGGTGCTGCCGGGGCGTCTTCGGCGAAGCCCGCCGAGAGCAAGCCGGCCGACGCCGTGCCCGGGGCGAAGCCCGTGTTGAGCAAGGCCGCGGTGACGCCTGCGGCGAAGTCCGGCGATGAGGCGTCCGCGGCCGCGAAGCCCGGGTCGGGCCGGGCGGCCGGCGCGGCTGCGGCGGAGGCCGTCGGTGCCGAGCCCGCGGCCGGCGCTGCGCCTGCGGTGAAGCCCAATCCCGTCGTCGAGAAGGCCGATGCCATGGCCGCCGCCGTCAAGGCCGCCGCGGCCAAGGCCGCCGGGAGCGGGCAGGACGAGGGACGGCTGCTGGCCGGGAGGTACCGGCTGGGAGCCGTGCTCGGCAAGGGCGGGATGGGTACCGTCTGGCGGGCCCAGGACGAGACCCTGGGCCGGACCGTCGCCGTCAAGGAGCTCCGCTTCAGCACCGGAGTCGACGAGGACGAGAAGCGACGCCTCATCACCCGTACCCTCCGTGAGGCCAAGGCCATTGCCCGGATCCGCAGCGGCGGCGCCGTCACCGTCTACGACGTCGTCGACGAGGACGGCCGGCCGTGGATCGTCATGGAGCTCATCGAGGGCCCCTCGCTCGCCGAGTTCATCCGGGAGAACGGCCCCCTCACCCCGCACCGCGCGGCCGAGGTCGGCCTCGCGGTGCTCGACGTGCTGCGCGCCGCGCACGGCCAGGGCATCCTGCACCGCGACGTGAAGCCGTCGAACGTGCTCATCGCCGGCAACGGCCGTGTCGTCCTCACCGACTTCGGCATCGCGCAGGTCGAGGGCGACCCCTCGGTCACCTCCACCGGCATGCTCGTCGGCGCCCCCTCCTACATCTCTCCCGAGCGCGCCCGCGGCCACAAGCCCGGCCCGCCCGCCGACATGTGGTCGCTCGGCGGTCTGCTGTACGCCTCCGTCGAGGGAGTGCCCCCGTACGACAAGGGATCCGCGCTCGCCACCCTCACCGCGGTGATGACCGAGCCGGTGGACCCGCCGAAGAACGCCGGTCCGCTGGCCGAGGTCATCTACGGCCTGCTCGCCAAGGACCCGACCCACCGGCTCGACGAAGCCCGCACCCGGGCGATGCTGGGCGCCGTCCTCGCGGCGCCCGTGCCCGTGCCCGCCCCCGTAGCGGCTCCGGCGGCCGAGGAGACCCGGCAGATATCGCTGGCCGACGCCAAGCAGGCCGTGGAGAAGGCCGCCGCGGACAAGGCGGAGAAGGCGGCCGAGCGGGCGGCGAAGAAGGAACGCGAGCGGCGCGACCGCGAGCAGCGCGACCGCGCCCGCGTCGCGCTGAAGGCTGCCCGTAAGGCGGCGACGGCCGCGGCCGCCACCACGGCCGTCTCCGCCGCGGAGCCGCCGAAGTCCAAGCCGTCCCCCGTCAAGGCTCCGCTCACGGACGTCATGCAGCGCCGCACCATCGTGCTCGCGGCGACGGCCCTGGTCGTGGTGCTGGCGGTCGTCGGCTCGCTCATCGCCTACGCCTTCAGCGGCGACGACGACAAGGGCACCAAGGACGAGAGCAAGGGCGACGGCAAGCCCACTCCGGCGGCCTCGGCCCCGAAGGACCCGGGCAGCGGCAGCGGCAGCGGCGGGACCGGGGAGACCTCCCCGAAGCCCTCGGGGAACACGGGTGAGACGGCCGGTAGCGGCAGTGCCGGTACGGGTACCGCCACCGGTGGCCAGCCGGGCCAGGGCCAGCAGTCCCCGGGCGTGGGCCAAGGCCAGGGCGCCACGTCCGGCGGGGCCGGCGGCGCACTTCCGGCGGGATACGCCCTGGTTCAGGAGTTCGGCTTCCACTTCTCGATGGCGATGCCCGAGGGCTTCAAGCAGATAGGCATAGCGGGCGAGAACTCCGGCGCCATATACGCCCGTGAAAGCGGCGGATTCCCGCGGATCCAGGTCGACTACACCAGCAAGCCGGGCGACGACGCGCGCCTCGCCTGGACCAATTCGGTTGCCGGCGTGGCCGGCAGCAGCAAGGGGTACCGGACGATCCGCATCGACGTGGTGGACTACCGGGGCTATCCGACCGTCGCCGACTGGGAGTTCGAGCGGGAGCAGAAGGGGACCAAGGTCCGGGTGCTCAACCGCGGCTTCAAGCTGGATGCGACGCACGGCTACGCGATCATGATCAGCTGCGCCGCCGACCAGTGGGACGGCCCCGAGTGCACCCAGATGCGCAGCGTCGCCTTCGAGACCTTCCAGCCGCTCGGCTGACCTCGGGACGCGGGCGGCCCTGGCGACGTATCGTGTCGGAGGGGCCATGGGGAGCCCGCCGCACTCGGGGGAGGCGATGTGGAGGAGTACGCGGGCCGGATCCTGGCCGGCCGCTACCGCCTGCCCCTGCCGCCGTCCGACGAGTACGAACTGATAGAGACCCGCGCCTTCGACACACGCAGCGGGCAGGAAGTCCTGGTACGGCAGGTGCCGTTGCCGGAGGTCGTGGACGCGGAGCTGCTGGACGGGCCGCGGGCCGTCCCGGCGGCGCGCCGCTCGCCCGCCGATCTGCCGGCCGTGCGTCGCGCCATCGAGGCGGCGCAGGCCGCGGCTTCGATCCCGGACCATCCGCGGCTGGACCAGGTCTTCGACGTGTTCGCCGAGGGCGAGTCGCTGTGGATAGTGAGCGAACTGGTCCCGGCCCGGCCGCTGGCCGCGCTGATAGCCGATGAACCGCTGAGCCCCTACCGGGCCGCCGAGGTGGCGTCGGACGTGCTGACCGCGCTGCGGGTGCTGCACGCGCACGGCTGGACGCACCGGAACATCACCGTCCGGACGGTGTTGGTGTGCGAGGACGGCCGCGTCGTGCTGACGGGCCTCGCGGCCGGCGCGGCGGAGGAGGCCCTGTGCGGGTACGACCCCGTCCCGAGCGCGGAGGACACCGGCGGCGGAGGAGCGGGATGGGGTACCGCCACCGCCACCGCCACCGCCGCGGTTCCGACTCCGGTCCCCGCCCGAGCCCCCGCCCCTGTCCCGGCTCCGCCGCCCGTCTTGGACCCGGACCCGGACCCGGTCCCTGATCCGGTCCCGGACCCGCCCCCGGCCGCCGCCGGCCCGGTGGACGTCGCGTACGCGCCGCTCGTGGCCCCCGGATACGACACCGGGCCGCGGTACACCGATCACATCACCCCCGGCCGTCCGCAGGACCGCCCCGACGTCCAGGCCGCCGCGCGTGCCGGGGCCATCGCCGCCTACCGGGCCGGGGCGCGGGCCGCCGCCGCCCGGGTGATCGAGGAGCGCAGGGCCGGGACGGCGGCCGAGATCGAGGCCGGTGCGCCGCCGGAGCGCCGACCCGAGGGGTCGACCCTTCCGCAGGGGTACTCGTACCCGTACGGCGGCCCGGAGACCGGCGCCGCCGCCCCCTGGCACGGCGCGACCCCCCGCCGGGCGGAGCTTCCCGCGCCCGCACCCGCGCCCCCACCCGCACCCGCATCGGCGCCCGTGCCCGCCCCGGAACCGGAGCGTGCGCCCGTACCCGATCCCGAGCCCGAGTCCCTGCCCGTACCCGTACCCCAGCCGGATCCGGAGCCGGAGCAGGCAGCGCAGGCGCAGCCCGAGCGTCCCGCCCTGCCCGCCCAACTCGCCCTCCCCCAGGGCTACCGACAGGCCGACGCCCCGGCCCCGGCCGCCCCCGACCGGCCACAGCCCACCGGCAACGGCTGGTCCGGGCCGCGGACCGGCCTGGACGCCGAGCGCGCGCGGCAGACCCGGATGGCCGTCGTCGGGGCCGTCACCGAGCGGTGGGCCCCCGAGCAGGCCGGACCCGTGCACGGGCACTGGCAGCTCGCGGCCCCCGTCGGGCCGGCCACCGACCTCTGGGCGCTCGGCGCGCTGCTCTACCGCGCGGTGCAGGGGCATGCCCCGTACCCGGAGGACAACGTCGCCGAGCTGGTCGAGATGGTCTGCGCGGAGCCGCCCGCCTTCGCCGAGGAGTGCGGCGCGCTGCGTCCGATCGTGGAGTCGCTGCTGCGCCAGGACCCCACCGAGCGGCCCGACTTCGAGGAGCTCCGCGGCTGGCTGCGGTCGCTCGTACGGTCCGCGCCCGAGCCGGACGCCGGGTTCGGGGCGCTTCCGATGCCGGAACCGGATCCGGCGCGGCTGCCCGTCGTACGCCGCCGCGGTGAGGTCCACGGGCGCCACCGCAACCCCGCGGGCCCCCGTAAGCCGCGTGCCCTCGGGCGGACCCTGCTCGTCGGGATCCTGGTCCTCCTCGCCGGCGGGGTGGCGTACGCGATGCTGTTCCTGCCCCGGGCCGCCGACCAGGAGCCCGCGGGCGCTTCCCAGGGCGGCACCGCGCAGGCGCCGGCGAAGCCGAGCCCCTCCCGGGTCCCTTCGGGCACGCCCGAGTCCAAGCCCGCCCCGCAGACGACGGCGCCCGCCGAATCACCGGCCGCCCCGGCCCCCGCCCCGGCCGGTTACACCACCCAGCAGGACCCGGAGCACTTCGAGATCGCCGTGCCCGACGGCTGGGAGCGTCGCGGAATCAATGAGTCCGGTCAGGTCCGTTACACCGACGGGCAGTTCGTGCTGACCGTCGTCCCCGGCCGCGACAAGGTCCAGGGCAATCCGGATCCGGCGGCGTACCAGAAGGACAAGGAGCCGGAGCTGACCCCGTACCGGACGTCCACCTGGTCGACCGTCGGCGATGTGAAGACCACCAAGGTGGGCCAGCAACTGCGGGCGACGGGCCGGTACACGTGGATCGACGGGACCGGCCGCAACGTCTTCGCCCGCAACTTCGTCGTGGCGCTGGGCGGCAGCTACCACGTCGTCCTGGTCACCGGTCCGGAGGACGAGCAGTCCAAGGTCACCGAGGTCTTCGAGAAGGCCACGGCGAGTTACAAGGCGGGCGGTTGAACGGATACTGACGACTGATCAGTACGGCGATTGCGTCACAGTGCCGTCTTTCGGCGCCCGGGCGGTTCCGGCAGCCCCTCCGGGCTCCGTAATCTGGCCTGAAGTGCAGAGAGCGGCGGGATTTCGTGGAACAGCAGACAGGTGGGGGCGCCGTGCTGGCGGGCCGGTACCGGCTCGTCGAGCCGATCGGCCGGGGCGGCATGGGCAAGGTGTGGCGTGCGCATGATGAGCTGCTCCACAGGACCGTCGCCGTCAAGGAACTGACGGCGGGTCTGTACGTCGCCCAGGCCGACCGGGACGTCATGCACGCCCGGACGCAGAAGGAGGCCCGGGCCGCGGCCCGGATCCAGCACCCGGCGGTCGTCACCGTCCACGACGTCCTGGAGCACGACGACCGGCCGTGGATCGTCATGGAGTACATCGACGGGCCCTCCCTCGCGGATGCGGCCAAGGCGGCCGGGCGGATCGAGCCCCGCGAGGCGGCCCGGATCGGCCTGCACGTGCTGGGCGCGCTGCGCGCCGCGCACGCGGTCGGCGTACTGCACCGTGACGTGAAGCCGGGCAACGTGCTGCTCGCCAAGGACGGCCGGGTGCTGCTCACGGACTTCGGCATCGCCGCGATCGAGGGCGACTCGTCGATCACGCGCACCGGCGAGATCGTGGGCTCCATCGACTACCTGGCGCCCGAACGGGTCACCGGCGGCATCCCCGACCCCTCCTCCGACCTGTGGTCGCTGGGTGCCACCCTCTACACGGCGGTGGAGGCCCGTTCGCCGTTCCGCCGTACGTCGCCCATCTCCAGCCTGCAGGCCGTGGTCAACGACGAGCCGCCGGCGCTGCGCCAGGCCGGGGCGCTCGGGCCGGTCATCACGGCCCTGCTGCGCAAGGATCCGACGGAGCGCCCCTCGGCCGAGGAGGCCGAGCGGATGCTGCTGGAGGCGATGGAGGGCCGCGAGCCGAAGGCCGCGCAGGCGTACGTGCCCACGCGCGCGGTGACCCCGGAGGAACTGGCGCCGGCGCAGGAACGATCCGAGGTGCCGGCTCCGCCGGGGGACGTCGCGCCGACGGCCGCGCTGGCGGAGCCCGCGGTCTCCGGGGCGGTGTCCGCGGCCGCGCCCGCCGAACGGGACGGCGGCTGGCTCAAGCGCGCCGCGGTGGTGGCCCTGGTGGCGGCGCTGCTCGGCGGCGGCGGTGTCTTCGGAGTGCTCAAGTACAACGGGGACTCGGGGACGGAGGGTGATCCGGACCGGGTCGCGAGCTCGACGGGCGGGCAGTCGGGCGACGACGGGAAGGCGCAAGAGGCGACCCCTCCGGCCGGCTACAACAAGGTCACCGACCCCATCGCCGGTTTCACGCTGTTCGTCCCGGAGGGCTGGACGCGCAAGGCGAACGGCGACCAGATCGACTACACCCCGGATGACGGGAAGCACTTCATCCGGATCGCCTCCGATTCCACCCCGGACTACAAGGACCCGTACACGCACCTGCTCGACCTGGAGAAGCAGGTGGCGAAGCGCACCGACTACAAGAAGGTGCGGCTGAACCAGAACACCTTCCGGGACAGCACCAGGGCAGCGCTCTGGGACTTCACCTGGACGGAGAAGCAGAACCACCCCGGCCCGCGCAGGGCCAAGGAGCAGATGTACGTGGCCCCGGACGGCACCGAGTACGCCGTCTACATGTCGAGCCCGGTCGCGAGCTGGGCCACGACCGAGCAGCAGTTCGACATCGTGCTCAGCGGCTGGGAGCCGCCCGCCGGGAAGCCCTGATCCGCCCCGATTCCGGCATCCTGCCAGCGATCGCTGGCGGAAATGACAAAATCCGGTTACCGGCGGGTACCCAAAGGCTGTCCGGCGCAATACGCTCACCGGCATGACGGACTCGCAGGCCCCCGCCGCCCCCCTCCGGACCGCACCGGAGCCCACCAACCCGGTCGCCCCGGCCCCGGCCGGTGCCCGCACCGCCGCCGACGTGGTGACCCCCGACCTGGTCGCCCGGCTGACCCGCGGAGTGATCGGATCCGGCCGCACCGCCAACCACACCCCCTTCACCGGGGACCGGCTGGCGGAGCTCCCGGAGGCCACCCCCGAGGACGTGGCCGAGGCCTTCGACCGGGCCCGCGCCGCCCAGCCCGCCTGGGCGGCGGTCCCCGTCGCCAAGCGGGCTGCGGTCCTGCTGCGCTTCCACGACCTGGTCCTCGACCGGCAGGCCGAGGTCCTCGACCTGATCCAGCTGGAGACCGGCAAGGCCCGCCTGCACGCGCACGAGGAGGTCCAGGCGGTCGCCGTCTCGGCCCGCCACTACGGGCGCAAGGCCCCCGGGTACCTGCGCCCCAAGGGCCACACCGGCGCCATGCCCACCCTCACCAAGGTCACCGAGCTGCGCCAGCCGCGCGGGGTCGTCGGCCAGATCGCCCCCTGGAACTACCCGCTCGAACTGTCGGTCGGCGACGCCCTGCCCGCCTTCGTCTCCGGCAACGCGCTCGTCATGAAGCCCGACACCGAGACCGCGCTGACCGCCCTGTGGGCCCGCGACCTGCTGATCGAGGCCGGCCTGCCCGCCGAGGTCTTCCAGATCGTCCTCGGCGAGGGCCCCGTCGTCGGCCCCGAGGTGGTCCGGCACGCGGACTACGTCTCCTTCACCGGCTCCACCCGTACCGGCCGCGAGGTCGCCCGGGGCGCCGCCGACCGCCTCGTCGGGGTCTCCCTCGAACTCGGCGGCAAGAACGCCATGCTCGTCCTGCACGACGCCGACATCGAGAAGGCCGCCGCGGGCGCCGTCCGCGCCTGTTTCTCCTCCGCCGGACAGCTCTGCATCTCCATCGAGCGGCTCTACGTCCACGCCTCGATCGCCGACGCCTTCGTCGAGCGGTTCGCCGCCCGTACGAAGGCCATGCGGCTCGGCGCCTCCCTCGCGTACGGCGCCGACATGGGCTCCCTGGTCGGCGAGCGCCAGCTGGAGACCGTACAGCGGCACGTGGACGAAGCCGTGGCCAAGGGCGCCACCCTCGTCGCCGGCGGCACCGCCCGCCCCGACATCGGCCCGCTCTTCTACGAGCCCACCATCCTCGACGGCGTCGAGGCCCCCATGGCGGTGTGCGGCGAGGAGACCTTCGGCCCCGTCGTCTCCATCTACCGCTTCACCGACGAGGACCAGGCGATCGCCGAGGCCAACGCCACCGCGTACGGCCTGAACTCCAGCGTCTGGACCAAGGACTCCCGCCGCGGCCACGCCGTCGCCGCCCGCCTGCGCACCGGCACCGTCAACATCAACGAGGGTTACGCCCCCGCCTACGGCAGCGCCCAGGCGCCCATGGGCGGCATGAAGGACTCCGGCCTCGGCCGCCGCCACGGCTCCGAGGGCATCCTCAAGTACACCGAGGCCCAGACCGTCGCCCACCAGCGGCTGCTCCCGATGGCGCCCTCGCTGGGCATGGACGACGAGAAGTACGCGGCGTTCATGACCCGCAGCCTCAAGGTCATGAAGGCCCTCCGACTCCGCTAAGGGGCAGCACCGTGTCTGAGTCTGCATCTGATTCCCACGACTACGACGTCATCGTCATCGGGTCGGGCTTCGGCGGATCGGTCTCGGCGCTGCGCCTGACCGAGAAGGGCTACCGGGTCGGCGTCCTGGAAGCGGGACGCCGCTTCACCCGCGAGAGCCTGCCGAAGAACAGCTGGGACCTGCGCAACTACCTGTGGGCACCGGCCCTCGGGCTCTACGGGATCCAGCGGATCCACCTGCTCGGCAACGTGATGGTGCTCGCGGGCGCCGGCGTGGGCGGCGGCTCGCTCAACTACGCGAACACGCTGTACGTGCCGCCCACCGCCTTCTTCGAGGACCGGCAGTGGGCCTCCATCACCGACTGGCGCGAGGAGCTCACCCCCTACTACGAGCAGGCCAAGCGGATGCTCGGGGTGCGCCTCAACCCGACCATGACCCCCTCCGACGTCCACCTCAAGGCGGCCGCCGAGAAGATGGGCGTCGCGGACTCCTTCCACATGGCCCCGGTCGGCGTCTTCTTCGGCGACGGCGGCGACGGCGAGGCGCAGCCCAAGGTCCGGCCCGGGGACGAGGTCCCCGACCCGTACTTCGGCGGCGCCGGCCCCGCCCGCAAGGCCTGCACGGAATGCGGCGAGTGCATGACCGGCTGCCGGCACGGCGCGAAGAACACCCTGAACGAGAACTACCTGCACCTCGCCGAGCGCGCCGGCGCCGTCATCCACCCGATGACCACCGTCACCGCGCTCTCCGACCACCCCGAGGGCGGTTACCGCGTCCGCACCGTCCCCACCGACGGCCGCCGGCGGGGCCGGGCGAAGGTGCTGCGCGCCCGTTACGTCGTCGTCGCGGCGGGGACCTACGGCACGCAGACCCTGCTGCACACGATGAAGGACCGCGGCGAGCTCCCGCGCCTCTCGCACCGGCTCGGGGAGCTGACCCGGACCAACTCCGAGGGCCTGGTCGGCGCGCAGACCGACGACCGCCGCTACCGCAAGCGGCACGGAGGAGACCGCGGGGCCGACTTCACCCGGGGCGTGGCCATCACCTCCTCCGTGCACCCCAACGCCGACACCCACATCGAGCCCGTCCGCTACGGCAGGGGCTCCAACGCCATGGGGTTCATGACCGTCCTCCAGGTCCCCCACAGCAAGCACCGGGTCCGTGCCTGGCTCGGCCGGACCGTGCGGCACCCGGTGCAGCTGGCACGTTCGCTGTCCAACCGGCGCTGGTCGGAGCGGACCATCATCGGCCTGGTCATGCAGTCGCTGGACAACTCGCTGACCACGTACCGCAAGCCCGGCGGGATCGGGAAGGGCCTGCTCACGGCCCGCCAGGGCCACGGCGCCCCGAACCCCGTCCAGATCGCGGAGGCCACGCAGGCCGCGACCCTGCTGGCCGAGGAGATCAACGGCTTCCCGGGCAGCAACATCGGCGAGCTGATGGGGACCCCGCTGACCGCGCACTTCCTGGGCGGCTGCCCGATCGGCGCCTCGCCGGAAGAGGGCGTGGTGGACCCGTACCACCGGCTCTACGGGCACCCGGGCATCTCGGTGGTGGACGGCTCGGCCGTCTCCGCGAACCTCGGGGTGAACCCGTCGCTGACGATCACCGCGCAGGCGGAACGGGCGATGTCGTACTGGCCGAACATGGGCGAGCGGGACCCGCGGCCCGAGCAGGGTGCCGCGTACGTCCGCCTGGACGCGGTGGAGCCGGTCCGTCCGGCGGTCCCCAAGGAGGCCTTCGGCGCGCTGCGGCTGCCGTTCCTCGGGGTCCCGGAGATTCCGCCGCGCCGGTCCTGAGCGATCCGGAACCTGTCGTGTGACAGCGGTGGGTACCGCGCTCCCCCTCCGAGCGCGGTACCCACCGCGGTACATACGTGACAGATGTTCAGCCTTGATGGTTGTACCGGAATCCACGGTGCCGGGCTGTGGTGTCGATCACACGGTGAAGTGTGCAACTGCGACTGATGTTCGACGGTCAACGGCTGCATGAGAAAGCGCATCTCGTTGCTGGCTGTCGGCGCCCTCGTGGCCCTGGGGCTCGCCACCACTCCCGCACACGCCGCGGACCCCGTCTTCACCCTGGCCGGACCGGCCGGGATCGGTCTGCGCCCGCACCCCGGGCAGAGGGGCGAGCCGCAGAAGACCTCGGTGGAGTTCCGGATCGTCAACGACTCCACCAAGACGTTCGACCGCCCGAGCACCTTCACGATCGACCTGAGCGGCCTCAAGGGCATCGCCGACGTGAAGCTCGCCAAGGACCGGGGCGCGGACTGCAAGCTCACGGCCGCGGCCGTGACCTGCAAGCGCTGGGCGCTGTGGACGGGCGAGACCACCGTCGTGAACCTGGACCTCAGCGCCGCCAAGGACAGCAAGGCCGGTACGACCGCCGACCTGACGCTCACCGGCACGGCGGAAGGCGCCACCTTCAAGGCCGCCACCACCAAGGTGCGCGTCGGCGGCCCCGACCTGGTGCTGGAGCGGGCCCGGCTGAAGGCGGAGCAGAAGCCGGGCGACAAGCAGAACCTGTCGATCATCTTCGCCAACGAGGGCACCGACCCCGTCAACGGCGTCGTGCTCGAAATGCGCACCACGCACGGCATCGACCTGGTCGAGCAGTACGACAACTGCTCCTACTCCTCCGACGACACCAGCGCGAGCCAGCCGTGGAACACGGGCTGGACCACGGTGCAGTGCCTGCTGGAAGGCGAGTACGAGCCGGGCGCGGTCTACGGCGTCGACGGCCCGCTCACCCTCAAGGCCGCCCCGCACGCCTTCATCGACGGCCTGACCTACGCGGTGTACGCGGCCGGCGACCAGCCGAAGGCGGCGAAGAACCGCGCGCCCGCGGCCGCGGCCGCGAGCAACAAGCTGGCCGCGGCGAAGCAGGCCCCCAAGGCCGCGGCCCGGTCCGCCCAGCAGACGGCTGACCTCGACCCCTGGAACAACATCCAGGAGTTCGACTTCGCGACGAGGAACACCGCCGACATGGTGGCCACGGGCGTGTCCCTCAAGGGCAAGGCCGGCGAGACGGTCACCGCCGACTTCGGCTTCCGCAACGACGGCCCCGCGTACCTGCGCTCCGGTGAGGACGTCGCCCGCACCGACATCGTGATCCCGGCGGGCGCGAAGGTCACCAAGGTCCCGGCCGGCTGCACGGGGGTCAACGCCGACGGCACCCACCGCGACCAGACCCTGGGCGCGCCGCGCTACTTCTGCTCCACCGGCCACGTCGTAGGGGAGAAGGAGACGTTCGCCTACCCGTTCCGGCTGAAGATCGAAACGGTCGTGGCGGACGCCAAGGGCTCGATCACCGTCGGCCAGCGGACACCGGAGGGCACCACGGCCCAGCGCTGGGACCCGAACCACGGCAACAACAAGGCGGCCTTCGTGCTCAACGCGAAGGACACCGGACCGGCCCCGACCCCGACCGCCACCACCTCGGCCACGCCGGCCCCGACCGGCTCCGCGACGCCCACCGCGACCGCGACGCCGAGCGCCTCGGCCACCGGCACGGGTGTCACGCCCAACGGCGGCCTCGCCTCCACCGGCAGCTCCGCCCAGGCGATCGCGCTCGGCGGCGCGGTGCTCCTGGCCGTCGGCGGCGGGCTGTTCCTGGCGTTCCGCCGCAAGGCGGGCGGGCACGCGTAACGGCGTACGCCACGCAGGCGCGACGAAGCAGAACGACCGGCCCGGGGCGTCCCCTGGGCCGGTCGTCCTTTACGGGATGACCGGGCTGCTGTCCCCTGCCGTCCGGTCACGCGAAGGAGCGAGGTCCCACGACGCACGCTCCACGCGGCGTGCGTCTCATCGCTCCAGCGGATCCACGCGTGGTGTTGCGGTTCCGCGGCTGGCTGACGCGGACACCCTCACCAACGAAGGGCCCCGGGGCCGGTCACGGTCCGGACGGGTGACGAACAGCCGTCACACGCGCCCCCGGCACAGCTCCAGCAGGGTCATGGCGAGGGCGGTGCCGGGCTTTCCGAGCGCATCGCTCCAGTGGGAGAGCACCTCCATCTCGCGCGACAGGTGCACCCGGCGCCCGCCGGACGCGATCCGGGCGTCCTGGATGACGGTCGAGACGGCCATCCGCTCCTGGATCAGACCGATGATCCGGTCGTCGAGGGCGTCGATGCGCGTACGGGAGTCGGCGATCAGCTGCTCGGGGGTGGTGGTGACGCTCATGGTGTTCTCTCCTGTGGGTCGTGTCGTGCCGACAGGAGCGGAAACGCGGAAGCGCCCCGGTCCTGTCGGACCGGGGCGCTTCCGGGAAGTCAGTGGCTCAAGCGAGCATCACGAGGACCCATGGCGACCGGACCGACCGGTGCCATAGGTAAAGAGGAAGCTCAGCTGCTTGCGCATGGGACGGATTATTACCTTCCGTCGGCCCCGGGGCCAAGCCGATTCGGATGGTGAGACGAAGAGGGCCCTGCGTCCCCCGTTAGAATCGACAAAACAGCCACCTCTTCCGCCGGAAGGCCGCCCCGTGCCAGAAGCACCCTCCGCCGCCCACGACAGCGCCCCGGACACGGTTCTCGTCGTCGACTTCGGCGCCCAGTACGCCCAGCTCATCGCCCGCCGCGTCCGCGAAGCACGGGTCTACAGCGAGATCGTGCCGAGCTCGATGCCCGTCGACGAGATGCTGGCCAAGAACCCCAAGGCGATCATCCTCTCCGGCGGTCCGTCGTCCGTGTACGAGGAGGGCGCCCCGCAGCTCGACCGTGCGATCTTCGAGGCCGGCGTCCCCGTCTTCGGCATGTGCTACGGCTTCCAGCTGATGGCGGTCACCCTCGGTGGCCAGGTCGACAACACCGGCGCCCGCGAGTACGGCCGCACCCCGCTGGCCGTCTCCAAGGCCGGCTCCACCCTCTTCGAGGGCACCCCCGAGAACCAGTCGGTGTGGATGTCCCACGGCGACGCCTGCTCCGCCGCCCCCGAGGGCTTCACCGTCACCGCGTCGACGAACGTCGTCCCGGTCGCGGCCTTCGAGAACGACGAGAAGAAGCTGTACGGCGTGCAGTACCACCCCGAGGTGATGCACTCCACGCACGGCCAGCAGATCCTGGAGCACTTCCTCTACCGCGGCGCGGGCCTCGCCCCCACCTGGACCACCGGCAACATCGTCGAGGAGCAGATCGCGGCGATCCGCGAGCAGGTCGGCGACAAGCGCGCCATCTGCGGCCTCTCCGGCGGCGTCGACTCCGCCGTCGCCGCGGCCCTCGTGCAGAAGGCCATCGGCTCGCAGCTGACCTGCGTCTACGTCGACCACGGCCTGATGCGCAAGGGCGAGACCGAGCAGGTCGAGAAGGACTTCGTCGCCGCGACCGGTGTGCAGCTGAAGGTCGTCGACGCGCAGGAGCGCTTCCTGACCGCGCTGGCCGGCGTCTCCGACCCGGAGACCAAGCGCAAGATCATCGGCCGCGAGTTCATCCGCGTCTTCGAGCAGGCCCAGCTGGAGATCCTCCAGGAGGACGGCCCCGCGGTCGCCTTCCTCGTGCAGGGCACCCTGTACCCGGACGTCGTCGAGTCCGGCGGCGGCACCGGCACCGCCAACATCAAGTCCCACCACAACGTGGGCGGGCTCCCCGACGACATCGAGTTCGAGCTCGTCGAGCCGCTGCGCCAGCTGTTCAAGGACGAGGTCCGGATGGTCGGCCAGGAACTCGGCCTGCCCGACGAGATCGTCCAGCGCCAGCCCTTCCCCGGCCCCGGCCTCGGCATCCGCATCGTCGGCGAGGTCACCAAGGAGCGCCTGGACCTGCTCCGCGAGGCCGACGCCATCGCCCGCCACGAGCTGACCGCGGCCGGCCTGGACCGCGAGATCTGGCAGTGCCCGGTCGTCCTGCTCGCGGACGTCCGCAGCGTCGGCGTCCAGGGCGACGGCCGCACCTACGGCCACCCGATCGTGCTGCGCCCCGTCTCCTCCGAGGACGCGATGACCGCGGACTGGACGCGCATGCCGTACGAGGTGCTCGCCCGGATCTCGACCCGCATCACCAACGAGGTGCCGGAGGTGAACCGGGTGGTCCTCGACTGCACGAGCAAGCCCCCGGGCACCATCGAGTGGGAGTAGTCCCACCCGGTCCCACCCGGTCCCACCCGGATCGCCGTGAAGCCGCCGCCCCGCACCCGCGGGCGGCGGCTTCGCCGTTTCTCTGGCCACTTGGCAGGGCCCCGGGTACCTTGCGCGGCGAACCGAGCCGTTCGAAGGAGCGCCCATGCCCGACCAGCCCGTACCCGTGCCCGTGGAGCGGCTGGGCTTCGAGATGCCGCCCGTGCACGACACCGCCGACGCGGCGCGCGCCCACCGCAAGGAGCGGCTCGCCGAGGCGCTGCGGCTGCTGGGGCGCCTCGGGTACGAGGACGGGGTGGCGGGGCAGATCACCGCACGGGACCCGGAGTTCGAGGACTGCTACTGGGTGAACCCCTTCGGCCGGGCCTTCACCGCGCTCACTGCCGACGACCTGCTGCTGGTCGACGGGGACGGGCGGGTGGTCCGGGGCGGGCGCCGGGTCAACCAGCTGGCCTTCGCCGTGCACGCGGCGGTCCACCGCCGGCGCCCCGAGGTGGTCGCCGTCGTCCGCGCGCGGGGCCCGTACGGCCGGGCCCTCGCGGCGCTGGGCGAGCTGCTGGCCCCGATCACCGAGGAGGCCTGTGCCTTCTTCGAGGACCACGCGCTCCTCGACGAGTACTCCGGGGCCGGCGAACCGGAGCGGACCGCGCTCGCGCTCGGCCCGTACAAGGCGCTGATCCTGCGCAACCGGGGGCTGCTGACGGTGGGGGACTCGGTGGACGCCGCCGTCTGGTGGTTCATCGAGGCGGAACGGGCCGCGCAGGTGCAGCTGATCGCCCGGGCGGCCGGGAAGCCGGTGTCCATCGACCACCGTGCCGCGGCCCTGACGCGCGAGCGGTTCGGGTCCGATCTGGCCGCCTGGGTGAGCTACCAGCCGCTCAGGGAACTGGTGGCGTCAACATCATGAACCGTTAATCACCTGCTCTGACATCGTGCGCAATCCGGAGCACTGCCGCAGTGGTGCACAATTCGCTGGCATTGCACCGTAGTTCAGAGAGGCGGCACGTACGTGGCTGTCCAAGAGATGTCCCGAGGTACCCATACCACCGCCTGCGCCTGCGACGAGTGCGCCCGCGAGGGCCACCGGCGCGCGGTCGCGGCGTTCCTGGAGAAGCGCGACGAGTTCGCCTCCGGGCAGGGCGTGCCGGCCGCCGTGGCCCACTCGCTCGGAGCCTCCCGCCAGTGGGTCTCCGACGAGCTGACCCTGTCGGCCCGTACCGTCGCCGACCGGGGCCGGGAGGCCGGGAACTCCTGGCTGTACCTGTTCTCGCGGCGGGCCGTCCTCGCCGTCTGGATCGCCGCCGGGGTCCTGCTGCTGGTGCAGGTCGCCGCCGCGCTCGGCACCGGCTGGTCCACGGCGCGCACCGCCGGGCTGCTGGCGGCCCTGGTGCTGGCCGGACTGCTCACGGTCGCGGCCCGCGCCCAGTCCGTGCGCGGCGGGCTGCTGGCCCCGCTGGTCGGCGAGGACAACCGGCTGTCCACCTCGAAGGCCGTGCCCAGCGCCTGGGTGGTGCTGACGGCCTTCGCCACGCTGCTGCCCGCGCTGCGGCTGGCCGCCTCGGCGCCGGGACCCGAGCGGCAGGCGCTGTACGCGGGCCTGGCGCTGGACCGGGCGCTGCCGCTGCTGGCGGTGGTCTCGCTGACCTCCGCCGTGGCGGTGCTGGTGCGCCGGGTGGTCTCCGTACGGATCATGGGCCAGCGGCTGCAGAAGCTGCCGGCCGACCGGCCGCGCGGGGTGGACCTGCTGACGGACGACGCGGGCCGCGGGAGCTTCCCGGACGCGCAGTACGTGCTCGTCTCGACGGTGGTGCTCTGCTACGCCGGGGCCTCGCTGGCGCGCTTCCCGGCCCGGCTGCCACAGCTGCCCTGGGCGCTGGCCCTGCTGGTGGCGCTGTCGGCGGCGGTGTACCTGGCGGCGAAGTACGCGGAGGGCAGCCGCCCGCTGGTGCTGTCGGTGGTGCGCAGACGGGAGCCCGGGGATCTGGACGCGGCCGTCCGCCCCGGGGACGACATCGAGATCCGGGGCGTGGGCTTCGTACCCCCGGGGGCGCAGACGCCGGAGATGCTGGCCCGTCTGGTCGTACGGGTCGGGGCGGTGCACGTGCACGTGCCGTTGGTCCCGGTGGCGGGCGGATTCACCAACCCCTCCGATGCCGTGCTGACCGTGCCGGTCCCGGCGGAGGTGGAGCCGGGGCGCGTCGAGATCCAGGTGGTCACGGCCGCGGGGGTGGAATCCAACCGCTGCACCATCGATGTTGCCGAGTGATCGGGGTACACATGTTCCGTGAACCGAACCGATGTTCTTGAAACCGACGCCCCTCGCGAGGTCGTGGGCCTGCGCGAGCTGGCCTCCCGGCACGCGCTGCTGCCCTTGCGGCTCTTCCTCGGCGTGACCTTCGTGTACGCCGGTCTCGACAAACTGACCGACCCGGCGTTCCTCTCCGCCTCCGGCGACGGCTCCATCGGCGACCAGATGCGCGGGGTGCGCGACACCTCCGCGATCCCCGGCCTCGTGGACCTGTCGCTGAACTCGCCCGTCGGCTTCGCCGTCGCCCTGGCCATCGGGGAGATCCTCGTCGGCCTCGGGGCCCTGGCCGGCCTGCTGACCCGTATCGCGGCCGTCGGCGGGGCGCTCATCGCGCTCAGCCTGTGGATCACGGTGTCGTGGGCGGTGAGCCCGTACTACTACGGCAACGACCTGATCTACCTGATGGCGTGGACCCCGCTGATCCTCGCCGGAGCGCCCTACCTGTCGCTGGACTCGGTGATCCGGTCGCGCCGGTCCCGGCGTACGGCATAGGTCACCAGCCCGACCAGCGCGGCGAGCGTGAGCCCGCCCATGGTGATCGGGATGACCGCGAACCAGGGCAGGTCCGCCTCGCCGGTGGTCTCCAGCAGGTAGAGCACGCCCGCCACCACCAGGACCAGCCCCGCGATCAGCCGTCCCGGCTGGAACTCATGACGCCGCACGGGCCACCTCCACCTGTCCGAAGTCCGCACTGAGGTGCAGTTCGATCGTCCCGCCGGCCTCGGTGCCGGCCGCCGGCGCGAGGGTTTCCGTACGGTTCTGCTCTCCGACCCGCTCGATCCGGTCCGCGCGGTCCCCGGGCATCTGTACGTCGCCCATCCGCCGGATGGTGACATCGGCCAGCGCGGTGACCTCCCGCGGCAGGACCACCTTGAGCCGGCCCGCGTCGATGGAGGCCCCGACGGCCACGGTGGTGCCCTTCGGCACGTCCAGGCGGCTCAGATCCAGCGTGGCGAGCCCGGTGCCCGCCTCGTACACGGGTTTCACGTCGGCCACCGCGGCCGGACGCCACTCGACCTCCCGCCAGTCCGTGCCGATCTCCCGGGGCAGTACGGCCGCGCCCGCGAGCAGGCCCGCGGTGAACACGGCCAGCACGATCGTGCCGAAGCCGGTGCGCCCCAGCAGAGAGCTGACCGCGAGGCCCAGACCGAAGACGACCAGCGCGGCGGCGAGCCCGGTCTGCAGGGCCTCGCCGAGCGGGTTGCCCTCCCAGGTGGCGGCGGTGCCCGCGATCCCGGCCAGCAGCGCCAGCACGAAGACCCGGCCGCCGATGCCGCCGCGCGGGCGGGCCGGGGCGGCGGGCGGCTTCGCGGCCGCCGCCGGGGCGCGGCCGGTCACCACCGGGTCCGCCGAGTCGTCGGGCCCCCACAGGTATCCCGTCCCGCCGACCGGGCCGGTCGTACCGTCCTTGACCAGCGGGTCCCGCCACCAGGACGGGCCGCCGGGGGTGGGCGGCGCCTGCGTCTCCGGCGGGGCCGGCGAGTGCCCGGCGCGGGAGGCGCTGCCGGCCGGGTCGGGCGCCGCCTGCGGCTCGGGCCGGTAGGTGTGCCGCTTGCGCTGCGACCAGTACGAGGCCCCGCCCAGCGCGAGGACGACCAGCACCGAGAAGGCCGCGAGCCCGCCGTTGTCCAGCATCGAAAGGAACAGCGCGCAGCCCACCAGCGCGGCGAACACCGCCGCCAGCGTGGCGCCCTCGACCCGGCCGGTCAGCAGTTTCTTCGCCTCGCTGTCGTCCTCGCCCTCCTGGGGGAGCAGCAGCCACGCGAAGCCGTAGAAGATCAGACCGACGCCGCCGGTGACCGCGAGGACACCGAGGACGATGCGGAAGACCACCGGGTCCAGGTCGAAGTACCGGCCGAGACCGCCGCACACGCCCGCGAGGACCTTGTCGCGCTTGCTGCGGCGCAGGGGCGGCCTGGCGTCGGCGGCGCGCGGGGCCCCGGGCTCGGCCGGCGGGGCGTCGTGTACTTCGGTCATGGGTCCATGGTGACGGCCCGCCGGAGCGCGTGGCATCCGGCCCTACCCTGGTGCAACCCTGATATCCCCCCGGCAGATGTGGGGGGATGCCCTGATGACCGGCTCCCGCCGGGCGTGTGACCCTTGGTGACATGCCCGTAGCCGCCGCTCCCCGTACCCCGCACGCACCGGACGCCGACGAGGTCCCGCAGCGCAAGCTCTACCGCAGCGCCGACGGCCGGATGCTCGGCGGTGTCGCGCGCGGTCTCGCCGGGCACCTCGGGCTTCCGGTGGGCTGGGTCCGGCTCGCCTTCCTGCTGCTCTTCATGTGGGGCGACGGGCTGGGCGTGCTGCTGTACGCCGCGTTCTGGGTCTTCGTACCGCTCGGCGTCGGCGGCCGGACCGGACACCGCTCCTTCTTCGAGACCCTCCCCGACGGCACCCGCCGGCTGCGCAAACCCGACCGCGGGCAGATCACCGCGCTGATCGCCCTGTTCATCGGCGCGGGCATCTTCATCTCCAAGGTCCAGCTCGGCGGCGCGTCCGGCCGGTACGTGTGGCCGACGCTGCTGGTCGGGGCCGGGGTCGTGCTCGTATGGCGGCAGGCCGACAACGCCCGCCGCGCCCACTGGTCCACGGCCGCCGAACGGCGCGGACGCCTCTTCCAGGTCGCGCGGGCCCTCGCCGGCGTCGTCCTGGTCGGGGTGGGCCTGACCGTCTTCATCGTCGTACGGGGCTCCGCCGCACAGCTCGGCAACGTCCTCACCGCCACCCTCGCCGTCCTCGTCGGCGTGGCCCTGCTCGCCGGACCCTGGCTGATCCGGATGACCCAGGACCTGTCCGAGGAACGCCTGATGCGCATCCGCGCCCAGGAGCGTGCCGAGGTCGCCGCCCACGTGCACGACTCGGTGCTGCACACCCTCACCCTGATCCAGCGCAACGCGGAGGACGTGGGCGAGGTACGCCGCCTCGCGCGGGCCCAGGAACGCGAACTGCGGAACTGGCTCTACAAGCCCGAGGGCACCGGCAAGGACGAGGCGGAGGAGCCGGCCACCCTCGCGGAGGCCGTGAAGAAGACCGCCGCCGAGGTGGAGGACCACCACGGCGTCCCGATCGAGGTCGTGGTCGTCGGGGACTGCCCGCTCGACGAGCGGCTGGCCGCACAGATCCAGGCCGCGCGCGAGGCGATGGTCAACGCCGCCAAGTACGGTGGCGACGGCGGGCCCGTACAGGTGTACGCGGAGGTGGAGGGGCAGACGGTGTTCGTGTCCGTACGGGACCGGGGGCCGGGCTTCGACATCGACGCGGTACCCGGCGACCGCATGGGCGTACGAGAATCGATCATCGGCCGGATGCAGCGCAACGGCGGGACCGCACGACTGCGGTCCGCGCCCGACGGCGGCACGGAAGTCGAGCTGGAGATGGAGAGGGCGGCGAACACAGCATGACCGAGGCCGGAGAGAACGCAGGCGCGGGGGAGACCAGGCGCGTCCGGGTGGTGCTCGTCGACGACCACAGGATGTTCCGTACAGGGGTGCAGGCCGAGATCGGCGAGACCGAACGCACGGGCGTCGAGGTCGTCGGCGAGGCGGCCGACGTCGACCAGGCCGTCACCGTCATCACCGCCACCCGGCCCGAGGTGGTCCTGCTCGACGTGCACCTGCCCGGCGGCGGCGGCGTCGAGGTGCTGCGGCGCTGCGCCCCGCTCATGGCGGCGGCCGAGAACCCGGTGCGGTTCCTGGCGCTGTCGGTGTCGGACGCGGCCGAGGACGTCATCGGGGTCATCCGGGGCGGAGCGCGCGGCTACGTCACCAAGACCATCACCGGCACCGACCTGGTGGACTCGGTCTTCCGCGTACAGGACGGGGACGCGGTGTTCTCGCCGCGGCTGGCGGGCTTCGTGCTCGACGCGTTCGCCTCGACGGACGCGCCGCCGGTCGACGAGGACCTGGACCGGCTCACGCAGCGCGAGCGCGAGGTGCTGCGGCTGATCGCGCGCGGGTACGCGTACAAGGAGATCGCCAAGCAGCTCTTCATCTCGGTGAAGACGGTCGAGTCGCACGTCTCGGCCGTCCTGCGCAAGCTCCAGCTCTCCAACCGGCACGAACTGACCCGCTGGGCGACGGCCCGCCGCCTCGTCTGAGCCCCGGGTCCCACGTCCGGCCTGCGGTGTGACCCACACCGCAGGCCGACCTGGCAACCGGGAGCGCGCACGCCGCCCTCTAGGCTGACGTGATGAGCTTGACCGGTACACCTTTCTTCGCGACGGTGATCGCCCTGACGGTGATCGCCGTCGTCCTTCCGCTGGCCGTGTGGAGCAAGGTGCGCGGCCCGGCCGCCGTACGCACCGCCCTGCGCGCACTGATGGTGGTGTTCGCCCAGGTCACAGCCGTCGCCGTGGTGTTCGTCGCGGTCAACCGGGCCGAGCACTTCTATGCCTCCTGGAGCGACCTGCTCGGCACCGGCAAGTACGTCACGGCAGCCCCCGACCTCGGCCCGGACGGGCTCGGCGGCAACAAGGTCGAAGAGGCGCCGAAGGTCAAGCAGGAGTTCCAGCCGGTGGAGGGGCTGGGCGGGCGGGTCAAGAAGACCGAGCTCGACGGCAAGATCTCCGGGGTCAAGGGCGACGTCATGGTGTGGCTGCCGCCGCAGTACGACGACCCGGCCTACAAGGACAAGAAGTTCCCGGTGGTCGAGCTGATACCGGGCATACCGGGGACGGGGAAGTCCTGGTTCCAGGGGCTCAAGGCGCACGAGGTGCTGGAGCCGCTGATGAAGAGCGGCAAGGTGCAGCCGTTCATCCTGGTCTCGCCGCGCGCCATGCTGCTCGGCAACGGCGACACCGGCTGCGCCAACATCCCCGGCAAGGTCAACGCGGACAGCTGGTTCAGCGTCGACGTCCGCAAGATGGTCGTCGACAACTTCCGGGCCTCGGACGAGGCCCGCACCTGGGGTGTGGCCGGCTACTCGGCCGGTGCCTACTGCGCCGCCAAGCTCGCGATCGCCCACCCCGACCGCTACAGCGCGGCCGTCTCCCTGTCCGGCTACAACGACCCGGGGCAGGAGCCCTCGTCGCTGGTCGCCAAGGACCCCGAACTGCGCAAGACGCACAACCTGAAGAACTGGCTCCAGGCCGCGCCCACCCCGCCGCCGGTGGCGCTGTGGATGTCGGGGGCCGAGCAGGACGGCTACCTGTCCGGCACGGACCTCAAGGCGATCGCCAAGAGCCCGACCGCGGTGCACGCGGAGAAGGTCGTCGGCGGGCACAACCTCGAATCGTGGTCCAAGCAGCTGCCGCAGACCTTCGCCTGGCTGAGCGGCGTGGTCAAGGCCCCGTAGGCCCCGTAGGCCGCGCCGGGCCCTGCGTCTGCCGATCGGCAGACGGCCCCCGCAGAGCCCGCCGCCGATCTCTGCCGGTCGGCCGATGTGCCCGGCGGCGGCCGGCCGGGAGTCTGGTCCCAGGACGGAATCCAAGGGGGATCAGGGCCATGGCACACGCGGTGAGCAGCAGGAACGTGCAGGACCAGGCGGCGGTGCGCCGCCGGTGGTGGTCGGGCTGGCCCCACTGGGCCCCGTACGCGGCGGCCGTGTGGTCCCTCGCCTACGGACTGGCCGGACTGTACTGGGCCCTGGGCGGCGCCGGTTACCCGTTCGGGCCGGTCCCCGGGGACCGCTCGACCGGATCCGTCCTCGAACCGAGCCCGGCCGCCGTCGTGAGCCCGGTCATCGCGGCACTCGGCCTCGCGGGGGCGGTCTGCGGGGTCCTCATGGCACGCCGCCCGGTGGGCGGCCGCGCCGCGCGGTGGTTCCTGCTCGGCTTCGGCTGGGCGCAGGCCCTCGCGCTCACGGTGGCCCTGCAGGACTACACGCTGATCGCCGTGGTCGCCTTCGCGCCCCTGCTCGTGGTGTTCGCCTTCACCGGGGTGCCCGGCCCGCAGGGCGGCGTCGGCGAGATCCTCTACTGGCACCGGGACAACCTGCTCATCCTGTTCGTGGGCGGTGTGCTCTGGACCCTGGCCGTGCTGGCGTACCAGCGGCGCACCCGCGGACTGTGCGCGCACTGCGGGCGCGGAGGCCGGGCCGCGGCCTGGACCGCACCGGAGTCGGCGGCTCGCTGGGGGCGCAGGGCCGTACTGATCGCCGTGCTGTCGAGCATCCCGTACGACGTGACCCGGGTGGCCTGGTTCCTCGGCTACCCGATGGGCATCACCGACGCGTTCCTCAAGGACATGCAGGACACCCCGGGCATGCTCGGGATCGGGCTGGGCCTCGCGATCGCGTCGACCGTCGGCGGCGTGCTGACGCACGGGCTGGTCGCGCGCTGGGGCGAGGTCTGGCCGCGGTGGGTGCCGTTCAAGGCGGGCAGGCCGGTCGCGCTCGCCACCGCGATCGTCCCGGCCCTGCTCGTGGCCGTGGTGCTGATCCCCGGCGGCCTCCAGATGATCCGGGGCGGGGACCAGCCCTTCGGCTGGGGGACCAACTACCCGGCGATGCTCTGGGTGGTGTGGGGAGCCGCGCTGGGCGCCGCCACCCTCGGCTACTACTTCCGCCGGCGCGGGACCTGTGGGCACTGCGCCCGCGGCTGAGGCTGCTTAGGCGGGGCGGGAGGCGCCGGCCCAGGGCATGGAGTCGATCGGCGCCAGCCGGACCGTCGACCCGGGGCGCGGGGCGTGGACCATCTGGCCGTTGCCGACGTAGAGGCCGACGTGGGTGACCCCGGAGTAGAAGAACACCAGGTCGCCGGGGGCCAGCTGGTCGCGGGACACGCGCCGGCCGGCGTTGATCTGGGTGTAGGTGGTGCGGGGCAGGGAGACTCCTGCCGAGCGCCAGGCCGCCTGGGTCAGGCCGGAGCAGTCGAAGGACCCCGGGCCCGTCGCGCCCCAGACGTACGGCTTGCCGATCGCCCCGTACGCGAAGGCCACGGCGCGGGCAGCGCGCGAACCGTCGGCCGGGGGCGGGGGCGTGCTGCCCTTGGACGCGGCGGACGCGGCGGACCCGGCGGGCGCGGCGGACGCGGCGGACGCGGCGGGCGCGGCGGCCGGACCGCCGGGCGACCGGGCCTCGTAGGCGGCCCGCTCCTCGGCGGTGAGCCGGGCCAGCAGGTTCTTGGCGGTGGTGAGCTTCTCCTCGATCACGGCCTTGTGCCCGGCGAGTTCGTCCTGCCGGGAGCGCAGGTCCGCGAGCCGCCCGGCGGCCTGTTCGCGGAGCTTGCCGACCTCGTCGAGCCGGCGGCGCACGGTGGTGACCCCGGCGGCGTTGCGGTCCCCGGCGCGGGCGATGAAGGCGGCCTGGGAGAGGTACTCCTGCGGGTCGGAGGCCAGCGCGAGCTGGACGGCGGTGCCCAGGGACCCGCTGCGGTACTGGGAGGCGGCGAGCGTTCCGAGTGCGCTGCGGGCGGTGTTGAGCTGGTCGGTCTTGCGGGCGGTCTCCTCGCGCAGTCCGGTCAGCGCGCGTTCGGCCTCGTCCGCTTGTTCCTTCGCCCCGTTGTACTGCTCGGTCGCCGCCTCGGCCTCCTCGTAGAGCCGGTCCACCTCCGACTTGATCTGGGCGGGGGTGGGCCGGGGGTCGGCCTGGGAGGTGCCTTCGAAGACGGTGGCGGTGGCAGCGCCCGCGAGGGCGAGGGTGGCGGCGGTCGTCCGTACCGGGCCGCCGGAGAGCGGGCGCTGCCTGGGCTTTCGATGACTGGCCACGAGGGCCTCACGTCCTTCCTCTGTCGGTGCTTGGAGGAGGACGCTAGACCCGGAGGTAACGGGCGGATGACGAGATGATCGTAAGTGGCCCGATACGACCGGAGCTGGCCGCCGAGGATCGGAGTGGATCGTTCCGGTGTGGGTCAGTGCCAGAGAACGGCGATGAAGATGTTGATCACGGTCAGCCCGCCGACCGCGCCGAACAGCGCCTTGTCCACGTGCTCCTCGTCGCGCTTGACGTAGACGAGGCAGAGGATCACGAAGAGGATCGCGAGCTTCACCCCGACCTTGACGTTGTTGACGGGGTCCCCGGCCATCTGGTTGAAGCCGACCAGGAGTACGCCGGTGACGAGCATGGTGAGCGCGCCGTGCAGCATGGCGGGCGTGAAACGGGCGGTGCCCGCGCTCATCGCCTTCATCTGGGTCAGGAAGCCGCCGAGGAGCGAGGCGATTCCGATGATGTGCAGGCCGACGAAGACATCGATGAGTACGTCCATGGCGTCGAGCGTACGAGGCGGCCCGGTCAGCCGAAGAAGCGGGTCAGTTCGGCCGTGACGAACTCCGGCCGCTCCTCCGGGAGGTAGTGGCCGCTGCCGTCGACGCGGACGACCCGGGTGTCGGTGCCGAGCGCCGGAACCGCGGCGAGCAGGCGTTCGTAGTTGCTGTGCTCGCCGCCGAGCGCGAGCAGCGGGGTGGTCACGGGGGAGTAGCCGGCGAGGTCGTCGATGTCCTGGCGGAACGCCTGGTACCAGGCGTTGCCGGCCCGGATCGCGTCCGGGGAGTCGTACGCGCGGGCGTACACCGCGCGGGAGTGGTCGTCGATGGCGGCGGGGTCGGCGGTCATGGCCGCGAACAGCCAGTCCAGCAGCACGCGGTAGCGGCCGGCGAGGAGCTGCTCGGGCAGGCCCGGCACCTGGTTGAAGGCGAACCACCACAGGTGGCGGAGCCCGGGGCTGGGCAACAGGGGCATCTGCGCCCAGGCCTCCTCGGGGTGCGAGACGTCGAGAAGGGCGAGCCGGCGGGTGGCGTCCGGGTGGTTGGCGGCGTGGGCGTAGGCGACCATCGCGCCGATGTCGTGCCCGGCGAAGTGCGCCGATCCGATCGAGAGGTGCCCGAGGAGGGCGTGGACGTCGGCGGCCATCGTCTTCTTGTCGTAGCCGGTGTCGGGCTTGGCGGAGCCGCCCATGCCGCGCAGGTCGACGGCGATCACCCGGTACCGGCGGGCCAGGGCCGGCAGCACCTTGTGCCACTGCCACCAGGTCTGCGGCCAGCCGCCGAGGAGGACGAGCGGTGTGCCGCTGCCGCCCTCCACGTAGTGCAGCCGTGTGCCGTTGACCTCGGCGTGGCGGCTGGTGAAGCCCCCGTCGAGGGAGGCGGCCAGGGCGGCGTCGTCGAGCGGGGCGGTGGTGAGCTGGGCGGTGGCGGTGAGCTGGGTGGCGGTGAGCTGGGCGGTGGTGAGCTGGGCGGTGGTGAGCTGGGGCATGGCGGTTCCGTCCTGGCGGCGTTGACCGTTCGAAGATTTCGTACGGTTGGACGAGTGGACTGTACGAGATCTTCGAATGGTTTGGCAATGTCCGTACGAGATCTGCGTACAGTGGGGTCATGCCTGCCACCGCCGCCGAGCCGACCCACCCCGCCGCCGCCCGCATCGAGCTGGTCGAGGTCCTGGCGGCGCTCGGACACCCCGTCCGGCTGGAGATCGTCCGCAAGCTGTCCTCCGGCGAGGAGGTGTTCTGCGGCGAGGTCGTCCCCGACCTGCCCCGCTCCAGCGTCACGCACCACCTCAAGACGCTGCGCGAGAGCGGCGTGATCTGCCAGCGCCCCCAGGGCCGCAAGCTCTTCCTCGCGCTGCGCCGCGAGGACCTGGAGCTCCGTTTCCCCGGTCTGCTCGAACTCGTGCTGGCCTGTCGGTCCCGCCCCCTAGACTCGGAATGCGATGAGCAGCCTCTTTGACGACAGTTTCCTGGCGGACCTCACCCCCTCCGACGAGGTCCCGCCGCCGCCCGAGGACCACGCCGCCCCCGAAGCGGGCGCGGACGATCTCTTCGGGGGGCGGTTCGACGTACCCATGAGCGGGGACGCGTACTACCGGGACGGCGCCCCCAGGCCCGTCATCGACCCGGCGACGCTCCTGGACGGGCTCAACGAGGAGCAGCGCGCGGCCGTGGTGCACGCGGGCTCGCCGCTGCTCATCGTGGCCGGCGCCGGCTCCGGCAAGACCCGGGTGCTGACCCACCGCATCGGACACCTGCTGTCCGCGCGGAACGTCCACCCCGGTCAGATCCTGGCGATCACCTTCACCAACAAGGCCGCCGGTGAGATGAAGGAGCGCGTCGAGGGTCTGGTCGGCCCGCGCGCGAACGCCATGTGGGTCTCCACCTTCCACAGTGCGTGCGTGCGCATCCTGCGCCGCGAGTCCAAGCGGCTCGGCTTCACCTCCTCGTTCTCGATCTACGACGCGGCCGACTCGAAGCGCCTGATGGCCCTCGTCTGCCGCGACCTGGACCTGGACCCGAAGAAGTTCCCGCCGAAGGCCTTCAACGCCAAGATCTCGAACCTGAAGAACGAGCTGATCGACGAGGAGGCCTTCGCCGACCAGGCCGTCGACGGCTTCGAGAAGACCCTCGCCCAGGCGTACGCGATGTACCAGGGGCGGCTGCGCGAGGCCAACGCCCTCGACTTCGACGACATCATCATGACCACGGTCCACCTGCTCCAGGCGTTCCCGGACGTCGCCGAGCACTACCGGCGCCGCTTCCGGCACGTCCTCGTCGACGAGTACCAGGACACCAACCACGCCCAGTACACGCTGGTGCGCGAGCTCGTCGGCACCGGCTACCCGGACCTGCCCCCGGCCGAGCTGTGCGTGGTGGGTGACGCCGACCAGTCGATCTACGCCTTCCGCGGCGCGACCATCCGCAACATCCTCCAGTTCGAGGAGGACTACAAGGACGCGACGACGATCCTGCTGGAGCAGAACTACCGCTCCACCCAGACGATCCTCTCCGCGGCCAACGCGGTCATCGAGCGCAACGAGAACCGCCGCGCCAAGAACCTGTGGACCCAGGCCGGCACCGGCGCCGTCATCACCGGATACGTCGCGGACACCGAGCACGACGAGGCCCAGTTCGTCGCCGACGAGATCGACCGGCTGACGGACGCGGGCGACGCCAAGGCGGGCGACGTCGCGATCTTCTACCGGACCAACGCGCAGTCCCGCGTGTTCGAGGAGATCTTCATCCGGGTCGGACTGCCCTACAAGGTCGTCGGCGGCGTCCGCTTCTACGAGCGCAAGGAGGTCCGCGACGTCCTCGCGTACCTGCGTGTCCTGGCGAACCCGGAGGACAACGTCCCGCTGCGGCGCATCCTGAACGTGCCCAAGCGCGGCATCGGCGAGCGCGCCGAGGCGATGATCGACGCCCTCGCGATGCGCGAGAAGATCACCTTCCCGCAGGCGCTGCGCCGTGTGGACGAGGCCTTCGGCATGGCCGCGCGCTCCACCAACGCGGTGAAGCGGTTCAACGTGCTGATGGAGGAGCTGCGCACGATCGTCGACTCGGGCGCGGGTCCGGCGGTGGTGCTGGAGGCGGTGCTGGAGCGGACCGGCTACCTCGCCGAACTCCAGGCGTCGACCGACCCGCAGGACGAGACGCGCATCGAGAACCTGCAGGAGCTCGCGGCCGTGGCGCTGGAGTTCGAGCAGGCGCGGGAGGCCGCGGCGGCCGAGGCCGCGGAGACCGGGGCCCCGGCTCCCGGGTCCGGCACCCTGGCCGAGTTCCTGGAGCAGGTCGCGCTCGTCGCCGACTCCGACCAGATCCCGGACGAGGACACCGAGGGCACGGGCGTCATCACGCTGATGACCCTGCACACCGCCAAGGGCCTCGAATTCCCGGTGGTCTTCCTGACCGGCATGGAGGACGGGGTCTTCCCGCACATGCGGGCGCTGGGCCAGACCAAGGAGCTTGAGGAGGAGCGCCGCCTCGCGTACGTCGGCATCACGCGGGCGCGCGAGCGGTTGTACCTGACCCGCTCCAGCATGCGCAGCGCGTGGGGCACGCCCTCGTACAACCCGCCGTCGCGGTTCCTGGAGGAGATTCCGGCGGAGTACCTCCAGTGGAAGCGGACGGGTGCGACGCAGAAGCCGGCCGGTCCGATGCGGAGCTCGGGGTACGGGTCGTCGTCGTCCGGATCGGGCAAGGCGACGTTCGGCACCTCGCCGGAGGCGTTCCTGTCCTCGTCGCGTACGAAGTCGGGCCCGTCCGGATTCGCGACGCGGCGGGCCGCCGACAAGCCGGTCATCGCCCTGGTGGTCGGGGACCGGGTCACGCACGACCAGTTCGGGCTCGGCACCGTCATGGAGGTCAAGGGAGCGGGCGCGGACGCGCAGGCCACCATCGACTTCGGGGACGACAAGCCCAAGCGGCTGCTGCTGCGATACGCGCCGGTGCAGAAGCTGTAGGACGGGACGGCGGGCGGCCGCGCGGCCTTCGGGCCGCGCGGCGGTTACGCCGGGGGATTGCGTGGCGCGGTTACGCCGGGGGATTGCGTGGCGCGGTTACGCCGGGGGTTTCGCCGGGCTGCTGCGCCGGGGGATGGGTGGGGCGGTTACGTCGGGTCCAGGCCGTGGCTGCGGAGCCAGGGCAGGGGGTCGATCGCGGATCCGCCGCCGGGCCGGACCTCGAAGTGGAGGTGCGGGCCGGTGGAGTTGCCGGAGTTGCCCGAGTAGGCGATGACCTCGCCCGCCTTGACCTTGCCGCCGCGGATCTTGGTGGAACTGAGGTGGCAGTACCAGGTCTCGGTGCCGTCGGGGGCGGTCACTATCGCCATGTTCCCGTAGGCGCTGTTGTACTGCGTGCGCACGGTGCCGTCCGTGGCCGACATGACCGGTGTCCCGTAGGAGACCGGGAAGTCGATGCCGGTGTGCACCGACATCCACATGCCGCCGGCCTGGCCGAAGTTGGCGCTCAGGCCGTGCTGCTCGACGGGGATGGCGAACTTGGGGCGGGCGGCCTCCTTGGCCGCGGCCTCCTCCGCCTTCTTCTTCTTTTCCTCTTCCTGGCGCTCGCGCAGGTCGATGCGCTCCTGCGTGCGGCTCGCGCGGTCCGCGAAGTCGCCCGCGTCGGCGCTGAGCGCGACCAGTTGAGTGTCGAGCTTGGTGTTCGCCGCGACCGGTTTCACCGAGGCCGGGTCGGGCGCGGCCATCGTGGTGGGCTCCTCGGCGGGCCGGTCGGTGCCGGTGAGGCCGCCGACGGAGGCGGCCGCGACGCCCGCGACACCCATCACGCAGGCCGAGGGCACGGCCACGGTCAGCAGGGCGGAACGCTTCGCCGGGTTGCGGCGACGGCTGCTGCCGCCGGCGCCGGCGCCGGTGCTGCTGCTCGCCTTGGAGCCGGTGCCGGCCTTGCCGTTGCCCTTGGCGGCGGTCCGGCGCGCGGAGCGCGGAGCCGAGGTCACGGGCATGGCCTGGGTGGGGAGGTCGTGGACCTCGGGCGGCTCGGGTGCCTCGTGGACCTGCGGCGTTTCGTCGGAGAGCGACTCGAAGACGGCGGTCTCGGTGTACGTGTCCGTGTACGTGTCCGTCCCGGTCTCGAAACCGGTCTCGAATCCGCTCTGGTGCCCGGAGTCGATGGTGACGGCCTGGGTGGCCTCGTAGGCGTAGCCGACGGAGGTCGCCTGGTACGTGTACTCCTGCGGCGCGGGCTCGGGCTGGGGCGCGGCCTGGTACTCGTACGCGTAGGCGGCCTCGGGCTGGGCCGGGGTCTCGGCGACGGTGTTCCAGGCGGTGGCGTCGTAGGCTCCGGTCTCGGTGCCGGTGGTGCCGTAGCCCGGCATCGCCCAGTGACCGGTCTGCTCGCCGGAGGTGTCGTAGCCGAAGGAGGGCTGCTGGTACTGCGCATAGCCGGAGTAGTCCGCGCTCGGCGTGTTCCAGGCGCTCGCGTCCCAGCTCCCGGTGGTGTCCTCGGGGGCGGCCTGGGTCGGGATCGTGGACAGGTAACTGTCCTGCGAGGCCCACGCGGTGGTGTCGTACGCGCCGGTGTCGTAGGAGCCGTAGGCGGCGTAGTTGACCCCCTGGCCCTGCGTTTCGTAGGAAACGTAGGTCGAGTCACCAGCGAAAGCGGTGGTGGAGAGGCCGTCGTACCCGGCATCCGGATACTGGCCCGACGTGGGGCGGTCGTTCACCAACTTCTCTTTCGCCTCGGCAGTGGGGGCCTGGGTGGCCGGGAACTCAAGGTTCACCGGAGGAGAGCAGTGGCGTGACTGTACCCGGCGGTTACTCGCATCGACAATCTTCGCCGGGACCTCAGATCTCCGGAACCGGGCATTCGGCCGTCTTTCGGTCGCCGAAATGCGGACCCTTGGCCTTGAGTTCGAAATTAGTTCGACTGCCGGTCGCTCGTCGGCTAGGCGACGGAGGCGGTGTCCGAGCCCGTGACGGCGGCCAGGCCGGGTCCTTCGAGGGTGCGCCGGACCGCCGCGATCACGGCGGGATGGGCGGGCAGCGCCAGATGTCCGATGCCGGTGACCTGCACATTTTCCACACATAGATCCGGGTGCTCGATCCGCGCCGTCCCGGCCGGGGTCATGATCGCGTCGAACTCGCTCCAGAACGCCACGCATCGGGTGGCACAGCCGGGCGCGGGCGCGGCGAGCTCGGTCATCACCTCGGAGTCCGGCCGTATCTGCCGGATCAGCGGGTGCGCGTCCATGAAGGGGGCGACCCGGGTGCCGGAATGCGGGGTGCCGAGGGTGACGAGCGTCCGGACCCGGGTGTCGCCGCCGAGCCGCTGCACGTAGTAGCGGCCGACCAGACCGCCCAGGCTGTGCCCGACCAGATCCACCCGTTCCTGTCCGGTGCGCTCGCACAGCTCCTCGACACGCCGGGCGAGATGGCGGGCGGTGACGCGCAGATCGAGCGTGAAGGGCGAGTAGTTGTACGCCTCCACGTGCCGGCCTCCGGCCCCGAGGGCGCGGCGCAGCAGGACGAAGACGGACCGGTTGTCGGTGAACCCGTGGAGAAGGAGGACCGGCGGCCGTGTCGCCGGCGGGCGGGTGGTGACCTTCTCCTGGCACACTCCGGTGGGATACAGCAGGAGGTGTCCGCCGAACACCACCACCTCAAGCACGCCGGCCCGCAGCGCGGCACCGGACAAGGGCATGGACATGGGTATGAGCAGCCCCATCGACGGCCTCCCCTGAGCCTCTGCGGGACCGCGGCGCTCGCACCACCGTGCCGTGCGGCTGTCGGCACGGTGGCGCAATGCCGTCCCACGTGTGATTTCCCCCTCGTGATTGACCGCGAAACGGTGGCGTGCGCGATGCTGTACTTAACGTTCGTTCACTCGGGAGGCAGTGCGATGGGTGTGACCGGTCCGATCCGTGTGGTGGTGGCCAAGCCGGGTCTCGACGGCCACGACCGCGGGGCCAAGGTGATCGCGCGGGCGCTGCGGGACGCGGGCATGGAGGTCATCTACACCGGCCTCCACCAGACCCCCGAGCAGATCGTGGACACCGCCATCCAGGAGGACGCCGACGCCATCGGCCTCTCGATCCTCTCCGGCGCCCACAACACGCTCTTCGCGCGCGTGCTGGAACTCCTCAAGGAGCGCGACGCGGAGGACATCAAGGTCTTCGGCGGCGGCATCATCCCGGAGGACGACATCGCCCCTCTGAAGGAGAAGGGCGTCGCCGAGATCTTCACGCCGGGCGCGACGACGACCGCCATCGTGGAGTGGGTCCGCGCCCACGTCCGCCAGTAGCCTCCGGCGGCCCGCAGCCTCGCGTACATCCGGCCTCGCCAGCGTTTGAGGCGCGGGGTCCAGGGCGGAGCCCCGGGCTTCGGGTCCCGGCCGAGCCCCCCCCCGCAGGGGCTAGGCCGGGGCCAGTTCGGACAGCATTGCCGCGCGGAGGCGAAGGGTCGAGACGAGCCGCTGGAACGCCTCGGCCCAGTACGCGGCCGCGCCGGGGGCCGCGTCCGGCAGGTCCTCCGCGGCCGTGGTCAGGGCCTCCAGCCGGCCCGCTTCCGCGGGATCGAGGCAGCGCTCGGCCAGGCCCATCACCCCGCTGAAGCTCCACGGGTAGCTGCCCGCGTCGCGGGCGGTGTCCAGCGCGTCCACGACCGCCCGGCCCAGCGCTCCCGCCCATGGCACGACGCACACCCCGAGCAGCTGGAAGGCCTCCGACAGCCCGTGGGCCCGTATGAACTCCGCGACCCACTCCGCCCGCTCCGCGTGCGGGAGGGTCTCCAGCAGCTTGGCCCGCTCCGCGAGCGAGGCCGTGCCCGGACCCGCCGCGGGCGGCGCGGACGCCGGGCCGAGCAGCGCCCGAGACCACGGCGCGTCGCGCTGGCGCACGGCGGCCCGGCACCACGCCGCGTGCAGCTCCTCCGTCCAGCCGTCGCCCGCGGCCACCGGCAGCGCCACTATCTCCGCCGGGCCGAGCCCCCCGAACCGCTCCCGCCAGCACGACAGCGGCGCCGCCTCCACCAACTGACCGAGCCACCAGGCCCGCTCCCCGCGCCCGGCGGGCGGCCGCTTGACCACCCCGTCGCGGAGCATCCCCGCGTCGCACTCGGCCGGCGGAGTCACCCCCTCGGGGCCTACGCAGGCCAGCGCGCGCTCCGCCATCCGCCCGGCCAGCGCCGAGGTCGGAAGCGCCGACAGCAGTTCGGCGGCCGTGGCGCGGACATTGCGGCTTCGGTCACCCAGCGCCGCCTCCAGGAAGGGCTCGTCCCCCTCCGACAGCCCCACCCTCAGCGAATCGAGGAACATCAGCCGGTCCTCGGCCCGTTCGGTGGCCCAGGTCGTCGTCAGCAGCCGCGGCGCGGCCGCCGCCTCGTGGGCCCGGACGGCCCCGAGCAGGGCCACCCGCTCCGCGAACAGCCCCTCCTGCCACAGCCGTTCCACCGCCAACCGGTCCGTCACCTCCGGCAGTTCCCCGGCACCGCCCGAACCGCCGCGCAGGGCGAACCGCCAGTCCGGATTCATCCGCGCCAGCCACAGCCCCCGCGTCCCGGCCAGGGCCAGAGCCTGCGGCCGCAGGTCCGTACGGGCCCGGGCCGCGTCCAGCAGTGCCGGTACGAGCGCGGCCGGCGAGCGGTATCCGTGCCGCGCGGCGGCGGCCAGCCACTGCGGCAGCAGCTCCGTCAGGTCCGGGGCGGTCCCGCGCCGCCCGCCGCCGTTGACCGGGCCGCCGCGGCCGGCCAGCAACTGCGCGAGCCTGCGGCCGGCTGCCTCCGGCGGCGCGGGCCGGGGGTCCCGGGGCGCGGGCTCCGGGCGCGGCCCGGCCTCGGCCGGAAGCAGCCCGGCCCGGCGCCGTACGGTGTGCACGGCCGCCGCGTCCAGCAGCGCCTCCGGTGAGCCCGCCGGGCCCCCGCCCCGGCGCCGCTCGGTGCCCAGCAGCGCGGCGGCGACCAGCTCCTCCCACTCCCCGTACCCCTCGTCGGCCTTGTCCATCGGGCCCCTCCCTCGTCGCTCGTCGTCGCTCGTCGTCGGTCGTGTCATGGGCTCCGGTCCCGCCCCCTCCACGGGACCGGAGCTGTCGGTGTCCCCGTCTGCCTGCTCGCGTTCAGCTGGCGTGGTTGTCGTTCATGCAAGCCCCCCGGCTCGTCGTCGTTTCTCGTGCGGCGCCCCCCGGCGCCGTACGTCTCGCCGCCCTGTGTGACGGCACAGGACCCCCCAGGCCCCCTGCGATGTGTTTGCTTTTCTCCGCTCCTGATCAGGACAGGGCGACGGGCTCGGTCGAGTCCGGCTGCCAGGCCGTCAGAGGGGTGAAGCCGCGGTGGCCGCACTCGCCGAACACCGTCACCGGGCCCCCGCCCGACAACGCCGCCAGCTGCCACAGCCCCCCGCGGGAGCGGCCGCCGCCCCCGGTGAGGGGCACCGGCAGGGCGGAGGTGCCCTCCGCGTCCGCCAGCTGCCAGCCGAGCTCTCCCGGTATCGGAACCACCGGACCGAGCACCACCGGCCAGGACTCCAGCCACGGGTCCTGCCGCAACGCCGCCCCGTACGCCTCCAGAGCCGCCCCCGTGCTCACCCCGGCCGGAACCTCCGCGCACGGCACGGCTGCCGCGAACCTCTCACCGAGGTCCGCCCGCAGCCCCGCCGACCCGGGCCGGAAGCGCATCTCCGCCTCCAGCACCAGCCCCACCGGCAGAGCCAGCCCCGGTGGCCGCCCCGGCGGTCCGAAGTCCAGCACCAGAGCGGGCCGCCCGCCCGCCAGCCCGCGCAGCCATATCCGGCGGGTGGTGAGCCGGCCGTCCGGCGACACCGTGTCGTACTGGGCGAGCACCAGCCACCGGTCCCGTACGGCCTCCCCCTCCCCGGAGGCCGGCAGTCCCACGCGGCTGCGCACCGTCGCCGCCAGCTCTTCCGGCAGCCCGGCCACCCCCAGCCATGCCCGGTCGAGCAGGTGCAGCAGCGCCGCCTCCTCCAGCATCCGGGCGGGCCAGCCGGGGCCGCAACTGGGTATCGTCCCCAACTCCCGTACCCTTCCGGCCAGTCCGGGTGCCTGGGCGTCGACCATGCGGGCCGCCGTCTCCTCCCATCCCGCGTATCCCGCCTGCTCCTGGCCCGCGAGGCCGCCACGCAGCAGATCGGCCAGCCGCTGCTCCAGCTCGGTGACGCCCGCGCCGACGCGAGCCGCCCGCCGCTCGGCCCGCTTCCGGGCCCCCTCCTCGTCGGCCGGCGCGGCCCTCCCGCCGGGCGGCCGGGCGGCCTTGGCCGCCCGGTCCGCCAGCCACTGCGCGGCCCACTCCGGAGCCTCGCCCGGCTCGCCGACCCCCTCCGCCGACCAGAGCAGCAACAGCCCCAGCGCGTGCTTGCAGGGGAACTTCCGGCTCGGGCAGGAGCACTTGTACGCGGGGCCCGTCAGGTCCACGACCGTGCGGTACGGCTTGCTGCCGCTGCCCTTGCACAACCCCCATACCGAACCGGAAGCGGAACCTCCGATCTGCAACCACGGCCCCGCCCCGCCGAGTCTGCCCCCCGCCTTGCGTGAGGCATCGTCAGGAGCCAGATCCAGTACCTGTTCCGCTGTCCAGCGGTCCCCCTGATCAGTCATGTGAACCACCGTAGAGACCGCCACTGACAATCGCTCTGACCAGCAACAACGCTATCGGCAGGGTCCGTTGTCAGTGGCGTGGTGCACCGTGGAGTCAGCAGTCGGGAGCGGCTGCCGAGCTTTGGAGGGGGACCATGACCATGCACGGGAACGAGCAGCGAGCAGAGGCTCTGCGACCGCATGCCGAAGATGCCTTCGCACACGAACTGAAAGCCCTGGCGGCCGCCGACGACCGACCCCGACCGACCCGCTGGAAGCTCTCCCCGTGGGCCGTCGCCACGTACCTGCTCGGCGGCACGCTCGACGACGGCACGGTGATCACACCCAAGTACGTGGGGCCGCGCCGCATCGTCGAAGTAGCCGTCACCACCCTGGCCACCGACCGCGCCCTGCTCCTGCTGGGCGTCCCCGGAACCGCCAAGACCTGGGTGTCCGAACACCTCGCGGCCGCCGTCAGCGGAGACTCCACCCTCCTCGTCCAGGGCACCGCGGGCACACCCGAGGAAGCCATCCGGTACGGATGGAACTACGCCCGGCTGCTCGCCCACGGCCCCAGCCGCGAGGCGCTCGTCCCCAGCCCCGTCATGCGGGCCATGGCCGACGGCATGACCGCCCGCGTCGAGGAGCTCACCCGCATCCCCGCCGACGTCCAGGACACCCTCATCACCGTCCTGTCCGAGAAGACCCTCCCGATACCGGAGCTCGGCGAAGAGGTACAGGCCGTGCGCGGCTTCAACCTCATCGCCACCGCCAACGACCGCGACCGCGGGGTGAACGAGCTCTCCAGCGCGCTGCGCCGCCGCTTCAACACCGTGGTGCTGCCCCTGCCCGCCACCGCCGACGCCGAGGTCGACATCGTCGCCCGCCGCGTCGACCAGATGGGCCGCGCCCTCGACCTGCCGGCCGCCCCCGAAGGCCTGGAGGAGATCCGCCGCGTCGTCACCGTCTTCCGCGAGCTGCGCGACGGCGTCACCGACGACGGCCGTACGAAGGTGAAGTCGCCCAGCGGCACCCTGTCCACCGCCGAGGCCATCTCCGTCGTCACCGGCGGCCTGGCCCTGGCCGCCCACTTCGGGGACGGCGTGCTGCGCCCCTCCGACGTGGCCGCCGGGATCCTCGGCGCCGTGGTCCGCGACCCGGCGGCCGACAAGGTGGTCTGGCAGGAGTACCTGGAGGCCGTGGTCCGCGAGCGCGACGGCTGGAAGGACTTCTACCGGGCCTGCCGGGAGGTGACCGTATGAGCCCGAGCCCGGTGAAGGGCCCGCTGCTGCTGGGCGTACGGCACCACGGGCCCGGCTCGGCCCGTGCCGTCCGGGCGGCCCTGGAGGCAGCCCGGCCCGAGGCGGTGCTGATCGAGGGCCCGCCCGAGGGGGACGCGCTGCTGCCGTTCGCCGCCGCGGAGGGGATGCGGCCGCCCGTCGCGCTCCTCGCGCACGCGGCGGACGATACGGGCCGGGCCGCGTTCTGGCCGCTGGCCGGGTTCTCACCCGAATGGGTGGCCATCCGCTGGGCCCAGGAGCACGACGTCCCGGTCCGGTTCATCGACCTCCCGGCAGCGCACTCGCTCGCCGCCGGAGGGGAGGAGCCGCAAGGGACCGAGCCGGACGCCGTCCGGCTGGACCCCCTGGCCGTGCTGGCCGAGACCGCCGGGTACGACGACCCCGAGCGCTGGTGGGAGGACGTGGTCGAGCACCGCGGCGCCGGGGGCGCACGGGAGGATGTGCTCGGTGCCTTCGAGGCGCTCGGGGAGGCCATGGGAGCCCTGCGCGAGGCGTACGGCGACGGGGGCCACCGGCGCGACCTGGTGCGCGAGGCGTACATGCGCCAGCGGATGCGGGCCGCCCGCCGGGAGTTCGGCGACGCCTACGCCGTGGTGTGCGGAGCCTGGCACGTCCCCGCGCTGCGGGCCAAGGCCACCGTGGCCGCCGACAAGGCCCTGCTGAGCGGCCTGCCCAAGGTCAAGGTGGAGACCACCTGGGTGCCCTGGACCCACCGCAGGCTCGCCCGGGCCGGCGGGTACGGAGCGGGGATCACCTCGCCCGGCTGGTACGCCCACCTCTTCTCCGCCCGGGACCGGCCCGTCGAGCGCTGGCTGACCAAGGTCGCCGGCCTGCTGCGCGAGGAGGACCGGCAGGTCTCCTCGGCGCACGTCATCGAGGCGGTCCGGCTGGCCGAGACCCTCGCAGCGATGCGGGGCCGGCCGCTGGCCGGCCTGACGGAGACGCTGGAAGCGGTCCGGGCGGTGATGTGCGACGGCTCCGACATACCGCTCGCACTGATCGAGGACCGGCTCGTCGTCGGCGACGTGCTCGGTGAGGTCCCGGACGGAGCCCCCGTCGTACCCCTCCAGCGCGACCTGACGCGACAGCAGCGCACGCTGCGGCTCAAGGCCGAGGCGCAGGACCGCGAGCTGGAACTGGACCTGCGCAAGGACACCGACACGGCGAAGTCCCTGCTGCTGCACCGGCTGCGGCTGCTCGGCATCGCCTGGGGCACACCGGCCGCCTCCCGGGCCGGCACCGGAACCTTCCGGGAGACCTGGCGGCTGCGGTGGGAGCCGGAGCTGTCGGTGCGGATCGCCGAGGCCGGCATATGGGGGACCACCGTCCTCGGGGCGGCCACCGCCAAGGCCGAGGCGGACGCCGCCGGGGCCGGGGAACTGGGCGAGGTGACCGCCCTGGCCGAACAGTGCCTGCTGGCCGGGCTCGCGCAGGCGCTGCCCGCCGTACTGCGGGCCCTCGCCGACCGGGCCGCGCTGGACACCGACGTGGCGCGGCTCGCCAAGGCCCTGCCGGCCCTGGCCCGTTCGCTGCGGTACGGGGACGTCCGGGGCACCGACGCGACGGCGCTCGGCGCCGTGGCGGCCGGGCTCGCCGAGCGGATATGCGTGGCGCTGCCGTCGGCCTGCACGGCCGGCCTGGACGCCGACGCGGCGGCGGAGATGCGCGGGCACGTGGACGGGGTGCACGGGGCGATCGGCCTGCTGGCGGACGCCGACGAAGGGCTGCGGGAGCGCTGGTCCGCGGTGCTCGCCACGCTGGCCGGCCGGGACACCGTGCCCGGCCTGATCCGCGGCCGGGCGGCCCGGCTGCTCCTCGACGACGGGCGGCTGCCGGCCGAGGAGACGGCCCGGCTGATGGGGCTCGCCCTGTCCCCGGCGTCCTCCCCGGCCGATGCGGCGGGCTGGATCGAGGGCTTCGCGGGCGGGAGTTCGGGCGGGGGCACGCTGCTGGTCCACGACGACCGGCTGCTGGGCCTGATCGACACCTGGCTGGTGGGGGTGCCGGAGCGGGCGTTCACCGATGTGCTGCCGCTGCTGCGGCGGACGTTCGGGGCGTACGAGCCGGGCGTGAAGCGGACCCTGGGCGAGCTGGTGCGGCGCGGGCCGGGCGGTTCCGCGGCCCCGGTGCCCGGTGGCTCGGCTCCGGCGGGTTTCGCCCCGGAGCTGGATCCGGAGCGGGCGGACGCGGTGGTCGGGCTGGTGCGGATGCTGCTTGCCGGGTGAGGTGCCGGTCCGTTGCCGGGGCTCCGCCCCGGACCCCGCGCCTCAAACGCCGGCGGGGCTGAAAAGAGCGCCTCGAACGTCGGCGGGGCTGAAAAGAGCGCCTCGAACGCCGGCGGGGCTGGATCGGCGCGGCGGGGCTGGATGAGCGGGGCCGGATGGAACAGCCCACGTGGACACGACGAGTGGAGGGGGACGGACGGATGAGCGGTACGGACAACATGGGCACGGCCGGAGACGAGCGGCTGCGGCGGTGGCGGATGGTGCTCGGCGGGGGCGAGGCCGACGGCACTGGGTGCGCGCTGGCCGGGCGGGACGCGGCGATGGACGCCGCGCTCGGCGCGCTGTACGGCGGGGGCGGCGAGGCGGGGTCCCGCAGGACATCGGGGGCGCGGTCGGCCGGGCTCGGCGGGTCCGCGCCGAACGTGGCCCGCTGGCTGGGGGACATCCGTACGTACTTCCCGAGCTCCGTGGTCCAGGTCATGCAGCGCGACGCCATCGAGCGGCTGGGCCTGGCCGCCCTGCTGCTTGAGCCGGAGATGCTGGAGGCCGTCGAACCGGACGTGCACCTCGTCGGCACCCTGCTCTCCCTCAACAAGGCGATGCCCGAGACGACGAAGGAGACGGCGCGGGCCGTGGTCCGCAAGGTCGTCGAGCAGCTGGAGAAGAAGCTCGCGGCGCGGACCCGGGCGACGCTGACGGGCGCCCTGGACCGGTCCGCACGGATCAGCCGCCCGCGCCACCACGACATCGACTGGAACCGCACGATCCGGGCCAATCTCAAGAACTACCTGCCCGAGTACCGCACCGTCGTCCCCGAGCGGCTGATCGGCTACGGCCGGGCGGCGCAATCGGTGAAGAAGGAGGTGATCCTCTGCATCGACCAGTCGGGTTCGATGGCGGCCTCCGTCGTCTACGCCTCCGTTTTCGGCGCGGTCCTCGCCTCGATGCGCTCGATCGCCACCCGTCTGGTCGTCTTCGACACCGCGATCGTCGACCTGACCGACCAGCTCGACGACCCGGTCGACGTCCTCTTCGGCACCCAATTGGGCGGTGGCACCGACATCAACCGCGCTCTCGCCTACTGCCAGTCGAAGATCACCCGGCCCGCCGACACCGTCGTCGTCCTGATCAGCGATCTCTACGAAGGCGGTATCCGCAACGAGATGCTGAAGCGGGTCGCCGCGATGAAGGCGGCGGGCGTCGAGTTCGTGACCCTGCTGGCCCTGTCCGACGAGGGGGCCCCGGCCTACGACCGCGAGCACGCCGCAGCCCTTGCGGCGCTGGGGGCCCCGGCCTTCGCCTGCACCCCCGACCTGTTCCCGGAGGTGATGGCCGCGGCGCTGGAGAACCGCCCCCTGCCGATCCCCTGACGGCCGCGTCCCGGCCTTTGCTGTGAATCGGTGAATCACACGAACTTCCAGTTCAACCGTGAGGCGATCTGTGACAGGTATCACCGCTCAGGTGTGATCTGCGATTTAGGGACCCACGTCCCTCGGGGATAACCTGCGGGACGGACATGCCGCGTCCACGGTCACCGTGTGCGCCTTCCTTGTGACAGCGCCGTCACGTTGCCCTCCGCGGCACGCCCACGCAGATAGCAGACAACCGCGAATCACTGCGAATCTTTAAAAAGACAAGGGACGGACGCGCGTGGACCTGTTCGAGTACCAGGCGAGGGACCTCTTCGCCAAGCACGGTGTACCGGTGCTGGCCGGTGAAGTCATCGACACGCCTGAGGCGGCTCGCGAGGCCACCGAGCGGCTGGGCGGCAAGTCGGTCGTCAAGGCGCAGGTGAAGGTCGGCGGCCGCGGCAAGGCCGGCGGCGTGAAGCTGGCCGCCACCCCGGACGAGGCCGTCGCCCGGGCGACGGACATCCTCGGCATGGACATCAAGGGCCACACGGTCCACAAGGTGATGATCGCCGAGACGGCTCCGGAGATCCTGGAGGAGTACTACGTCTCGTACCTCCTCGACCGGACCAACCGCACCTTCCTCGCCATGGCGTCCGTCGCGGGCGGCATGGACATCGAGCAGGTCGCCGAGGAGACCCCGGAGAAGCTCGCCAAGGTCCCGGTGAACGCCAACGAGGGCGTGACCATCGAGAAGGCCCGCGAGATCGTCGCGCTGGCGCAGTTCCCGGCCGAGGTCGCCGAGAAGGTCGCCGAGGTCCTCGTGACCCTGTGGGCGACCTTCATCGCCGAGGACGCGCTCCTCGTCGAGGTCAACCCGCTCGCGAAGGTCGCCAACGGCGACGTCATCGCGCTCGACGGCAAGGTCTCGCTCGACGAGAACGCCGAGTTCCGCCAGCCGGGTCACGAGGAGTTCGTGGACCACGCGGCCGCGAACCCGCTTGAGGCCGCCGCCAAGGCGAAGAACCTCAACTACGTCAAGCTCGACGGTGAGGTCGGCATCATCGGCAACGGCGCGGGTCTCGTCATGAGCACCCTCGACGTCGTCGCCTACGCCGGCGAGAACCACGGTGGCGTCAAGCCCGCCAACTTCCTGGACATCGGCGGTGGCGCCTCCGCCGCCGTCATGGCCAACGGCCTTGAGATCATCCTCGGCGACCCGGACGTCAAGTCCGTCTTCGTCAACGTCTTCGGTGGCATCACCGCCTGTGACGAGGTCGCCAACGGCATCGTCCAGGCGCTGCAGCTGCTCGCGGACAAGGGCGAGGCGGTCACCAAGCCGCTGGTCGTCCGTCTCGACGGCAACAACGCCGAGCTGGGTCGCAAGATCCTCTCGGACGCCAACCACCCGCTGGTCCAGCGCGTGGACACCATGGACGGCGCGGCCGACAAGGCCGCCGAGCTCGCGGCTGCGAAGTAAGGGCAGAGGTCACAGACTCACATGGCTATCTTCCTCAACAAGGACAGCAAGGTCATCGTCCAGGGCATGACCGGTGCCACGGGCATGAAGCACACCAAGCTGATGCTGGCTGACGGCACCAACATCGTCGGCGGCGTGAACCCGCGCAAGGCCGGCACCACCGTCGACTTCGACGGCACCGAGGTCCCGGTCTTCGGCTCCGTCGCCGAGGCGATGGAGAAGACGGGCGCCAACGTCTCCGTCCTCTTCGTCCCGCCGGCCTTCGCCAAGGCCGCCGTGGTCGAGGCGATCGACGCCGAGATCCCGCTGGCCGTCGTCATCACCGAGGGCATCGCGGTGCACGACTCCGCCGCCTTCTGGGCGTACGCGACCGCCAAGGGCAACAAGACCCGGATCATCGGCCCGAACTGCCCGGGTCTGATCACCCCCGGCCAGTCCAACGCCGGCATCATCCCGGGCGACATCACCAAGCCCGGCAAGATCGGTCTCGTGTCCAAGTCGGGCACGCTGACCTACCAGATGATGTACGAGCTCCGTGACATCGGCTTCACCTCCGCCGTCGGCATCGGTGGCGACCCGGTCATCGGCACCACGCACATCGACGCCCTGGAGGCCTTCGAGGCCGACCCGGACACCGAGCTGATCGTCATGATCGGCGAGATCGGCGGCGACGCCGAGGAGCGTGCGGCGGACTTCATCGCGAAGAACGTCACCAAGCCGGTCGTCGGCTACGTCGCGGGCTTCACCGCCCCCGAGGGCAAGACCATGGGCCACGCGGGCGCCATCGTCTCCGGCTCCTCCGGTACCGCGCAGGCCAAGAAGGAGGCCCTTGAGGCCGCCGGCGTGAAGGTCGGCAAGACGCCGACCGAGACCGCGAAGCTGGCGCGCGAGATCCTCGCCGCCAAGTAAGCGCGACATCGCACGGGCGTGGCCCGCACCCCCCCTGGGGGTGCGGGCCACGCCCGTTCCCATGCCCGTTCTCATTCGACCTTCGGGGCGATCCGCGCCGGTCCGGCCTCCGGGTCGGCGAGCAGCTTGTCGTGGAGCTTCCTGCTCCGTTCGGTGAGCTGCTGGGGGCCGGCGAGCGGGGGCACGCCGGAGACGCTCTCGCCGGGGGCCAGCGGGGGCTCGTAGTGGGTGGGCGCTGTCATGAGCGTGTAGGCCGTCGAGACGGCGATCATCGCCGTCAGGCTGAGGGTCGCGCGGGTCCACAGCCGGGTGCGCCGCTCGCCGCCGCCGCGGACGGCGGCCGCCGGACGCGGATCGAGGTCGACGGCCGGTCGCAGCGCGGTGAACAGGTCGCGCAGCAGCGCCGACTGCTTTTCGAGCGGTACGTCGGCCAGTTCGGGGAGCCGGTCGGCGAGGTCGGCGTGCGCGTGCACGAGCCGGTTGCCCGCCGTGGGCGTGGTGGCCTCGGTCTCGGCCGCGGTGTCGGGGAGGTCGAGGCCGACGCCGTCGTAGAGCAGGACGGTACGGCGGTTCGCGGGGGACAGCGAGAGCAGGGCGTCGAGCAGGATCCGGTCGGCGGGCTCGGCGGGCGGCTTGTCGAGATGGCGGTGGGCGCGCCGGAACCGGTGCCAGGGCGAGAGCGCGTACTCGTACACGATCGCGCGCACCCAGCCCACCGGGTCCGGGTCGGTGGCCACCTCGGGCCACCGGTCCCAGGCCTGGACGAAGGCCTTCTCCACGGCCTCTAGGGCGAGTGCCCGGCGGCCGGTGAGCAGGTAGGCCTGCCGGGCGAGGTCGCGGGCGGCGTGAACGTAGAGGGCGTCGAAGGCCTCGGCAGGTCCCGATACCAGGGCCCTTGCGGGGTCCTCGGCGGGGAGCTCACCGGGCTCGGCCTGCCCGTCCGCGGCCTGCGCGCCCGCGGCCGGTCCGTCCACGGTCGGTCCGTCCGAGGCCGTTCCGACCGTGGTCGGTCCGTCCGGGACGGGCGGGCCCGCGGCGGGTGGGTCCGCGGCGGGTTCCTCCGCCGCCCTGGCCGTCTTCGCCTCCCCGGGCGCCCCGGCGGGACCGGCGTCCTGCGGCGGGGCCGCCAGGCGCGCCAGGAACTGCGTGTACAGGTCGCGCTTGCGCCCGCGGGGGGCCGTGCGGCCCGATTCCCAGGAGCGGATGGTCGCCGCGGTGACCCCCACGGCCGCGGCGACCTCATCGTGCGTCAGTTCCGCCGCCTCGCGCAGTCTGCGGCGCTCCTTGGGGGCGGGCAGGCTCAGCTCCGAGTCCTCTGAGGAGGTCGTCTCGACGCTTCGTGTCATGCCACACTCCCCGCGAACCGGCCGCTCTGGGCGAAAAAGTACATAAACGTATATTGAGCGACACCACGGGCATTCGCCTGTTACCCGTCCATAGCGCGTGTCGTTGGCACCATGGCGGGGTGACCCAAGTGACCGAACGCGGGACCCCGTTGTCAGCGGCCCCGCGAGCCGGCGTGCGGCGCCGTTCACCGGCCGCCGCCGCATGCGTCGTGGGCGGCGCCGTGGCGGCCGGACTCGGGCTCGGCTTCCTCGCCGTGCTCGTCATCGTGCTGTGGATCAGCTCCCCCTATCCCGACAGCGGCCCCGGCGGGGCCCTGCACCTGGCCGCCGGGCTGTGGCTGCTCGCCCACGGGACCGAGCTGGTGCGCTACGACACCCTGTCCGGCGTCCCCGCACCCGTGGGAATGACGCCCCTGCTCCTCGTCGTGCTGCCCGTGCTGCTCATGCGGCGGGCCGCACGGCTGGGGAGCGCCGCCGAGGAGGACGACGAGGAGGTGCTGCCCGCCGGAGCCGTGTTCTCGGCCGTGCTCTGCGGATATCTCGCCGTCGGGGCCCTCGTCACGGTGTACGCCGCCGGCGGCCCCATGTCGGCCGACCCCATCAGCGCGGCCTGGCACATCCCACTGGTGGCCGTACTCGCCGCCGCCGCCGGGGTGTGGGGGGCCCGGGGGCGTCCGCTCGGGCCGCTGCCGTCCTGGCTGCCCGGGGGCGTGCGGAAGGCTGTCGTGCGCCCCCGTTACGCGCTGGCGCTCCGGGCGGGCGCGGGCGGTGCCCTGGTGCTCCTGGGCGGCGGCGCGCTCGTCGTCGGCGCCTCGCTCGCATGGCACGGCGCCGAGGTCCAGGCCTCCTTCCTGTCGCTGACCGGGGTCTGGTCGGGCCGCTTCGCCGTGCTGCTGCTCGCGCTCACCCTGATCCCCAACGCCATGGTCTGGGGAGCGGCTTACGCGCTCGGGCCCGGCTTCGCCCTGGGCGCCGACGCCACGGCCACCCCGCTCGGCTTCCCGGGCGCGCCGGGACTGCCCCGCTTCCCGCTGCTGGCGGCGCTCCCGGCCGAGGGGCCGGGGACCCCGCTGACCTGGGCGGTCGCCGGGGTTCCGGTGGTCGCCGGGCTCGCGGTGGGCTGGTTCGCGGTACGCCGGGCACGCGAGGTCTCGTACGGGGAGACCGCGCTCACGGCGGCCCTCGGCGCGGTGGTGTGCGGTCTGGCGATGACCGGGCTCGCGGCGGCCTCGGCGGGGCCGCTGGGCTCGCGGCGGCTGTCGGAATTCGGGCCGGTGTGGTGGACCACCGGGGTGGCGGCCTTCGCCTGGACGGCGGTACTGGCCGTGCCGCTGGCGGTGGCGGTGCACGCGTGGCGGACCCGCCCGGCCATCGGGCCGTCCGCCCTGGATGCCGATGACGCGGTGGCCGTGGACGACAGGTGGCACGACAGCGGGGTGCGGGAGATGCGGTGGGCGGCGATGCGGAAGGCTGCGGGGGCGCTGATTCCGGATATCTCACCGGTGCCGCCCGTGCCGCCCGTGCCGCCGGCGGTGGTGCGGCGGCGGGCCGTGACCGTGGTGTCCGGGCTGGATCTGGATCCGGGCCTGCTGGCGAAGCCGGCCGAGCCGGCCGAGGCGGTGTCAGCACCGTTGGCTCCGCCGGTGGTTGGGGCGCGGGTGCTGGCCCGGCGGAAGCCGCCACCGGAGTAGGCCGTTCGGGTGGGGCGGGTGCGGCGCCGCTGCTGGGGCTCCGCCCCAGACCCCGCGCCTCAAACGCCGGCGGGGCTGAGAAGGTGCGGCGCCGTTGCCGGGGTTCCGCCCCGGGCCCCGCGCCTGAAATGCCGGTGAGGCTGAGAGGGTGCGGCGCCGCTGCCGGGGTTCCGCCCCGGGCCCCGCGCCTCAAACGCCGGCGGGGCTGAGAAGGTGCGGCGCCGTTGCCGGGGTTCAGCCCCGGGCCCCGTGCCTGAAGCGCCGGCGAGGGTGAGAAGGTGCGGCGCCTCTGCTGGGGTTCCGCCCCGGGCCCCGCGCCTGAAATGGCGGCGGGGCTGGAACGGCCCCTGGTCGGAGGTCTACTGGCGGACCTTCAGGACGTCGCCCACCAGGTTGTCCGGGAGGAGGGTGTTGCACTGGAGTTCCGCCGACTTGGTGAGGGCGTCGTCGCGGCAGACGTAGAAGTCCTTGTAGGCGAGCTGCAGGGCGTACGAGCTGAACGCCAGCAGGATCGCCAGTGAGGCCGTGACCAGGCCGCTCACCGCCGCGGTGCGCTGGGGGCGGGCCGCGGGGCCCAGGGCGTCCAGGCCGGCCGGTGCCGCCGGGGCGCCCTCGGCGGTCGCCGGTGCGGGCTTGCCGCGCAGCGCGCTGATTCCCCAGTAGAGGGCGAGTGCCCCGAGCAGCAGCCCCATGGACGGGATCCCGAAGATGCCGAAGAAGAAGCCCCACATGCCGGCCAGCAGCGCGTAGCGGGCGCGGCGCTGGATCGGGTCCGTCGGGTCCCAGCGCGCCGGTCCCCGCCGGCCGTCCGAGTCCTTCGGGCCGTCGCCGTTCCCGCCACCACCGCTGCGCGGCTGCCACGGCTGGTCGGGCCGGCCTTCCGGCGGAGCCGCGAAGGGGTTGTCGTCGGTGGGGGAGTCGGGCTGACGGCGGTCCGGCATCGGGTGTGTTTCTTCCCCTGTGTCATGGACGTCGCGGGGACGTCGTGGCGAGGTGAGGCCAGTTTGCGGCTTGTACGCCAGACGCTACCGCCCGGCCGTCCCCCCGTCCCTCGGGGGCTGTCCGGTGTACCGGTATCGTTGCAGGCGGTCGGTGGCTTCGTATGGTTCCCCATATATCGGTACCCCGAAGTTTCGTATGACCACACAAGACGAACACCGCAATCCCGCGAGAAAGGGCCTCCCATGGCCGCCTCCCGCCTGGTCGTGCTGGTCTCCGGTTCCGGCACCAACCTCCAGGCCCTGCTCGATGCCATCGACGCCCACCCCGGCGGATCCGAGGGCTTCGGCGCCGAAGTCGTCGCCGTGGGAGCCGACCGCGAGAACATCGCCGGCCTGGAGCGGGCCGAGAAGGCGGGGATCCCGACCTTCGTCTGCCCGGTCAAGGGCTACGGCAGCCGCGCGGAGTGGGATGTCGCCCTCACCGAGGCGACCGACGCGTACGCGCCGGACCTCGTCGTGTCCGCCGGATTCATGAAGATCGTGGGCAAGGTGTTCATCGACCGCTTCGGCGGCCGGTTCATCAACACCCACCCCGCCCTCCTCCCCGCCTTCCCGGGTGCGCACGGCGTACGGGACGCCCTCGCCTACGGCGCGAAGGTCACCGGCTGCACGGTCCACTTCGTGGACAGCGGCGTGGACACCGGTCCGATCATCGCCCAGGGTGTGGTCGAGGTCCGGGACGAGGAAGACGAAGCCGCTCTCCATGAGCGCATCAAGGAAGTCGAGCGCCAGCTGCTCGTCGATGTCGTGGGGCGTCTGGCCCGGCACGGCTACCGCATTGAGGGACGAAAGGTAACAATCCAGTGACCGCCGTAGAGAGCAACGACCCGACCACGACCCAGCGGCCGATCAGGCGTGCGCTCGTCAGCGTCTACGACAAGACGGGACTGGAAGAGCTGGCCCGCGGGCTGCACGCGGCGGGCGTCGCGCTCGTCTCCACCGGCTCCACCGCCTCGAAGATCGCCGCCGCCGGGGTGCCCGTCACCAAGGTGGAGGAGCTGACCGGCTTCCCCGAGTGCCTGGACGGCCGGGTCAAGACCCTGCACCCGCGCGTGCACGCCGGCATCCTCGCCGACCTGCGCCTGGAGGACCACCGCAACCAGCTCGCCGAGCTGGGCGTCGAGCCCTTCGACCTGGTGATCGTCAACCTCTACCCCTTCCTGGCGACCGTCCAGTCGGGCGCCACCCCCGACGAGTGCGTGGAGCAGATCGACATCGGCGGCCCGTCGATGGTCCGCGCCGCCGCCAAGAACCACCCCTCGGTCGCGGTCGTCACCAGCCCGGCCCGCTACGCCGACGTCATCGCGGCGGCCCAGGGCGGCGGCTTCGACCTCACCGCCCGCAAGCGGCTCGCGGCGGAGGCCTTCCAGCACACCGCCGCCTACGACGTGGCCGTGGCCTCCTGGTTCACGAACGCGTACGCCCCGGAAGCCCCCGAGGACGACGCCGCGGCGCTGCCCGAGTTCCTGGCCGGCGCCTGGGAGCGCAAGTCGACCCTGCGCTACGGCGAGAACCCGCATCAGGCCGCCGCCCTCTACACGGACGGGCAGCCTGGCGGACTCGCCAATGCCGAGCAGCTGCACGGCAAGGAGATGTCCTTCAACAACTACGTGGACACCGAGGCCGCGCGCCGTGCCGCCTACGACCACGACGAGCCCTGCGTCGCGATCATCAAGCACGCCAACCCGTGCGGCATCGCGGTCGACACGGATGTCGCCGCGGCCCACCGCAAGGCGCACGCCTGCGACCCGCTGTCGGCCTTCGGCGGCGTCATCGCCGTCAACCGCCCGGTGACCGTCGAGCTCGCCGAGCAGGTCGCGGAGATCTTCACCGAGGTCATCGCCGCCCCCGCCTACGAGGACGGCGCGGTCGAGATCCTGGCCAAGAAGAAGAACATCCGCGTCCTGAAGGTGGACGGCACCCCGCACCAGCCGGGTGACCTCAAGCCCATCTCCGGCGGTGCGCTGCTCCAGCAGAGCGACCTCTTCCAGGCCGAGGGCGACGACCCGGCGAACTGGACCCTGGCCACCGGCGAGGCCCTGTCCCCGGCGGAGCTCGCCGAGCTGGCCTTCGCGTGGAAGGCCTGCCGGGCCGTCAAGTCCAACGCGATCCTGCTCGCCAAGGACGGCGCCTCGGTCGGCGTCGGCATGGGCCAGGTCAACCGTGTCGACTCGGCGAAGCTCGCCGTCGAGCGGGCGGGCGCCGAGCGCGCGCAGGGCTCGTACGCCGCGTCCGACGCCTTCTTCCCGTTCCCGGACGGGCTGGAGATCCTGACGGCCGCGGGCATCAAGGCCGTGGTCCAGCCGGGCGGTTCGGTCCGTGACGAGCAGGTCGTCGAGGCCGCGCAGAAGGCCGGTGTGACCATGTACTTCACCGGCACCCGGCACTTCTTCCACTGAGTCCGGCCCACGGCCCCGACCTACGGCGAAGGCCGCGCCCCGCACTGCGGGGCGCGGCCTTCGCCGGTTCTGCGGACGGGCGGGGTCAGTAGCTCGGGCGCTTGAAGTAGTCGCCGGCCTTCGCGAGGCCGATGACGATCGTGAGGCCGAGGGCGAGGGAGACCAGGGCGGGCAGCACCGCGACGGCGGTGGGGCTGGTCGAGTGCTCGCTGGCACTCACCGCCACCAGGTTGACGAGCACGCTGAGGCCGGCGAAGAAGGTCTGGATCGAGCCGTAGACGATGCCGGAGACGCGCACCCCGTTTCGGCCCTTGCCCATCTTGGCCGCCGTCAGGAACGGCCACAGGGCCAGGCCGATCAGGACGAGACCGCCGACGACGAAGCCGATGCCGACGGCGGCGCCCGCCTCTTCCGCCGAGGAGCTGGAGGAGCCCGAGAGGGCCGAGGCGAAGACGGCGCCGCCGATGATCACCAACAGGCCGAGCAGCGCCTGCAGGCTGCCCAGGATGAAGAGGATGACGCGGGCGGCCTTGGCGCCGCCCGGCATCTCCATGTGGGCCCCGGGGTATCCGCCCGGACCGCCGGGGTAGCCGCCGGGCCCGCCCGGGTAGCCCTGCGGGGCCTGCTGCGGGTAGGCGTAGCCGCCCTGCGGCGGGATGCCCTGGGGTGCCTGCTGGGGGTAGCCGTAGCCGGGCTGGCCCTGCGGGGCCTGGGGCGGCTGCTGTCCGTACGGATTGTGCGGTTCGCCGAAGCTCATGTTGGGGTGTTCCTCCGTGGAAGTGCGGGGACGCACGGCATGAGCGCGGAGGAATCCTGCACGGTGCGGTCCCGCCCCCCGGCACTGCCCGCGGCACATCAGTCGTTTCATCGTGGTCCGACGGGCCCTGGCTTGTCCAGTTGGTTGGCGAACGGCCGGTGACTTGTTGTGCAAGTGCAATGAACCCTGAGCCCCTGCGAGTGCCTTGACTGGAACCGGGGCCACCTCATCCGGGAGGATGGGGGCATGACTGCCCAGATTCTCGATGGCAAGGCCACCGCCGCCGCGATCAAGTCCGAACTGACCGCCCGCGTGGCGGCCCTGAAGGCCCGGGGCATCACCCCCGGCCTCGGCACCCTCCTGGTCGGTGACGATCCGGGCAGCCGCTGGTACGTGAACGGCAAGCACAAGGACTGTGCCGAGGTCGGCATCGCCTCCATCCAGCGCGAACTGCCCGGAACGGCCTCCCAGGAAGACATCGAGGCGGTCGTCCGGGAGCTCAACGCCAACCCGGAGTGCACCGGCTACATCGTCCAACTCCCGCTCCCCAAGGGCATCGACACCAACCGGGTCCTGGAGCTGATGGATCCGCTGAAGGACGCCGACGGCCTGCACCCCATGTCGCTCGGCCGGCTGGTGCTGAACGAGCCGGGACCGCTGCCCTGCACCCCGTACGGGATCGTCGAGCTGCTGCGCCACCACGGCGTCGGCATCAACGGCGCGCACGTCGTCGTCCTCGGCCGCGGGATCACCGTCGGGCGCTCCATCGGCCTGCTGCTGACCCGCAAGTCCGAGAACGCCACCGTGACGCTCTGCCACACCGGTACGCGCGACCTCTCCGCGCAGCTGCGCCAGGGGGACATCATCGTCGCGGCGGCCGGTGTCCCGCACCTGGTCAAGCCGGAGGACGTGAAGCCGGGCGCGGCCGTGCTCGACGTGGGCGTCAGCCGCGACGGGGAAGGGAAGATCGTCGGCGATGTGCACCCCGGCGTGGCCGAGGTGGCCGCCTGGATCTCGCCGAACCCGGGCGGGGTCGGCCCGATGACCCGCGCCCAGCTGCTCGTCAATGTCGTCGAGGCGGCGGAACGGACCACCAGTGCAGGCTGAACCGGACGCGGAGAACGCGGCGGGCGGCGGCGCGGCCCGGGCGAACGGCACCCCTGTGGCTCCGGTCGTGCCCGCGAAGCCCGTCGTGCCCGGCGCGCAGGCCGGTCCCGCCGCGGCCGCGGCCCCGGCCCCGGCCCCGACCCCGGCCCCGGCCGAGCCGGTGGCCAAGTCCCGCAGGTTCCCCTCGATCACCCGGGACACGGCCCGCCCCGAGGGCAGCGGCCGTGCCGTTCCCGGGGCCGTGTCCACGCCGGCCCGTCAGTGGCCGATGCTCAGCGTGCTCACCGCGACCGCGGTCGGGCTGCTGGCCACGGCCTTCGGGCATCCGCGCGTCGGCTGCCTGGCCATCGGCGTGGCCCTGATCGCGGCCTCGGTGATGCGGCGCGTGCTGCCCTCGGTGGGGATGCTCGCGGTGCGCTCCCGCTTCACGGACATGATCACGTACGGGCTGCTGGGTGTGTCGATCACGCTGCTCGCGCTGGTGATGGCGGCGCCCAAGCCGTGGCTGGTGATCCCGTTCATGGAGAGTGCGGTCCGCTTCACCGTGCGGTGAGCGGCGCGGGCGGCGCGGGCGGTGCTGGTGGCGCGGCCGGTGCGGGTGGCATGAGCGACATGAGCGACGTGAGTGCGGCCAGGGTGGCCGCGACGGCCGGCTGGGTCTCCGTGCCCGCCCGGACCAGGACGTCCAGCGTTCGCCCCGGGCCCGGCAGCTCCCGTACGGCGACGCCGGGCGGCGGGGCGTCGCACAGCAGCTTCGGCAGGATCGACACGGCCTGCCCGGTGGCGACGAGCCAGAGCCCGGACCGCAGGTCCGCGCACTCGTGCGCGATGCGCGGGGTGAATCCGGCGCTGCGGCAGGCGTGCAGCAGCATCTCGCGGCAGCTGCTCGGGGCGGGGGCCGAGACCCAGGCGCCCTCCCGCAGCGCGGCGAGCCCGTCCCGCTCGTAGGCGGGGAGCAGGGCCCGCGGCAGCGCCAGGCACAGCGGGTCGTCGAAGAGCGGCACCGCGGTGGTCCCGGCCGCGGGCGGGGCTCCGAGCAGCGGGTAGGCGTAGGTCACCGCCAGGTCCAGGCGGCGCTGCCGCAGCCGCGGCACGGCCTCCTCGGGGTCGGCCTGCACGATGCGCGGGCGCAGCCCGGGGTGGCGTACGGCGAGCTCGGCGACGAGCGGGGCGGCCACCGTGGCCAGGGCGCTGGGGGCACAGCCGATGGCCAGCTCCCCGATCGGCTCGGCGTCGAGGGCGCGTACGGCCCCCTCGGCCCGCTCCAGGGCCGCGAGCACCGGTTCGCACGCCGCCGCCAGTGCCACCCCGGCCGGGGTGAGGCGCAGCCCGCGCCCGTCCCTTTCGACCAGGGCGGCCCCGGCCTCGGCCTCCAGGGCGCGCAGCTGCTGGGAGACGGCGGAGGGGGTCACTCCGTGCAGGTCGGCGACGGCGGTCACCCGGGTGTGCTCCGCCAGGTCCCGCAGGATGACCATGCGCTTCACATCAAGCATGAGTTCATCTTAACGATGGCTGTAGCTGAGGTAGCTGGACTTAACAGTCGTGTCCCGGTGATGCTCGTGCCATGAACGCGAAGACGAAGAAGGTCGTACTGATCGGCGCGCACGGAACGCTCGGCCGGGCGGTCCACGAGGCCCTGCGCGAGCGCGGCCACCAGGTCGTCACCGCCTCCCGCACGGGCGCCGACGTCCACGTCGACATCACCGACCCGGAGTCCATCCGCGCCATGTACGCCCAGGTGGCCCAGCAGGTGGGGGAGATCGACGCGGTGGCGAGCGCCGCCGGCAGCGTGCCCTGGCGCCCGCTCGGCGAGCTGACCACGGACGACATCCGCGGTGGCCTCGAAGGCAAGGCCGTCAGCCAGATCGAGCTGGTCCGCCAGGGCGCCCGGCACCTGCCCGCGCACGCCTCGTACACGCTGGTCACCGGCATCCTGGCCCGCGAGCCCCTGCTCACCGGATCGGTGGCCGCCCTGGTCAACGGGGCCGTAGAGGCGTTCGTGCGTGCCGCCGCCGTCGAACTTCCCGGCCGTCAGCGGATCAACGCCGTCAGTCCCACCGTCTTCGAGGAATCCCTCGACGCGTACGGGGACACCTTCGCGGGATTCGACGCCGTGCCCGTGGCCCGCGCGGCGAACGCCTACGTCAAGTCGATCGAGGGGCACCGGACGGGCCAGATCTTCCTGGTCGAATAGCGGTCCGGGGACCGGTCGGACCTTCGAACACCGGGGTCCGTGTGCCGTGCACCACAGGGACCCGGGGATTAGCCCGGTCCCGGGTCGGATAGCCTGACCGCGGATGTCTCTTCACGTCAAGATTTACTGGGGAGCGGCGTCCTCCAGCACATGGGGCAGGGACGCCCCACCGCCAGCTGTCTAACGGAGAAGGCCATGACCCGCACTCCCGTGAATGTCACCGTCACCGGCGCCGCCGGCCAGATCGGCTACGCGCTGCTCTTCCGCATCGCTTCCGGTCACCTGCTCGGCGCGGACGTGCCGGTCAAGCTCCGTCTTCTGGAGATCCCCCAGGGCATGAAGGCCGCTGAGGGCACCGCCATGGAGCTCGACGACTGCGCCTTCCCGCTGCTCGCCGGCATCGACATCTTCGACGACCCGAACCAGGGCTTCGACGGTGCGAACGTCGCGCTGCTCGTGGGCGCCCGCCCGCGTACCAAGGGCATGGAGCGCGGCGACCTGCTCGCCGCCAACGGCGGCATCTTCAAGCCGCAGGGCCAGGCCATCAACGCGCACGCCGCGGACGACATCAAGGTCCTGGTCGTGGGCAACCCGGCCAACACCAACGCGCTCATCGCGCAGGCCGCCGCCCCGGACGTACCGGCCGAGCGCTTCACCGCGATGACCCGCCTGGACCACAACCGCGCGATCTCGCAGCTGGCCGCCAAGACCGGCAGCGCCGTCTCCGACATCAAGCGCCTGACCATCTGGGGCAACCACTCGGCGACCCAGTACCCGGACATCTTCCACGCGGAGATCGCCGGCAAGAACGCCGCCGAGGTCGTCAACGACGAGCTGTGGCTGGCCGACACCTTCATCCCGACCGTCGCCAAGCGCGGCGCCGCGATCATCGAGGCCCGTGGCGCGTCCTCGGCCGCCTCGGCCGCCAACGCCGCCATCGACCACGTGCACACGTGGGTCAACGGCACCGCCGAGGGGAACTGGACCTCGATGGGCATCCCGTCGGACGGCTCCTACGGCGTCCCGGCCGGTCTGATCTCCTCCTTCCCCGTCACCTGCACGGACGGCACGTACGAGATCGTCCAGGGCCTGGACATCAACGAGTTCTCCCGCACCCGCATCGACGCCTCCGTCCAGGAGCTGGCCGAGGAGCGCGACGCGGTTCGTGAGCTCGGCCTGATCTGATCCGGTCTCCCGACCCGATCCGCTCGTCCGAAAGGCCCCGGCGCACTGCGCCGGGGCCTTTTGGCGTGATCGCGCCTGTCGCGTTCCTGATGATCGCCTTATCGTTTCCCTCCGCACACCGAAAGGGGGATTCGGTGACAAGCACCGCGGACGACAGAACGCCTGTACACCCTTCGCTCAGCGAGGCCGGCCGGCTGCTGTGCGCCGGCAGCTATCTCGACGCCGCGTACCGCGACCGGGTGATCCAGGAGCTCTATGTCCACGAGGAGCGCTTCGTAGCGCCCTCCTACGGCTTCGACGCCGCCCGCGTCCTCGCCCACGCACTCCAGGCCCGCCGCGCCGAAGCGGCCTGGGCCTCCGCCGTCCTGGCGGTGTGGGGCCTCGGGCTGCTGCTGGCCCAGCCGCTCCTGCTCTTCCTGCTCGTCCCGGCCGCCTTCCTGAGCGGCGCCGGGCGGATCGCGCGCCGCCGGGCGGCGACGGCACGCGGCAGCCGTTTCCTCGAACTCCTGCTGCGCGGCTGCGGCTACGTGCTGCTCATCGGCGTCGGCCTCGGCGTAGTGCAGGGCGCATTCGAGGGCGAGACGAACGTCGGAGGGGCCGACGACTCGCTCGTGGTCTACGAGCAGATCCTGCGCGAGATCGAGCGGGAGCCCTTCGCCGTCATCTTCGCGCTGCCCAAAGTCGGCTACGTGATCGCAGGCCGATACGCATGGACCGCCCTGATCGTCTTCGCCCTGCTCATCCTGGTCGTCGGCCTCCAGCGGGGCCACTTCGCCCGCGTCATCAGCACCTCGCTCAGCCGGACGCGGTACGCCGACCCGAACGCCGACCCCGCCTCCGGCAGCCGTTTCGCCAGGATCCGCGACCGGATCCGGCGGACCCAGCACAGCCGCCTGGTCATCTACAACGTCGACGATCCGTTCTGCGGCGCCGGCGCGGCCTACCGCCCCTGGCACCTGTCGGTCGAGCTGCGCCCCCGCACGGACGGGGTCCCGCCCGAACCGCTGGACAACGAGCGGATCGTGGCCCGGATCCGGCCGCGGCTGGAGGCCCTGCGCGTCCCGTCGCCGCACGGCTCGCCGGAGGCCGAGCAGGCCGTACTGGACCGGCTGCGGGAACTGGTCATCGACGAGTGCGTGTTCCTCCCGGCCTCCGGGCTGCCCGCGGCGCACGAGCCGGACCTCTCGGACCGGGCCTTCGCCGCGCACCGGGCCGGCGCCGTGGAGGAAGGCGGGGAGCGCCGCCGGCACTTCCTGCGGGTACGGGTCGGGGGCTGGGACGAGAACCTCGTCATCACCGTCTTCGTACGCGTCCACACCCAGGGCGGGATGCTGATGCTGGAGGTGGCGCCGCACGTGCTGCTGCCCGTGCGGCCCCAGTTCCAGGAGGCCGACGACGTGGCCCGGCGCCACCTGCGGAACAACCCCTTCGCCAAGACGGTCTGGGCGCTGAGGCACGCCCCGCGCTCGCTCTCCAAGGCGCTCACCACCCTGTCGGGCGGCAGCCGCGGCCCGTGGCAGATCGCCACGGAGGGCCACGGCGGCGCGCTCCCGGCCGGCCCGGCCGTGTCCGTACGCGAGCTGGCGGCGCAGGAGGACGCCTCGCTGTTCCAGCTGATGGACCTGGACCGGTACCTGAAGACCATCCAGGACCGGATCGTCGGCGGCGTGACCCTGGCCCTGCACGAAGCGGGCTGGCACACGGAGGAGTTCGCGCAGCGCGCGGTCACCGTGGCCGAGGGCGGGGTGTACATCCAGTCGGTGAGCCACAGCGCGTTCAGCGTGGGTGGCAGCGGACACCACAATCAGACGAGCCACCACACGAGCAGGGGAGACCGGCAGTGACGCACGACGGGGGAAGCGGGGAGGTGCGGATCAACCGCATCGAAGGCAGCACCTTCAGCATCGGCGGTACCGACATCACCAACACCACCGTCCACCACGGCGGTACGGGGGCGGCCGCCCCGGGCGCGGCCGAACTGCTGGAGGCCGTACGGGAGCTGCGCATCGCCCTCGTCCACCTGCCCCGCAGCGCCGACCGGTCGGCCCTCGACGCCGAACTGGACGAGGCCGCCGGCGAGCTGGAGGAGGCCGGGGAGATCCGGCCCGGCCTGCCCGCCCGGCTGCGGGATGCGCTCCGGCGCTGGGCCCCGGTGGTGGACTCGGTGAACGCGGCCGCCGCCCTCGGCGGGCTGCTCGCCTCGCTGGGGAGCTGACCGGTGGCCACGGGCGGCGGTGCCCACTGGAACCCGCAGTCGCAGCGCTGGGAGTGGGCGGATCAGCCGCCGCCCCCGCCCTCCTACCCGCCCCCGGCCCCGCCCTCGTACCCGCCCCGCCCGCAAGGGGGCGGGGCGGGCGGCCAGGGCGGCCAGGGCGGCCAGGGCGGTCCGGGCCGGGAGCGGTCGTGGAAGATCCCGCTGCTGGTGGCCCTCGGGGCCGTGGCGGTGGGCGGCTGCGCCGTGGCGGGATGGTTCGTCCTGGGCGACGGGGGGCCGAAAACTCCCGCCGCGGCCCCGTCGGCTTCGGGTACCCCGGCCCCGCCGTCCGGTACGGGTCCGAACGCGGCCCCGAGCGCAGCCGCCCCCTCGCCGTCCTCCGCGTCGCCCTCGGTCCCGCCGCCGTACACGGTGGTCCGCGACGACGGCGGCTTCTCGGTCGCCGTGCCCACGGGCTGGGAGCGCAGCCGCGACGAGGACGGCAGCGGCTCCTTCTACCGGCGGCCCGGGGACCGCAGCGCGCTGGTCCAGATCTTCCGCGTCACCGAGGCGGACAGTGTCGGAGCGTGCGAGCTGCTGCGGATCTCCTCGCAGGCCCTCGGTGGCCGTCCCGGCTACCAGGAGGTCTCCATCGATCCGGCGCCCGGCGGGTCCTGCGAGCTGGTGTACGAGTACGACAACCAGGAATCGCACGGACGCCGCCGTGCGATCGAGCGCATCACCGTCGCCCCGGACGGCAGGCGGTGGGCGCTGCTGGCGGCCGGCCCGGCCGCCGACGGCACGGCGGTGCGCGCGAACCTGACGGCGGCCGTGGAGTCGTTCAGGCCGGAATGACCGCTCCTACTTGTACATGCCCGGGGTGTAGTGGCCCGGCACCAGACGGGTGGTGACGCCGATGCGGTTCCAGACGTTGATCGTCGCGATGACGGCGATCAGCTGGGCGAGCTCGCGCTCCTCGAACTGCTTGGCCGCCTTCTCGTAGACCTCGTCGGGCACGAAGCCGTCCGTCAGGACGGTGACGGCCTCGGTGAGCTCGATCGCGGCGAGCTCCTTCTCGGTGTAGAAGTGCCGCGACTCCTCCCAGGCGCCCAGCTGGACGATGCGCTCGACGCTCTCACCGGCGGCGATCGCGTCCTTGGTGTGCATGTCGAGGCAGAAGGCGCAGTGGTTGATCTGGGAGGCGCGGATCTTGACGAGCTCGACCAGGGAGGGGTCCAGGCCCTTCTTGGAGGCGATCTCCAGGGCGAGGACGGCCTTGTAGACCTCGGGGGCGAGCTTCGCCATCTGCAGGCGCGGGGTGTGCTCGGGGGCGTGTTCGTGTGTGGTCGTCATGTGATCCACCCTAGGAGTCAGGCGGCCCACCGATATGGTCCATATCCATGACGGAATCATGGGCCACTTTCGGCGCCGACCTGCACCTGGACCTCACCGCCGGACGCGGCCTGCGGGCCGGGCTCACCGAGGCCCTGCGCGAGGCCGCGCGCAGCGGGCGGCTGGCGGCCGGGACCCGGCTGCCGTCGTCGCGCACCCTCGCCGCCGACCTGGGCATCGCCCGGAACACGGTCGCCGAGGCGTACGCCGAGCTCGTCGCCGAGGGCTGGCTGACGGCCCGCCAGGGCTCCGGCACCCGCGTCGCCGAACGGGCCCGTCCGCGCCGGCCCGCGGCCGCCGCCCCCGTACGGCGCCCCGCGCGCAAGGGGCCCGCGTACAGCCTGATCCCCGGCTCCCCGGACCTGGGCGGCTTCCCGCGCGCGGCCTGGCTGTCGGCGGCCCGGCGGGCGCTGACCGACGCGCCGAACGAGGCCTTCGGGTACGCGGCCGACCCGCGCGGCCGGATCGAGCTGCGGCAGGCGCTGGCCGGATACCTGGCGCGGGCGCGCGGGGTGTACGCGGACCCCGAACGGATCGTGCTGTGCGCGGGCTTCCTGCACGGGCTGGCGCTGCTGGCGGGCGTACTGCGGGCGCGGCGGGTGCGGGAGGTGGCGGTGGAGGGCTACGGCCTGGACTTCCACCGGGACCTGCTGGTGCGGGCGGGTCTGCGGACGCGCCCGCTGGGCGTGGACGGGGAGGGAGCCCGGACGGGGGAGCTGACCGCGGCGGCGGGAGCGGTGCTGCTGACCCCGGCGCACCAGTTCCCGACGGGCGTCGCCCTGACCCCGGCCCGGCGGGCCGCCGCGGTCGACTGGGCCCGGACCACGGGCGGGCTGATCCTGGAGGACGACTACGACGGGGAGTTCCGCTACGACCGTCAGCCGGTCGGCGCGCTGCAGGGCCTGGACCCGGACCGGGTGGTGTACCTCGGGACGGCCAGCAAGTCACTGGCCCCCGGGCTGCGGATGGGCTGGATGGTGGTCCCGCCGGGGCTGCTGGAGGAGGTCCTGGCGGCCAAGGGGCCCACCGAATGGGCGTCCAGCGCGCTGGACCAGCTGACGCTGGCGGAGTTCCTCACCTCCGGGGCGTACGACCGGCACGTGCGCGGGATGCGGCTGCGGTACCGGCGGCGCCGGGACGAACTGGTGGCGGCGGTGGGGGACCGGGTGGGCGTGTCGGGGATCGCGGCGGGGCTGCACGCGGTGCTGGACCTCCCGGAGGGGCTGGAGCGGTCGGTGCTGCAGTCGGCGGCGTGGCAGGACCTGGCCTTGCACGGACTGGAGCGCTTCCGCCATCCGCAGGCCCCGGCGCTGGGCCGCGACGCGGTGGTCGTGGGCTACGGGACGCCGTCGGACAGCGCGTGGTCCCCGACGTTGGCCGCCCTCGCCGCCGCCCTTCCCTGACGGGCCGCCCCCCCGATCACGCGCCTCAATCGCCGGCGGGGCTGAAATACCGGGGCTCCGCCCCGCACCTCGCTCCTCAAACGCCGGAGGGGCTGGATTGTGCCGGCGTTTGAGGAGCGGGGTCTGGGGCGGAAGCCCCGGCGGCGGCGCGGCCCTGGTCACCCGGCCGGGGACGGCTTCGGTGGGGCCGGTTCGCCGAAGCGGGCCAGGGCCAGGGAGCCGGCCACCGCCACCGCGAAGCCGGTCACCGCCAGCCAGGCCAGGCCCTCGCGGGTGCTGTCGCCGAGCCAGGCCACGCCCACCACCGCCGGGCCGATCGTCTCGCCGAGGACCATGCCCGCCGTCGCCACCGTCACCGAGCCGCGTGCCAGGGCCGAGGTGAGGAGCAGGAAGGCCGCGCCGCCGCCCAGCAGGAGGGCGTACAGGGCCGGGTTGCGCAGGTCCCAGGGGGAGTCGATGAGCCGGACCGAGACTTCTACCACCCCGAAGCCCGTCCCCGCCGCGAGGCCGAGGACCAGCGCCCGCGGTCCGTCCGGGAGCCGGCCCGCGACCACGCCGACCAGCAGCACCAGCCCGGCCACCACCAGCAGCCCCACTTCGAGCGCCGTCGACCCGGTCCCCGTGCCCTCCTCCCCGGCGGAGAGCCCGAGCATCAGCAGCCCCGCGCACACCACCGCCACCGCGCCCCACTCGGTCCGGGACAGCCGCACCCGCAGCAGCCGCGCCGCGACCACCGCCGTCACCGCCAGGCTGGCCGCCAGCGCCGCCCCCACCGCGTAGATCGGGACGTGCAGCAGGGCGATGATCTGGAGCACGAAGCCGGCTCCGTCGAGGCCCAGACCCGCCAGGTAGCGCCACTGCCGCACGGCCCGCAGGAACAGTGCCGTGTCCACTCCGGACCCGGTACCGGGCTCCGCCGCACGCGCCGCGACCGCCTGCAGAACCGAGGCCGTACCGAAGCAGACCGCCGCACCGAGCGCGCAAATCATCCCAATCAGCACGAACTGACTCTAGGTCACGGATCTCACGGCGGCCGGATTCCATCGGCCGGTGGCCCCGCTCTACTCTGTCGGCAGCACGCGAGGCCCCAGGGGGAGCACCAGACATGGACAGCAGCAGCACCAATCAGCGCCGCATGCGCTCCGGCGCCGTCGCCCTCGGAGGCATGGGCCTGCTCGCGGCCACGCTCGTGGCCTGCGGCAGCAGCGACGAACCGGACAAGCGTTGCGCCTCCCGTTCGACGCTCAACCAGCTGAACAACAAGGAGTGCAAGACCGGCGGCACCGGCGCCTACTACTACGGCGGCTACGTCAGCTCCGGCAAGGTCGCCGGCGGCAGCTTCGACAAGTCCGCCGTCACCCGCGGCGGCATCGGCGGCCACTCCAGCTCCGGCTCCAGCGGCGGCTGACCGAGACCATGCAGCGGCACACCATCGAGCCCCGTCCCGACTGGCAGAAGACCGTCGAGGAGCAGGGTCTGATCTATCCCCTGACCCGCTACCCCGACGACTCCCTGCGCCCCTACTGGGACGAGAGCGCGTACTACTCCTTCTCGCTCCCCGAGGTCGAGGCCCTGGAGAACGTCGTCGAGGAGCTGCACGCCATGTGCCTGGCCGCGGCCGCGCACATCGTCGAGCACGACCGCTTCGCCGACCTCGGCATCACCGACCCGAAACTGGCCGCGCTGATCGCCGAGTCCTGGCGGCGCCGCGCCGAACAGCCCTCCCTCTACGGCCGTTTCGACCTGCGCTACGACGGCGGCGGCAGCCCGGCCAAGATGCTGGAGTACAACGCGGACACCCCCACCTCCCTCGTGGAGGCGGCCAGCCCCCAGTGGTTCTGGATGGAGGAACGCTTCCCCGGCGCCGACCAGTGGAACTCCCTCCACGAGCGCCTCGTCGACGCCTGGCGGCGCCAGGCCGAGCTGCTCCCGCCCGGCCCGCTGCACTTCGCGCACTCCGAGACCGACGAGCTCGGCGAGGACCTGATGACGGTCGCCTACCTCCAGGAGACCGCCGAACAGGCCGGCCTGGACACGCACGCCCTCTCCGTCGAGCAGATCGGCTGGGACAGCCTGTCCGGCCGGTTCGTCGACGAGAAGCTCCGCTTCATCCGCTCCTGCTTCAAGCTCTACCCGTGGGAGTGGCTGGCCACGGACGAGTTCGGCCCGCAGGTCCTCGGCACGTACGACCACGGCGGCGGCTCCGGCTCCACCTGCTGGATCGAGCCGCTGTGGAAGATGCTGCTGTCCAACAAGGCGCTGCTCGCGATCCTGTGGGAGCTCTTCCCGGAGCACCCCAACCTGCTGCCCGCCTACCTCGACGGCCCGCGCGAGCTCGCCGAGCCCGGGTCCGCCGGCTACGTGGCCAAGCCCCTCCTCGGCCGTGAGGGCGCGGGGGTCACCCTGCACGAGGCGGGCGACGTCGGCGAGCCCTTCGTACCGGAGGAGGGGGAGCGGTACTGCTTCCAGGGCCTGGCCCCGCTGCCCGACTTCGACGGCAACCGGGTGGTGCTCGGCGCATGGGTCGTCGAGGACGAGGCGGCGGGGCTCGGCATCCGCGAATCGGCGGGGCCGGTCACGGACGAGTACGCCCGCTTCCTGCCCCACGTCATCCTCTGACCGAACCGGGGAAGCCCTACACGCCGAGCACCGACCGGAGCTGGTCCAGGCCCCAGTCCAGGTCCTCCTTGCTGATCACCAGCGGCGGGGCGATCCGGATCGTCGACCCGTGGGTGTCCTTCACCAGCACCCCGAGCTCCATCAGCTTCTCGGAGATCTCCCGGCCGGTGCCCCGCGACGGGTCGATGTCGACGCCCGCCCACAGCCCGCGGCCGCGTACGGCGGTCACCGCGCCCCCGCCGACCAGCAGGTTCAGCTCCCGGTGCAGGTGCTCGCCCAGTTCGGTGGCGCGGCCCTGGAACTCGCCGGTCCGCAGCATCGCGATGACCTCCAGCGCGACCGCGCACGCGAGCGGGTTCCCGCCGAAGGTGGACCCGTGCTGCCCGGGCCGGAACACCCCGAGCACGTCCCGGTCGGCGACCACGGCCGACACCGGCACCACGCCGCCGCCGAGCGCCTTGCCGAGGATGTACACGTCCGGGACGACCCCCTCGTGCTCGCACGCGAAGGTCCGGCCGGTCCGGCCCAGCCCCGACTGGATCTCGTCCGCCATGAAGAGGACGTTCCGCTCGCGGGTCAGCTCCCGTACGCCGCTCAGGTACCCGGCGGGCGGCACCAGCACCCCCGCCTCGCCCTGGATCGGCTCCAGCAGCACGGCCACGGTGTTCTCGGTGACGGCGTGGGCCAGCGCGGTGAGGTCCCCGTACGGAACGATCTCGAAGCCCGGCGTGTACGGGCCGAAGTGGTCGCGGGCGTCGTGGTCCGTGGAGAAGGAGACGATGGTCGTGGTGCGCCCGTGGAAGTTGTCGGCGGCGACCACGATCTTGGCGTGCCCGTCCGGGACGCCCTTGACCTCGTAGCCCCACTTGCGGGCGGTCTTCACCGCCGTCTCCACGGCTTCCGCCCCCGTGTTCATGGGGAGCACCATCTCCTTGCCGCACAGCGCGGCGAGCTCGGTACAGAAGTCGGCGAAGCGGTCGTGGTGGAAGGCGCGCGAGGTGAGCGTGACCCGTTCCAGCTGGGCGCGGGCGGCGTCGATCAGACGGCGGTTGCCGTGCCCGAAGTTGAGGGCCGAGTACCCGGCGAGCATGTCGAGGTATCTGCGGCCCTCGACATCGGTCATCCACGCGCCTTCCGCGGACGCGACGACCAGGGGCAGCGGATGGTAGTTGTGCGCGCTGTGCGCGTCTGCGGAGCGGATGGCATCAGCAGTTGTCGACACGGGGTCTCCGATCGTCCGTCCGGCGGGGTGAAGCGCCGGGTGAAGCGGTGACGAGGGTGGCGTCACCTTCTTATCGTCGCTCGTATCCCGGACGCAGAAACCTCTCTCCCGGCGCGCCCGCTAAGGTGTCCGGTACGCACGGCGACTGGCGTACGGAGAACCAACTCCGGGGGAGTCGTGCGCGCTCGACCGCATACAGGGCCGCTCGCCTGGGCCTCGCGGGGTACCGATCACATCGACCCCGGAGGAGCCCGCCATGTCCGCGAGCCGCCATTCCGCCCTTTTCGCCACCGACCCCGAGCTGGCGTCCTTCGTCGCGGCGGAGGAAGAGCTGCAGGCACAGACCCTGCGCCTGATCCCCAGTGAGAACTACGTGTCCGCGGCCGTCCTCGAAGCCTCCGGCACCGTGCTGCAGAACAAGTACAGCGAGGGCTACCCCGGCCGCCGCTACTACGAGGGCCAGCAGAACATCGACCGCGTGGAGGCGCTGGCGATCGAGCGGGCCAAGGGCCTGTTCGGCGTGGACCACGCCAATGTCCAGCCGTACTCCGGCTCGCCGGCCAACCTGGCCGTGTACCTGGCCTTCGCGAAGCCGGGCGACACCGTGATGGGCATGGCCCTGCCGATGGGCGGGCACCTGACGCACGGCTGGGGCGTCTCGGCGACCGGCTCCTGGTTCCGGGGCGTGCAGTACGGCGTCCGCGCCGACACCGGGCTCATCGACTACGACGCGGTGCGCGAGCTGGCCCTCGCCGAGCGGCCCAAGGTGATCTTCTGCGGCGGCACCGCCCTGCCGAGGACCATCGACTTCGCCGCCTTCGCGGAGATCGCGCGCGAGGCGGGCTCGGTCCTGGTCGCCGACGTCGCCCACATCGCGGGCCTGATCGCGGGCGGCGCGCACCCGTCCCCGGCGGACCACGTCGACGTCATCTCCACCACCACGCACAAGACCCTGCGCGGTCCGCGGGGCGCGATGCTGATGTGCCGGGAGGAGCACGCGAAGGCCATCGACAAGGCGGTCTTCCCGGGCCTGCAGGGCGGCCCGCACAACCAGACGACGGCCGGTATCGCGGTGGCGCTGCACGAGGCCGCGCAGCCGTCCTTCGTCTCGTACGCCCACGCGGTCGTCGCCAATGCCAAGGCGCTGGCCGCGGCGCTGCTGCAGAAGGGCTTCGACCTGGTCTCGGGCGGTACGGACAACCACCTGATCCTGATCGACCTGACGGGCAAGGACGTGCCGGGCAAGATCGCGGCCAAGGCCCTGGACCGGGCGGGCATCGTCGTGAACTACAACACGGTGCCGTTCGACCCGCGCAAGCCGTTCGATCCCTCGGGGGTGCGGATCGGTACGCCGTCGCTGACCTCGCGGGGCCTGTCCACAGAGCACATGCCGCTGGTGGCCGACTGGATCTCGCGCGCGGTCGACGCCGCCGCGAAGGGGGACGAGCAGGCGCTCGCCGTGATCCGCGCGGAGGTCACGGACCTGATGGCGGCCTTCCCGGCCCCGGGCCTGCCCCTGTCCTGACCTGCGGCACCGCTGCTGGGGCTCCCGTCCCGGACCCCGCGCCTCAAACGCCGGCGGGGCTGGAAAAGATCGCCTCAAACGCCGGCGGGGCTGGATTTTCCGGCCCCGCCCGGCGTTTTGAGGGCGTCCCTCGGCCGGAGACGCCGGGTCTGGGGCGGAGCCCCACGCAGCGGTGTTGGCCCGGCCCGTCCCGGAACGGAAACCGGTCGCTCGGCCGGGGCCGGATCCGGCCGCACCGCTACCGCCCGGTACCCCCGCACCGCACCGGGAGCGGCGCTGCGACCCGGAATGATCCGGCCAGCGGCGGGCACGGGCCCGCCCCCGCACCTGAGAGAATGAAGCCATGGCTTCTGATCGTCCTCGCGCGCTCTCCGGCATCCAGCCCACCTCCGGTTCGTTCCACCTCGGGAACTACCTCGGAGCCATCCGCCAGTACGTCGCCCTGCAGGAGACGCACGACGCCTTCTACATGGTGGTCGACCTGCACGCGATCACCATGCCGCAGGATCCGAAGGATCTGCGCGCGAACACCCGCCTCTCCGCCGCCCAGCTGCTGGCCGCCGGCCTGGACCCCGAGCGCTGCACGCTCTTCGTCCAGAGCCACGTGCCCGAGCACGCGCAGCTCGGCTGGGTCATGAACTGCATCACCGGCTTCGGCGAGGCCAGCCGGATGACCCAGTTCAAGGACAAGTCCGCCAAGGGCGGCGTCAACAGCGCCAGCGTCGGCCTGTTCACGTACCCGATCCTGCAGGTCGCCGACATCCTGCTGTACCAGGCGAACGCCGTCCCCGTCGGCGAGGACCAGCGCCAGCACATCGAGCTGACCCGCGACCTGGCGGAGCGCTTCAACCAGCGCTACGGCCGGACCTTCACCCTCCCCGCCGCGCACATCGTCAAGGAGGTCGCGAAGATCTACGACCTCCAGGACCCGGCGATCAAGATGTCGAAGTCCGCGTCGTCCCCCAAGGGCCTGATCAACCTCCTCGACGAGCCCAAGGTCACCGAGAAGAAGATCAAGAGCGCGGTCACCGACACCGAGGCCGAGATCCGCTTCGACTCCGAGAAGAAGCCCGGCGTCAGCAACCTGCTCACGATCTACTCCACCCTCACGGGCGAGACGATCACCGAGCTGGAGGCCAGGTACGAGGGCAAGGGCTACGGCGCGCTGAAGACCGACCTGGCCGGCGTGATGGTCGATTTCGTCACACCGTTCAAGAAGCGGACCCAGGAGTACCTGGACGACCCCGAGACGCTGGATTCCCTCCTGGCCAAGGGCGCGGAGAAGGCCCGCGCGGTCGCCGCCGAGACCCTCGCGCAGGCCTACGACCGCCTCGGTCTGCTGCCCGCCAAGCACTGACGAACGCAACTACGGACAGAGAGCCCTGGCACGAATGGGGGTGCTGCCGCCACACTGGGGCGGCAGCAGTCCACAGCGACAAGCGGAGGAGAGATTCGTGGGGACCGTAACGCTCGGCGTTTCGATCGCGGTCCCGGAGCCGTACGGCAGCCAGCTCCAGGAGCTGCGCGCGGGCTTCGGGGACGCTGCCGCGCACGGTATCCCCACGCACGTCACCCTCGTCCCGCCCACCGAGGTGGAGGCGGACCGGCTCCCCGCGATCAGGGCCCACCTGGTCGAGGTCGCGGCCGCCTTCCGGGCCTTCCGGATGCGACTGGCCGGCACGGGAACCTTCCGCCCCCTCTCGCCGGTCGTCTTCGTCAAGATCGCCGAAGGGGCGGCGGGCTGCACCCGCCTCCAGAGCGAGGTCCGCGACCCCCGGGGGCCGCTCGACCGGGACCTGGCGTTCCCGTACCACCCGCACGTCACCGTCGCCCACGGGATCTCCGAGGAGGCGATGGACCTGGCGTTCACGACCCTCGCCGAGTACGCCGCCGAGTGGGTCTGCGACGGCTTCGCGCTCTACGAGCAGGGCTCGGACGGGGTCTGGCGCAAACTGCGCGAGTACCCGTTCGGGAGCGGACCGAACTGTGTCCCGGCACAGGCGGGCTCACCCGCCGACCAGGCCACCGAGGCGGCGGGCACGGCCGGGGCCGCCGGGGCGACCATAGCGCCGTCCTGACGGGGCGGGCGCGGGGCCAGGGGCAGGCGCAGGGTCAGGGGGAGCCGGGCGATGAGCCGGGCACGGAATCTCAGCCTTCGCAGGACCAGGGTGTGGAACGGGCGACCCGTAGGGCGCGTTTCGGGAAAAGTCACAATCGACGACCGTAGCCGCCAGAAGCGACAATCCCGGCTATTTCCGGCGGCTGAATTACGGTGACCCCATGGACTGGCTGACGAAACTCCCGGTGATCGGGCCGCTGGCGGCCCGTCTGATGCGGACGCACGCGTGGCGTTCGTACCAACGCCTGGACCGCGTGCACTGGACCCGCCTCGCCGCCGCCATCACCTTCATCAGCTTCCTCGCGCTCTTCCCGCTGATCACCGTGGCCGCCGCGGTCGGCGCGGCGCTGCTCAGCCCGGAGCAGCTGGACCGGCTGGAGAAGAACCTCTCCGAACAGGTCCCGGGCATCTCCGACCAGCTCAACATCCAGGGACTCGTCGACAACGCCGGGACGGTCGGTCTCGTCGCCGGCGCCCTCCTGCTGCTGACCGGCATCGGCTGGGTCGGCTCCATGCGGGACTGCCTGCGCGCGGTCTGGGAGAAGGACGACGAGGACGACGGGAACCCGTTCGCCCGCAAGGGCAAGGACGCGCTCGTCCTCCTCGGCCTCGGCGGCGTGGGCCTGGCCTCCGCCGCCGCCTCCATCCTCGGATCCAGCGCGGTCGGGAAGTCCGCCGACTGGCTGGGCATCCCGCGCGAGGGCGCGGGCGGCGCGCTGCTGCGCACCTTCGCCTTCCTCGTCGGCGTCGTGGCCGCCTTCCTGCTGCTGCTCTACGTCCTGACCCTGCTCCCGGGCGTCGAACCGCCGCGCGGCCGCCTGATCCAGGCGGCCCTGATCGGCGCGGCAGGCTTCGAACTGCTGAAGCTGCTGCTCAGCGGCTATATGCGGGAGGTCGCCGCGAAGAGCATGTACGGGGCCTTCGGCGTTCCGATCGCTCTGCTGCTCTGGATCAACTTCATGGCGAAGCTGCTGCTGTTCGTCTCGTCCTGGACGGCCACGCGCGACGGCGCGGACGGCGACGGCGCGGAAGACCCTCCCGCTGCCGAGGCGACGCAGAAGGCGTAGAAACGCAGAAACGCGCCGGTGGCGCACCGGTGTGGGGCCCGGTGCGCCACCGGAGTACTGCCGGCGGGACGTCCTACCAGGTGCCGTTGCCGCAGCCGTACACCCACCGGTGCGAGGCGGCGTTGTCGTGGACCGCCTTCCACTGACCGCTGGCGTCGCCGTTGCGGGTCCAGTTGAACGACTGCGCGTTGCCCCGCAGGTTCCATTCGGTGCCGTAGCCGATGCAGGCGTAGGCGCCGGTGTTGTTCTCGTTGTAGTAGATGTTGACGTGGTCGCGGCCGCCGGCGCTGCCGCTGTTGCGGACCCAGTCGACCTTGTTCTTGACCTGGTACGGCCAGTCGTTGGAGTTGCCGGCGTTCTGGTAGAGGTAGTTGTAATCGTCCGAGTAGGCACAGAAGTTCGTGTAACCGCAGCCGCCGTCGGCCTGCGCCGCGGCCGGAACGGCCACCACCGCCGCACCGGCGATCGCGAGCCCCGCGAGGAGCGTCCTGAGCTTGTTCATTTGGGGTCCCTCCCAATGAGTGCCGTACATGGTTCACCGCCGGTCGGCGGTACGCGATGTCAGCTCCCGGCGTGCCGGGCGACCACATCGCGAGCTGTGGGCAGGGCCGCCACCTGCATCCGCCGCATGGCGTCGAAGGCGGCCCCGTTCTCGGCGCGGATCATGTCCGAATGGCGCCGGTGCAGGTCCTGCGCGGTAGCGGCGAGGCCCGTCGAGCGGGCGCACTCGGCCTGGGCGGTGGCCATCGGCACGTCCTGCGCCTCGGCGGCCGGCCCGGTCCGCGCCAGTTGTTCGTCGCGCTGCCGGACCGGGTGCACGGCCGGGAAACCGCGCCGGCCGACGCACTCGCTCCACCCGGCCAGCGCCGCCCGGAAGGCGGGGTCCTGGTCGACCCGGCCGGTGCGCACCGCGCCGAGCTGCTTCACGGTCTCGCTGGAGCCGTACCAGAGGCGCACGTCCCCGTAGAGCTGTCGCCACGACGCGGTGATGCAGCCCCGGTCGCTGTGGCTCAGCGTGCCGCCGCCAGGGTTCTCGACCGCCAGCCCCTTCGAGTCGGGTCCCATGAGGGCCACCCCCAGAGCCTCCAGCCGCTCCGCGGAGAGCCCGCCCTGGTACCGGCCGCGCGGGCCCCCCGCCGCCTCCTCGTCCAGCTGCTGCTCGATCCGGCGCCCGAACCCGTGGCGGCGGGCCCAGTCCACGTCGTCCACGCCGTACGGGAAGTCCCGCCAGTCCGGGTGCGGCACGCGCGGGACCGGCCAGTACGAGAATCCCTGCGCCCGCATGCAGTCCTGTACGAGCAGCTCTCCCGCCGTGTGGAGCAGGTCCAGCTCGGCGCTCTCCAGGGCGCGCGCCGGGGTCCGCTGCCCGGCGCCGTCCGCCGGGAGAGCGGTCCACGCCGCCACGGCGAGCAGCGCACCGCAGGCCACCACGACGACGGCCGACCATCTCCTCCGCATGGGAGGACCCCCTTCCCGCCGGCGTCATGCCGACGGGAGCGAGCAAACCCTGCCGAAGTCCTGTGGTGAACCTGTGAGTTGATAGGTGGCGCCGGCCCGGTGGCCGGGTTAGGCCATCTCTTCGGAGACGGCCTGACGCCGCTGCGGCCGTCTCAGATCAGGTCCTCGCCCCGGCTCCGGCGTCCCCGGGGCCAGCGGCGGTTGACCGCGAAGGCACCGCCCGCCAGGACGGCCAGCACGCCGCCCGCGACGGCCAGCGCGGTGCCCGCACCGCCGCCCGAGTCCTTGCCGGCCGCCGACGGGTCGTTCTCGTGCGACTGGGCCGGAGAGCCGTGCGAGGAGGTGTCCGCGCTCTTCGGCGGCACCAGCTCACCCACCGGCTTGACCTTCCCGGCCGCCGCGAAACCCCAGTCGAGGAGCGCGGCGGTCTGCTCGTACACCTGGTTCGCCCCGCCCCCGTCCGGGTTCATCACCGTGACCAGCAGCTTCCTGTCACCCTGTTGGGCGGCGCCGGTGAAGGTGGCCCCGGCCATCGAGGTGTTGCCGTTCTTCACCCCCGCCATCCCCTTGTACGGGGTGATCCCGGCCGCGCCCGTCAACAGCCGGTTGGTGTTCGAGATCTCGAAGTACTCGCGCGGCTTCCCGGGCTCCTGCAGCCCCGGGAACTTCGCGGTCACCGTGCCGCAGTACTCCCTGAAGTCCTGCTTCTGCAGTCCGGAGCGGGCGAACAGCGTGAGGTCGTACGCGCTCGACACCTGCCCCGGGGCGTCGTACCCGTCCGGGGACACCACATGGGTGTCCAGTGCCTGGAGCTCCTCGGCGTGCGCCTGCATGTCCTTGACGGTCTTGTCGATGCCGCCGTTCATGGCCGAGAGCACGTGCACGGCGTCGTTGCCGGACTTGAGGAACACGCCGAGCCACAGGTCGTGGACCGAGTATTCGAGGTGCTCCTTGACCCCGACCATGCTGCTGCCCGGGCCCACGCCCTCCATGTCCTTGTCGGTGACCTGGTGGATCTGGTCCTTGGGCAGGCTCGGCAGCACGGTGTCCGCGAAGAGCATCTTCATGGTCGAGGCCGGGGGCAGCTGCCAGTGCGCGTTGTGCGCGGCCAGCACCTCGCCGGACTCGGCGTCCGCCACGATCCACGACCGCCCGGTCAGGTTCGCGGGCAGCGCCGGCGCGCCCGGCAGCAGGTTCACCTGGGTCCCCGGCTGGCCGAGCAGGGATCCGCCGACCGTGGACATCGAGACCGGCGGTGCGGGGGCCGGGGCCTGGGCCGGCTGGCCCTTCGCGTCGGCCGGCGGGGTCGGCGCGGCGTGCGCGGGGGCCACCAGCACGATGGGGACCAGCAACGCGGCGGAAAGGACCGTCAGCGCGGTCGTCTTGGCAGACACGCAGGTGAAAGTACATCCCGATGAGCTGGAGGGCGCAGCGGACCGGCCAATTCGAGGCAACCAACCCCGGGACAGCCCACCCCGGCGCGTCCGTCCTGGGGACGAATCCGATACTGAAGGCATGAGACTCAGCCGTACCGCCTCCTGGTTCCTGCTCGCCTTCGGAGTGTGGAGCTGGTTCATCTGGGTGTCTTTCGTCCGGAACCTGTGGAAGAACGGCAGTGGTCTTGCCTTCGATGCGGCCGGCGATCCCACTTCCTACTTCTGGGTGCACCTGACGCTCGCGGTGACGTCCTTTCTCCTGGGGACGGCCGTCGGTCTGATCGGGTTGCGCAGCGTTCTCGCCCTGCGGCGTGAATCACGTACGGAGCGTGCGGACGGTGCGGACCGCACGGACCGTGCCGACCGTCCGGACGGGGGAACCTCGGCATGACGATCCTGGTCTTCGCCCTCGTCGCGCTGGCGGTCTGCGCCCTGCTGGTCCTGGTCCACCGCTGGCTCTGGATCCGCCTCGTCCGCGACACCACCGCCCCCGGCGGCCGGACCCGGCGCATCGGCACGGCCTTGGCCATCACCCTGCCCCTCCTCTCTGTGGCCGCGCTCACCACGGGCCGCGCGGGCGCCCCCTTCTGGCTCCAGCAGACGGTGGCCTGGCCCGGGTACCTCTGGCTCGCGGTACTCCTGTACCTGACCCTGACGATGCTGGTCGCGGAGCCGATCCGCGCGCTGTTGCTCCGCCGTCTGGCCCACCGTGATTCCGCCGGATCGGTGGCGGAACGGCCCGAGCCCGTGGAGGTGCCCGCCGCGGCGGCACCCGCGGCCGCCCCGGCCACCGCGGAGCGGCCCGCCGTGGGAGACGGGCTGAGCCGCCGCCGGTTCGTCGCCCGTACGGTCGGCGGGACGGCCGCCGCCGTGGCCCTCGGCACGGTCGGGGCCGGGACCCACGGGGTCCTGCGCGGGCCGAGCGTGAAGCGGGTGCGGGTCCCCCTCGCGAAGCTGCCGCGCGCGGCACACGGTTTCCGGATCGCCGTCGTCAGCGACGTCCACCTCGGCCCGGTGCTCGGCCGCGCCCACACCCAGCGCATCGTCGACACCGTCAACCGCACCCAGCCCGACCTCATCGCCATCGTCGGCGACCTCGTCGACGGCAGCGTCCCCGACCTCGGGTCCGCCGCGGAGCCCCTGCGCCGGCTCGCCGCCCGCCACGGCACGTACTTCGTCACCGGAAACCACGAGTACTTCTCGGGCGCCCAGCAGTGGATCGACCACGTCCGTGAGCTGGGGCTCAACCCGCTGGAGAACGCCCGCCGCGAGCTGCCGTACTTCGATCTCGCCGGGGTCAACGACATCCAGGGGGAGCAGGAGGGCAAGGGCCCCGACTTCGGCGCGGCCCTCGGTGACCGGGACCGCGCGCGGGCCGCCGTACTCCTCGCGCACCAGCCCGTCGTCATCCACGACGCCGTCCGTCACGGCGTCGACCTCCAGCTCTCCGGCCACACCCACGGCGGCCAGCTCTGGCCCGGCAACTACCTCGCGGAGCTCGCCAACCCCACCGTGGCCGGTCTGGAGCGCTACGGCGACACCCAGCTCTACGTGTCCCGCGGGGCCGGAGCGTGGGGGCCGCCGGTCCGGGTGGGGGCGCCGTCCGACATCACCGTCGTCGAACTCGCCTCATTTCAGGCCTGATCCGCCTCAAACCTCGAAGCGCCCTCGTCAACTCGCCTTCCGGTGGCTGATATTCCGTGATGGGATGACCGTTAATCGGACAGCGCGTCGCTGTCATCGGGTCATGGGGTGGGGTTCAGGGGATGCGGTCTGTCCGCTCGAAGGTAATCGCGGCCGGGCTGGTCCTCGGCGTGGTCGGCGTGGGTGCCTGGCAGTTGCTGCCCGAGGACGGAAGCGGCCGCGGTGCCGTCCGGGTCGGCACGAGTGACGTCGTCTCCTCCCTCGACCCGGCCGGGGCGTACGACGCAGGTTCCTGGGCCCTGTTCAGCAACATCTACCAGTCGCTGCTGACCATCAAGCCCGGCTCCGACGCCCCCGTGCCGGACGCCGCCGCCTCCTGCGGTTTCGTGGGCCAGAAGCTCACCACCTACCGGTGCGAGCTCCGCTCCGACGTGAAGTTCGCGGGCGGCCGCACCATCACCGCCGAGGACGTCAAGCACTCCTTCGACCGCATCAAGGCGATCAACTCCGACCAGGGGCCGGCTCCCCTCTTCAACACCCTGGAGTCGGTCAAGGCCGAGGGGCGCACGGTCACCTTCAACCTCTCCGCCGGCGACTCCACCTTCCCCTTCAAGATCGCGACGGGCGCTGCCTCGATCGTCGACAAGGACACGTACCCGGCGAAGGCCCTGCGCGAGGACGGCAAGGCGGACGGCTCCGGCCCGTACACGCTGGGCGGCTACAAGGCCGGTACGAGTGTCGAGCTCAAGCCCAACAGCTCGTACAAGGGCCAGGGCAAGCCGGCCCACACGCCTGTCACCGTCAAGTACTTCAAGGACTCCGAGCAGCTCGACCAGGCCTGGAAGGGCCACCAGATCGACGTCGCCCACCGGGACATGCCGCCCGCCGTGCTCGCCGGCCTCAACCCGGGCATGAAGGACACCCGCTACCAGGCCTCCGGCGGCAGCGAGACCCGCTCCGTCGTCTTCAACGTCCGCCCCGGCTCCACCGCCGCCCCGCTCGCCGTCCGCCAGGCCGTCGCAGCCGTCCTCGACCGCGCCAAGGTGGCCGCCGAGGTCCACAAGGGGACCGTCACCCCGCTGTACTCCCTGGTCCCGGCGGGCATCGCCGGCCACAGCACGCCGTTCTTCGACGCCTACCCGGCCCCGAACCCGGCCACCGCCAAGAAGCTCTTCAAGGACGCCGGCATCACCTCTGCCGTCCACCTCAATCTCGGCGTGAACGTACGCGGCGCGAACATGCCCGAGGCCGAGGAGATCAAGCGCCAACTGGAGTCCACCAGCCTCTTCCAGGTGACGATCAAGCCGGTCGAGAAGTGGAGCGACTTCCAGAAGGGGTACGCGGCGGGCGAGTTCGACGCCTACACCATCGGCTGGATCGCGGACTTCCCGGACGCGGACAACTTCCTCGCCCCGCTCGTCGGCACCGACTCGTCCATGAACAACGGCTTCTCCGACAAGCACGTCGACGAGCTGATCGCCCGTACCCAGTCCCACGTGGAGCGGAGCGAGGCGGCCGGCGAGTTCCGCGACCTCCAGAAGCTGGTCGCCCAGCAGGCCCCGATGGTGCCGATCTGGCAGAAGAAGGACTACGTGATGTCCCGCGAGGACGTCACCGGAGCCCAGTACCTGTCCGACGGCACCGGCGTCTGGCGCCTGTGGGAACTCGACTGGCTGTAGCCGTCGCGTTCCCGGCGGCTACGCGGGGTCCGTCTGCGGGTCCGGGTCCGAGGCCCTGCGCCGGGCCCCGGCCGTGGCCGTCTGGGCCATGCCCGGCAGGAAGTCCGCGAACAGCTCGTGCACTTCGCGCACCAGCGGCCGCAACACCCGGAAGCGGGCCAGCACGATGCCCCGCGTCGTCAGCTGCGCGCCGCGCTCGGCGAGCCGCCGCGTCTTCTCGCTGTTCGGCGAGCGGTCGAAGACCCAGTACAGGACCAGGCCCATCTGCGAGAGCCACATCAGCTCCGGCAGTACGTCCTCCAGTTCGGCCGGGACCTTCGTCTTCGCGCCCGCCAGCACCTCGCGGTGGATGTCGATCGCGGCCTTGCGCGCCGGTTCGGATTCCGGCGAGAACGGGCTGAGCGGACTCTCCGGGTCTGCCGCGTTCTTGAAGAACTGCGAGGCGAACTCGTGGTACGGGGCGGCGATGTCCATCCAGCTCGTCAGCACGCCCGCGAGCCGCTTCTGCAGATCGGTCTCGCTGTCCAGGATGGGCCGGACCGCCGCCTGGTGGGCGGCGCCGATCCGGTCGTAGAACCCCTGGACCAGGTGTTCCTTCGACTCGAAGTAGTAGTAGGCGTTGCCGACCGAGACGCCGGCCTCCTTCGCGATACCCCGCATCGTCGTCTTGTCGAAGCCGCGCTCCTGGAAGAGGCGGAGCGCGGTTTCGAGGATGAGCGTGCGGGTCTGCTCGCTCTTGGGAGCCTTCTGATCAGTCACGGTGTATGAGCCTATCGGGGGACGGGGCACTGGTCGTCACAGGCCGGTCCCTCGGCGCCCTCGGGGTGACCCTCGGTACGCACGGCCTGCCGCCAGGCGGAGGCCGTGTGCATGGCCGCCCGGGCGAAGGGCCGGCCGGCCGGGGTGGCCAGCCAGTTCGCCTTCGGCCGGTGCTCGACCAGCGCCCACAGGCACACGATGAAGGCATCGGTGCCGGTCCACACCTGCCCCGAGTCCCCGATGACGGTGATCTCCCGCAGCGTCGAGGCGTGATCGAGCCGGGGGAACCGCCGCTGCGCCTCGAAGGACGCGGCGGGAACCAGGGCGAGCGGGACGAGCCACCGCTGCGCGAGCAGCCAGTGCCGGATGTGCACGCAGAGCGGGCAGTCGGCGTCGTAGAGGACGGTCAGCTTCCGCACGGGCGCGGCGGCGGTCGTCACGGCTCAGGCCCCGACCGGTGCGGTCCACGCCTGCGGGGGGACCGGCGGAGTCTGCTGGCGCTCCATGATCCCGCGGCGGCGCATCTTGTTCAGCACCCACACGTTGCCGAGGTGCATGACACCGAGGACCAGCAGGACGACGCCGAGCTTGACCGAGAGCGCCTCGAAGAGGGCGCGGGGGGTCTGGATCTCCTCGCTCGACCGGAGGTAGAGGGTCACGAAGCCGATGTTCACGAGGTAGAAGCCGACCACGAGGAGCTGGTTGACGGCGTCCGCGAGCTTCTCGTTGCCGTGCAGGACGTCGCCGATGAAGACGCGGCCGTTGCGGCTGAGCGTGCGGGCCACCCAGATGGTGAGGGCGATGCTGATGAGCAGGTAGATGACGTACGTGACTACGGTGAGGTCCATGATCCCCAGCCCCTTTGAACGTGTTCAAGCTGCTGACAGGGATGACTGTAGGCCTCTTTTTGAACAAGTTCAAGCGAATCGTCGATGGCTGCGGGCTCAGGCGCGCGGCAGGAACCCCGGCATCAGACGGGTGGTCTCCGCGGGGCGCTCCAGCGAGGGGAAGTGGCCCGCCCAGGGCAGTTCGAGGCGGTCGGCGCCCGGGATCAGGGCGGGCGGCTCGTGGCTCTCGGTGACGGTCAGGCCGTTCTCGAAGTTCCGCAGCTGCATGGCCCGTACGAGGGCGTGCGCGTCGGCGTCGGCGTCCGGGGCGAGCCAGGTGCGGGTGTTGCACTCGTGGCCTGAGACGTCCTGCCGGGCCGGTGGGCGCGTCCGATCGCTGCGCGCTCCTCACGTCTCGGCGTCCGACGACCGTCCGGGGCCGGTGCCTCCCCGTCGGCCGGGCAGGCAATGCGGGCGGCTAGGCCGAGGCAACGACCTCGCCGGCTGTGACCTGCGGCGGGTTGGGCAGGAACCGGGCCAGGTGGTCGCGTACGAAGTGCGCTGCCCGCTCGATGGATTCGTCTGCGCCCGCACGGTCCCGGAAGACGCTGGTGGACACCATCACCCCGCCACCGGCATCAACCCAGTAGTACGCCACGAATCCGGGGACCTGGCGCATGATCGGCACGAACCCCTCGTCCACGAGGCGCCCGGCCTCGGCCGGGTCCGTCACGCCTTCGTACCGCCGCACTGCTGCGTACATGGTCGATCTCCTGAATGGGTCTCGGCATCGGTCGGTGCGGAGAGGGCGTACCCGGTGCGGACGGTGGTCGGCTCGTGCGGCGCCCGGCAATCACCGGAAGGGGGTGGGACGAGCGCCCGTTAGGGTGCGGCTATGGACGCCGCCGTACTCAATCGCAGGGCCAACATGCACGACGAGTGCGTGCCGCCGGACCTCGTCGACCGCCTCCTCGCCCTTGGACACGCCGAACTCGTGCGCGGGCAGGCCGTGGCGGAGGACGGCGACTGGTTCTGCGCCCGCGCCTGGGCACGCCTCCTGGCCGGCCGCGGCGAATTGGACGAGGCCCTTGAGGTCCTGGCCCCGTACGTCGCCACCGGCTGGTGGACGGCAGCCGCAGAGGCCGCGCGGCTGCTGGAGGCCGGAGGCCGGGGCGAGGACGCCGTCGCCCTCGTCCGCCCCTTCGCGTCGGAGGGGGAGCGGTCGGCCCTGCACGACCTGGCTCTGCTGCTGGCCCGCCACGGGCAGCGGGAGGAGGCGTACGAGCTGCTCCTGCCGCACGTCACCGACTGGTTGCTCGCCGAGGCCCTGGTCGAGGTGGGCGTCGGGCTGGGACGTGGCGACGAGGTCGCCGAGCTGCTGGAGGCCCGCAGAGCCCCTGACATGCCGTGCGCCCATTGCGGCAGTCCGGAGTGCGGCAGACCGTACCTGGAGCCGTTCAACGCGGTGAACCTCCTGGCGCTCGTGCGCGAGAAGCAGGGCCGTACGGACGAAGCGATCGCGGTGCTGCACTCGCCCGGCTCCACGGTCGTCAACAACCGCGACCCGCTGGCCGAACTGTTGGTCCGGCACGACCGGATCGACGAGCTGCGCTCTTACGTGGCCGGTACGGGCACGCAGGAGGCCGTCCGACAGCTCGCGGAGCTGCTGGAGGAGCGCGGCGACGTGGCGGGCGCGGTCGACGTCTACCGGAAGCATGCGGAGGAGGACAGCCTGAACACGGCGGTACTCCTCGCGGAGCTCCTGGCCCGGCACGGGCGGGGCGCCGAGGCCATCGAGGTCGTACGCGCCCAGGACAGCGCCGAGGACTGGGTCGTCGACGTGCTGTGCAAGCTGTTCGCCGCCGAGGGCCGTGCCGAGGAGGGCCTCGCCCACCTGGACGCGCTCAAGGCCCGGCGGGGCGGGGAGGAGTGGGAACTGTTCCGGCTGCGCGGGCCGCTCATGGCCGCCTGCGGCCGACTCGACGAGGCGGTGGCGGAGGCCCGCGCACACCCCGAGGGCGGCAGCTGGTACACGATGGAGAGCCTGGCCTGCCTGCTGATCGACGCCGGGCACCCGGAGGAGGCCATCGCCCTGCTGGACACGGACCGCCTGGACCACCGGCGGCCCCTCGGTCCGCTCCTGGTGGAGCTGGGCCGCGTCGAGGAGGCGGTGACACTCCTTCGCACCCCCCGCCCCCGCACCCCACCACCCCAGCCGACGGCCTACAGCGACACTCCGCCCTTCTAGGGCCTGTCTTTCGGATCATGCCGGGCCCGCGACGCCTGGCACCGCACCTCGCTGCGTTCTCGTCGGTCGTCGATGCTCCGCATGGACTCCCTCCTCGGCCTTGCGATGCACGGCACCAGACGCCGCGGGCTGACCCGGCCTGATCCGAAAGACAGGCCCTAGGCGTCGAAGTCGTACTCCAGCACATAGGAAGCGGAGTCGAGAGTCATCTCGTTGACCTCGACGACCCGCCCACTCTCGGCGAACGCGGTGCGGAGGATCCGGACGACCGGCGTGCCCGTGGAGAGTGACAGCCGCTCGGCCTCGTCCGCCGAAGGCATCCGGCAGCGGATCTCCTCCCGGAAGCGGACGGGCGCATGCCCCAGCTCCGCCAGACGTGCGTACGTCCCGCCGGGACCGGTGTCGACCTGGGTGACGGCCGAGTCCACAACGATGTCCGACCCCGCCCCGCCCCGCCCCGCCTCGACCCCGCCCCCCTACATGCTCAGCGACCGCGCGTGGTTGAGCTGCGACATCACCCACTGGTAGGTGTAGGCGTCCACCGCCGGGATCATCGTGGAGTGGTGGCGGCCGCCGCTGGCGACCGTGACCTGGATGTAGCCCGTGGTGGTCTTCTGCTTCATCAGCAGGAAGAGCAGACCGAGCAGGCAGAAGAGGAAGAAGATGATCGCGAGCACGATCGCGTGCGGCGGGATCTTCTCCTCGGTGCGCGAGAAGTCGGTCGCGTTCCACATCGCGCCCCTGAGCGGCATGTTGCCCGACGGGGTGATGATCTGGTCCCCGGCGATGGTGATGTCGCCGAGGGACATGCCGGCTCCGCCGACCGGGGCGGCGGCGTTGTAGGCAGGGGCGGGGATGCCGGCGCCGCCGATGGTCGGCTGATAGGCCGGCGGCGCCGGGTAGGGCTGCGGGTAGCCGTAACTGGCCTCGCCGGGACCCCACTTGTAGTCGCCCTGGCCGGGGGTGGCGGGCATGCCGGGCTGACCGCCCTGGCCTGTGGGGTCGCTCGTGTACGGATTCGGCTGCTGCTCGCTCATACAGCCGATCCTTCCACAGGGACTCGCGCCCTGTATCCCCGGTCCCGCAACCCAGGTCAGAGCGCCGCGCCGACCAGAGCCGTGATGTGCCCCCGCATCAACTCGCGGTCCCTGCTTGCCGGAAGGAGGGAATAGACGACCGTGCGGCGCCCGCCCTCGGTGGCGAACACCCCGCTCGTGGAGCGGCCCATGGAGCCGGTCTTGCCCCAGACGACGGTGCCGTCGATCTCGGCGCGCATCAGCCCGCCCGTGCTGAAGCGGTCCACCGCGCCCTCGGAGAGCGCCGGCATGACGAACAACTGCCGCTGCTGGGCGGGTTTCAGCAGCCGTCCGCGCAGCAGGCTGGTCATGAAGCGCTCCAGCTCCGGGCCGTTGGAGAGCATCCCGCCCTCGGCCCAGGCCCACGGCTCGATCTCGCCGCCGTCGGCGAGCACCGGGCCGGGGACGGAGCGGTCCCCGGGCTTGGGGGAGTACGTGTGGCGCAGGCCCAGCGGGCGGGCGATGCGGCGCTGGATCTCGTCCGCGTAGGAGCGGCCGGTGACCTTCTCGACCACCATGCCGAGGAGGAAGTAGTTGACGCCGTTGTACTGCTGCGCGCGCACGGGGTACTGGGGCGCGGCGCACTTCGGGTCGGTCCAGTGGGAGACGACCTGCTCCGGGGTCGGCGCCTCGTCCTGCCCGAAGCCGGCACAGGGCTCCTGGATGCCGCTGGTGTGGCTCAGCAGCCGGCCGACGGTGATCGGCTTCCAGTGCGCCGGGAGGGTCCCCGGGAGGAGCTCCTGGACGGGGGTGTCCAGGGTGAAGCGGCCCTCGCCGACGAGCTGGAGGACCAGGGTGGAGGTGAACAGCTTGGTGATGCTGCCGATACGGAAGTTCGCGGCCGGGTCCTGCGAGAGCGGGCCGGTGGCCCCGGTCCACCCCGGGCCCGTCCCGCCCACCCGGACCATGGCGCCGCTCGCCATGGCGCCGGGCTTCATCAGCGCGGTCAGGGCGGCGGTGTCGACCGGGCGGTGCACGCGGGCGGTGCCGGCCACCGGTGCGCCCTGCGGCTCGGCGGCCGAGGCCGGCAGGACGGCGCCGGCGGTGACGGACGCGAGGGCCGCGCCCGCGAGGACCAGGGCGGTCCAGCGCGTCGGGCGCGTGGCGGCGGGAGCGGCGTGCGGTGTCTTCGTCATGCCTGTGAGTCTGCTGCGGTCAAGATCCACCGGCCATGGGTGAAGCCCCCCACCGGACCCTGAGGGGCCCCTGACCGCCGCTGGGGGGCCGCACGGCCCGTTGTCGGTGGCCAACGCCCTGCGCGGCCTGGCCTGGCTGCTGTCGTTCCTCCCGCCGCACCCCGGCACGGTCCGCACGCTCGGCGCACTGGCGCAGAGCGCGCTGCGCAAGGTCGCCGGGATGGGGCCGCGCGACCCCAAGGAACGGCGAAGGCCCCGCCCCCGGACGAACCGGGGACGGGGCCTGTGCCGAGACCGACGGACGGAGTCCGTCGCGTCGAGAAGGCTAGAAGCGGCGCGTGATCAGTGCACGCTTGACTTCCTGGATCGCCTTCGTGACCTCGATGCCACGCGGGCACGCGTCGGTGCAGTTGAAGGTCGTGCGGCAGCGCCACACGCCGTCCTTGTCGTTCAGGATCTCCAGCCGCTGCTCGCCGGCCTCGTCACGCGAGTCGAAGATGAAGCGGTGCGCGTTGACGATCGCCGCCGGGCCGAAGTACTGGCCGTCGTTCCAGAACACCGGGCACGAGGACGTGCACGCGGCGCACAGGATGCACTTGGTGGTGTCGTCGAAGCGCTCGCGGTCCTCGGCGGACTGCAGACGCTCGCGCGTCGGCTCGTTGCCCTTGGTGACCAGGAACGGCATGACGTCGCGGTACGCCTGGAAGAAGGGCTCCATGTCGACGACAAGGTCCTTCATCACCGTGAGGCCCTTGATGGCCTCGACGGTGATCGGCTTCTCCGGGTTGATGTCCTTGATCAGCGTCTTGCAGGCGAGCCTGTTCTTGCCGTTGATCCGCATCGCGTCGGAGCCGCAGATGCCGTGCGCGCACGAGCGACGGAAGGTCAGCGTGCCGTCGAGGTCCCACTTGATCTTGTGGAGACCGTCGAGCACGCGCTCCTTCGGGTCGATCTCGACCTGGAAGTCCTGCCACTGAGACTCGTCGGAGATCTCGGGGTTGAAGCGGCGGATCCGGAAGGTGACCGTGATGAAGGGCGAGGCCGCGGCCGCGGCCTCCATCTTGTCCAGGGTCGGGGTGGCCATCAGTACTTACGCTCCATCGGCTGGTAGCGGGTGACGACGACGGGCTTGTAGTCCAGCCGGACTGAATCCTTGGCGGACTCGCCCTCGCCGACGACCTCGCGGTACGCCATGGTGTGGCGCATGAAGTTGACGTCGTCGCGGTTCGGGTAGTCCTCGCGGTAGTGACCGCCGCGGGACTCCTTGCGCGCCAGCGCGGACACGGCCATGACCTCGGCCAGGTCGAGCAGGTTGCCCAGCTCGATGGCCTCCAGCAGGTCCGTGTTGAAGCGCTTGCCCTTGTCCTGGACGGACACGTTCTTGTAGCGCTCGCGCAGCTCCGCGATCTTCTCGACCGCGGTCTTGATGGTCTGCTCCGTACGGAACACCATCACGCACGCGTCCATCGTCTCCTGGAGCTCCAGACGCAGGTCGGCGACCCGCTCGTTGCCCGTGGAGTTGCGCAGCTGCTCGACGAGGTCGACGACCTGCTGCGCCGGGTTCTCCGGGAGCTCGACGTAGTCGTTCTCCTGGGAGTACCTGGCGGCGGCGATGCCGGAGCGCTTGCCGAAGACGTTGATGTCCAGCAGCGAGTTGGTGCCCAGGCGGTTCGCGCCGTGCACCGACACGCACGCGACCTCGCCGGCCGCGTACAGGCCCGGGACGACGGTGGTGTTGTCGCTGAGGACCTCACCCTCGACGTTGGTCGGGATGCCGCCCATGGCGTAGTGCGCGGTGGGCTGGATCGGGATCGGGTCCGTGTACGGCTCGATGCCCAGGTAGGTGCGCGCGAACTCGGTGATGTCCGGGAGCTTCGCGTCGAGCTGCTCCGGCGGCAGGTGCGTCAGGTCCAGGTACACGTGGTCACCGGCGGGACCGCAGCCGCGGCCCTCACGGATCTCGGTGTAGATGGAGCGCGAGACGACGTCACGGGACGCGAGGTCCTTCATGACCGGCGCGTACTTCTCCATGAAGCGCTCGCCGTCCTTGTTGCGGAGGATGCCGCCCTCACCGCGGGCGCCCTCCGTCAGCAGGATGCCCATGCGCCAGATGCCCGTCGGGTGGAACTGGAAGAACTCCATGTCCTCCAGCGGCAGGCCGCGGCGGTAGCAGGCCGCCTGGCCGTCACCCGTGAGGGTGTGCGCGTTGGAGGTCACCTTGAAGAACTTGCCGGTGCCGCCGGAGGCGTAGATGACGGCCTTGGCCTGGAACACGTGGATCTCGCCGGTGGCGAGCTCGTACGCGACCACACCGGCCGACTTCTTGACGCCGTCCTCCTCGACCAGGAGCTGGTCCAGGACGTAGAACTCGTTGAAGAACTCCACGCCCTCCTTGACGCAGTTCTGGTACAGCGTCTGGAGGATCATGTGACCGGTGCGGTCCGCGGCGTAGCAGGACCGGCGGACCGGGGCCTCGCCGTGGTTGCGCGAGTGACCGCCGAAGCGGCGCTGGTCGATGGTGCCGTCCGGGGTGCGGTTGAACGGCAGGCCCATCTTCTCCAGGTCGAGGACCGCGTCGATGGCCTCCTTCGCCAGGATCTCGGCGGCGTCCTGGTCGACCAGGTAGTCACCACCCTTGACCGTGTCGAAGGTGTGCCACTCCCAGTTGTCCTCTTCCACGTTGGCCAGCGCGGCGGCCATGCCGCCCTGCGCGGCGCCCGTGTGGGAGCGGGTGGGGTAGAGCTTCGTCAGCACGGCGGTGCGGCTGCGCTTCGTCGACTCGATGGCGGCGCGCATGCCCGCGCCGCCCGCGCCGACGATGACGGTGTCGTACTTGTGGATCTTCATTGGTTTCGCCTCAGCCCCGTTGCCTAGCGGATGTTCGGGTCGAAGGTGAAGATCACCAGCGTGCCCAGAAGGATGGTGAACACCGTGGCGGTGTAGAGCAGGCCCTTCAGCCACAGCCGCGTGTTGGCACGCTCCGCGTAGTCGTTGATGACGGTACGCAGACCGTTGGCGCCGTGCAGCATGGCCAGCCACAGCATCAGCAGGTCCCAGACCTGCCAGAACGGGGACGCCCAGCGGCCGGCCACGAAGGCGAAGCCGATCTTGGACACGCCGCCGTCGAGCACCAGCTGGATCAGCAGGTGGCCGATGACCAGGACGACGAGCACGATGCCCGAGAGGCGCATGAAGAGCCACGCGACCATCTCGAAGTTCCCGCGGGTCGAGCGCGGGGTCTTGCCGGTCCGCTTGCGCGGGGCCTCGATGTACGGCGCCGGGTTGTCGATGTCGTAGAGGGACACGCCCTCCACGTCACCGACGCCCTTTTCGAAAGAAGTGTCAGAAGACATGCGTGTCACTTCCCGAACAGTTCAAGGTAGGCGTGGCCCAGGACGGGGTACAGAGCCCCGCCCATCAGCACGATCCAGGTGACCACGACGGTCCAGAGCATCTGCTTCTGGTAGCGCGGGCCCTTGGACCAGAAGTCCACGGCGATGACACGAAGACCGTTGAGCGCGTGGAACAGGATGGCGGCGACGAGGCCGTACTCCAGCAGCGCGACGATCGGAGTCTTGTAGGTAGCCACGACATCGTCGTACGCCTCAGGGGAGACGCGGACGAGAGCGGTGTCGAGGACGTGTACGAACAGGAAGAAGAAAATGAGGACGCCGGTGACTCGATGAGCCACCCAGGACCACATTCCTTCCCGGCCGCGGTACAACGTTCCAGCCGGCACGGAAAACCCTCCGGAAGCGGGGCGGGGGCCAGCCGGCTTCTTTGTCGGTCGGGCCCGGCCGGGTACGGTCCTCCGGCCCCGGACATCGTAGCGACGCTTTGTCGGTTCCCTTGCGCGGGGGCCATCGGTGTGATCAAACAGGCACGTACGGGCTATCCCACAGGGGCGAATAGCCCGATTTCCGTGGCAGTCAGCCCATCCGGCGAGGTCAGCCAGCGTGTCAGATCCCGGAGCCGGGACTGTGCGACACGGCGCAGCTCGTCCGCGGAGATCGAGCGCTCCTCGTCGACCTCGTGGCCCATCCTCCGGCGGATCGCGCCCAGCAGCTGGTCGGCCTGCTCCTCCGGCGGATGTTCGTCGAGGCAGATCACGAAGGCGTGGCCGAACTTCCGTTCGTACTCCGCGTGGGCCGCGTCGAGGGCCAGCAGTGCGGCGTACGGAGCCCCGTGGTCCAGCTCCGCCGAGCACTCCGCGGCCAGCGCCTCGGTCAGATCGCCCTGCGAGAGGTCGTACGAGGCCTCGTCGGCGGCGGCGATCAGGGTCCCGGCATCCGGGTAGGGACGGTGCGCCGCCAACCGGTGCGCCCAGCGCCGGCTTCCGCAGCAGTGCAGCAGGACGGCCCGGGCGGCTTCGGGGGACAGGGCGTTGAAGCGGGCCAGTCCGAAGCCGTGGGAAGGGTCGGGACCTCCCCCGGATCCGGTCCGGGAGGTGCGCCCTGGGGCCTGTGCCGGAAGGTGGCTGGACAGCAGGGGGCTCCTCGGGGCGCGGCGGGGGTGTACCGCCACGCTATCGACGCAGGGCAGGGTGTGTCGTACCGATTCGGGGATTTCACCCGGAAGTGAGCCGAAAGGATGACGTGAGCGCCACGGGCAGGCATGGTGAGGGCCCCGGGAAGGGGAGGGCGACCGAGGCCGCCACCCCCCACAGGAGAGGCCCCGGCCGCCATCCGTCACGGGCTCGTGCGACAAGCCCGTACCCATGTCAGCGCCTCGGGTGCGTTTTGTGTCACACCTCGCTCCGCACAGGATTGGTTGCACGTTGTATCACTCGTGGACGAGAGGTGCTTGAAAGCCGTAACGTGCTGATTTGCGCCACACGTACAGGACAGTGAACGGGTTGGGGACTTTGCTGGGGGACGACGCGGAGCTGACCGCCGCGGTGCTCGCGGCACAGGACGGCGACGAGAACGCGTTCCGTGCTGTGTACCGCGCCGTGCACCCACGGCTGCTGGGATACGTACGCACGCTCGTCGGGGACGGCGACGCCGAGGATGTGACTTCGGAGGCCTGGCTGCAGATCGCCCGCGACCTCGACTCCTTCACCGGCGACGCCGACCGCTTCCGCGGCTGGGCGGCCCGGATCGCCCGCAACCGCGCCCTCGACCACATCCGCATGCGCGGCCGCCGCCCCGCCATCGGCGGCGACGACACCGAGCTGACGAGCTGGGCCGCCGAGTGCGACACCGCGGGCGCGGCCATGGAGTCCCTCTCCACCGGGCGGACCATGGCGCTCATCGCGCAGCTTCCGCAGGACCAGGCCGAGGCCGTCGTCCTGCGGGTCGTGGTCGGGCTGGACGCCAAGAGCGCGGCCGAGACCCTGGGCAAGCGGCCCGGCGCCGTGCGGACCGCGGCCCACCGGGGCCTGAAGAAGCTGGCCGAGCTGCTCGGCCCGGAGGGCGGCTTCGAGCCGGACCCGGACACCGGCGCGGATGCGGGCCCGACGGTCGGCCATAATGCCCGTGGCCAGGCATGGGGCGGCGGGGGCGGGAGGGATCTCGACGCCGTACCCGCGCAGCGTGGCCGGAGCGGGGGCTTCGCAGAACAAACCGGTGTGACGGATTCACGTTGGCGGACGCAGAAGGACATGTGATGGCCGACGAGCGCAACAGGTGGCTGGACGAAGCCGCTGCGGAAAAACTGCTGCGCGGCGAACCGGTGGAACCTGTGGGACCGGCCGCCGATCAGCTTGCCCGCGACGAGGCCGCCCGGCTGCGTGCCGCTCTGGACGCCCTGGGTGGCGTGAACGGATCGCTGCGCGCGGGCACGGAACTGCCCGGTGAAGCCGCGGCGGTGGCCGCCTTCCGTACGGCGCGCGGTGGCGCGCGCCCTTCCGCGGCGCCTCCGCTGGCGGCCGCGTCCGCCGAACCCCTGATCGACCTCGGCCGCGTCATCCCTGCCCCCGCCCCCCGGCGCCGCCGGGCCGTGAGCTTCGGTCTGGCAGCGGCCCTGGCCAGTGTCGCCGTCGGCGGACTGGCCGCCGCGGCGGGCGCCGGGCTGCTGGAGCGGTCCCGGCACGACAGCGCGGGACCCGGTCCGGCGATGTCCGTGAGCGCCGGCGAGGACCCGGCCCCGGGCATCGGCAGCGGAGCTCCGAGCGCCAGTCCGAAGCCGACACCCACCCCGCTGCCGAGTGGCTCGAACACGACGGCCGCCACGGGTACGGCGCAGCCGCCGGGTACGGACGGGCGTGCCGCGACACCCGGGACCGGCGCGGGCGCCGGCACCTCCTCGGGCTCGTCGGCGACGCCCGGCTCGGGCAAGGACCTCCAGGGCGGCACGGGAGCCACGGGCGGCATCGGCGGCAAGGACGGCGACCGGGACACCTTCGGCGGCGGCGACACGGGCGGCAGGGACCGCGACCGCGACGGCGACAACCGTCTCAAGGTCGCCGACCTCTGCACGGATTTCAAGGCGGGCCGGCTCGACGAGGCCCGCCGTGAGCGGCTCTCGCGCCTGGCCAACGGCCTCACCCGGATCCCGGACTACTGCAAGTCGGTGCTCGACGACGGGGGCTCCGGCGGCGGCAAGCGCAGCGACACCCAGCTGGGCGGGACGCTCAGGGCGCCGACCCTGACGCCGGCGGTTCCGCGGGGTTCGGCCGACCTGCGCACCGGCCGCTGACACATGTGCTGACCTGCCTGTAACACTTTTCGAACCGGCGGCGCAGTACATATCGAGCCGACTGGTCATCGGCCGCGCATGAGCCGGGGTTCCCCCCGTACCCCTGGGCTCTGCGCAACCGGCGCGGGCGGGGCACGTTCCCCCGGCCCTGCCCGCGCCCATTACTTCGGACCTCTGCGGGGTGGCGTGCCGATCAGGCCGGATCAGGGCACGAGGCTTCGCGGGACCGGATTCCGGTCCCGCCTCCCGCCTCCGGCCCCGGCGGCATCACCAGTAGACGACGACCTTGTCGCCGACCTTCACCTGGTCGAACAGCGCCGACAGCTTGCCCTTGTCCCGGACGTTCACGCAGCCGTGCGAGGCCCCGCTGTAGCCGCGGGCCGCGAAGTCGGCCGAGTAGTGGACCGCCTGGCCGCCGCTGAAGAACATCGCGTACGGCATCGGCGTGTGGTAGATCGTCGACGTCCACTCCTTGGCCTTCCAGCCCACGTCGAAGACGCCCTCGCGGGTCGGGGTGTTCTCGGAGCCGAAACGCACGTCCATCGTGGAGACGACCTTGCCGTCGATCATCCAGGCGAGGGTGCGGCTCTCCTTGCTGATGCACATGACGCGGCCCTGCATGCAGCGCGGGTCCGGGGCGTCGACCTCGTTGACGGTCGACGGACGCAGCTCGTCGGCGGTGGGCTTCTTGCTGGCGCCCTCGATCTTCTTCCAGGTGGCCTCGTCGACCGAACCGGTCGCGTTCAGGCCGGTCTTCGACTGGAAGGACTTGACCGCGGCGGTCGTCTTGGAGCCGTAGAAGCCGGTCGGCGCGACCGACATCAGCTTGAGCTGGCGCAGCCGGGCCTGGAGCTCGCGCACCTGCTCGTTCTCGTCGCCGTTGGCCATGATCTGCTTCACCGAGGGCGAAGGCGAGGCCGAGGGGGAGGCCGACGCGGAAGCGGAGGCCGACGGCGACGCCGAGGCCTCGCCGGGCTTGTTGTCGGTGGAGGGGGAGGCTTCGGGGGAGGCGTCCGCCGTGGGCGAGGACGAAACCGAGGAGGCGGAGGCGGCAGGCTCCGTCTTCTGCGGTCCGCAGGCGGTCGCGGCGAGTGCGACGGCGGTTGCCACCCCGATCGTGCGGATTATGACTCTCTGGCGCTGCATTGCAGTCCCCCCGGTCTCTGTGTCGTGTATCTAGGTGATGCTCCGCGTGCATGGACAGTTGCACTCGGCTCCGGGATGTTGCGCCATTGTGACCGGCAGCCGTCCGCAGCCTTACGGGGCGATGCGCGGCTGGGGGCACCCCAGCGGCGGCTCGGGGGAGGTTCTGCCAGTCCCGGGCCCGCTTGCTCCATGGAGGACTACGTCACATGGCACACACCGAGAGCGGAATCCCCATCGAACCCGTCTACGGGCCCGGCGACCTGACGGGGTGGGACCCGGAGGCCGAGCTCGGGCAGCCGGGCGACTTCCCCTACACAAGGGGGATTTATCCGACCATGTACACCGGTCGGCCGTGGACGATGCGGCAGTACGCCGGCTTCGGCACCGCGGCCGAGTCCAACGCCCGCTACCGGCAGCTCATCGAGGGCGGCGGCACCGGGCTGTCCGTCGCCTTCGACCTGCCGACCCAGATGGGACACGACTCCGACGCCCCCCTCGCCCAGGGCGAGGTCGGCAAGGTCGGCGTCGCCGTCGACTCGCTCGACGACATGCGGACGCTGTTCCACGGGATCCCCCTCGACCGGGTCTCCACCTCGATGACGATCAACGCCCCCGCCGCCCTGCTCCTCCTGCTCTACCAACTGGTGGCGGAGGAACAGGACATCCCGGGCACGCAGCTGACGGGGACGGTCCAGAACGACGTACTGAAGGAGTACATCGCGCGCGGGACGTACATCTTCCCGCCCGGCCCCTCGCTGCGGCTGACGGCCGACACCTTCCGCTACTGCCGGGCCGAGATCCCCCGGTGGAACACCATCTCCATCTCCGGCTACCACATGGCCGAAGCCGGCGCCTCGCCCGCGCAGGAGGTGGCCTTCACCCTCGCCGACGGCATCGCCTACGTCCGTACCGCCCTGGGGGCCGGGATGGCGGTCGACGAATTCGCGCCCCGGCTCTCCTTCTTCTTCGTCGCCCGCACCACCCTGCTGGAGGAGGTCGCGAAGTTCCGCGCGGCCCGGCGGATCTGGGCCCGCGTCATGCGGGAGACGTTCGGGGCCCGGGACCCGAAGTCGCTGATGCTGCGCTTCCACACCCAGACCGCGGGGGTCCAGCTCACCGCGCAGCAGCCGGAACTCAATCTCGTACGGGTGGCCGTGCAGGCCCTGGCCGCCGTCCTCGGCGGCACGCAGTCGCTGCACACCAACTCCTTCGACGAGGCGATCGCGCTCCCGACCGAGAAGTCCGCCCGCCTCGCGCTGCGCACCCAGCAGGTCCTCGCGTACGAGACGGACGTGCCGCACACCGTGGACCCCTTCGCCGGGTCGTACGCGGTGGAGCGGATGACGGACGAACTGGAGGCGGCGGCGCTCGCGCTCATGCGCCGGATCGAGGACCAGGGCGGGGCGGTGGCCGCGATCGAGGCCGGGTTCCAGAAGGCCGAGATCGAGCGGAACGCCTACCGCATCGCGCAGGAGACCGAGAACGGCGAGCGGGTGGTGGTCGGGGTCAACCGCTTCACGCTGGAGCGCGAGGAACCGTACGAGCCGCTGCGCGTGGACCCGGCGATCGAGGCACGGCAGTGCGCGGCACTGGCCCGGCTGCGGGCGGAGCGCGACGGGACGGCGGTGACGGCGGCGCTCGCGGCCCTGAAGGAGGCGGCGGCGGGGACGGCGAACGTGCTCTACCCGATGAAGGCGGCGCTGCGCGCCCGGGCCACGGTGGGGGAGGTGTGCGGGGCGCTGCGGGAGGTGTGGGGGACGTACGAGCCGACCGGTTCCACCTGGTGAAACCGACTGGCGCGACAGGTGCAACCTTGTGGGACACTCCTGCGCATGCTGGGTGTGACAGATCTTCCGACTTATCTCGCCGGCCTGGTGCTGATCATTCTGCTGCCGGGTCCGAACTCCCTCTACGTGCTCTCCGTGGCCGCCCGCCGCGGGGTGCGCACCGGGTACAAGGCCGCCGCCGGGGTGTTCACCGGCGACGCCGTGCTCATGCTGCTGACCGCCGTGGGCGCCGGGGCGCTGCTGCGGGCGAGCCCGCTGGTGTTCACCGTGGTGAAGTTCCTCGGGGCCGGCTACCTGGCGTGGCTGGCCGTGGGGATGATGCGGGGCGCCTGGGCGCTGTGGCGCACGCGCGCGGAGCGGGCCGAGGCGGAGGCCGCCGTCCCCGCCGACCCGGCCGAGACCGAGCGGCCCTTCCGGCGGGCGCTGCTGATCAGCCTCCTCAACCCGAAGGCCATCCTCTTCCTGATGTCCTTCTTCGTGCAGTTCGTGGACCCGTCCTACGCCTACCCGGCGCTGTCCTTCCTGCTCCTGGGCGGTCTCCTGCAGACCGGCAGCTTCCTGTACCTGACGATGCTGATCTTCGGCGGGACCCGCCTCTCGGCGGCCTTCCGGCGCCGCAAGCGGCTGTCGGCCGGGGCCACCTCGGCGGCGGGCGTGCTCTTCCTCGGCTTCGCGGCCAAGCTCGCCGTCAGCTGAGCACCCGGCGCAGCCATCCCATCCGCCGCACGGCCCGGCGCACCGCCCGGCTGCGCGGCAGGAACGACAGCTGCGCCGGGATGCCGCCCGGCAGGCCCAGGGCGGTCAGCCGGCGGCGCGTGAAGTACCGCCAGGTGTGCGGGGTCAGCCGCTTGGCCAGGTAGGCCTCGGCCGCCGGGCGCCGCGCGGCCAGGATCTGCGGCTGCATGGTGAACCCGACGGCGGCGAGCAGCGCGGCGGGTTCCGCCCGGACCTGCTCGGGGGTCGGGGGCGTCCAGGCGCGGACCGCCTCGGCGTCGGCGAGATCCGGAAGCAGGGCGTCCACCAGGGCCAGCGGGACACGGTTGCTGTTCGGGTACGGGGTCAGGGTGGCCAGCACCGCGTCGGTGCCGGTCCGGGCCACCGGGAGCCCGTACAGCGTGGCGGCGGTCAGCAGCCCGGTGGAGAAGCAGCCCACGACCAGTGCCGGGCGCAGCCGCTGGTAGAGGGTCTCGGCCAGGACCGGGGCGGCGATCACGGTCAGCCGGGCGCCCAGCCGCTCGGCCTCCTCCTCGGCCCGGCGGCAGTACGCGGCCGGGGCGCCGGGATGCGGTTTGAAGACCAGCTCCCGGTGGCCCAGGGCGTACGCGCCCCGGACCATCGACACGTGCAGCTCCTCCTCCTCGGCCAGGGTCATCAGGTCGAGCGCGGAGAGGTACTGGCCCAGCAGGAGGGCCGGGGGCCCGGCGGGCTCGGCCGCCCCGTCCGGGGTGGCCTCGGCGAGCTCCGCGAGGACCTTCAGGAACGGCTCCGTCGGCACCAGTTCCACCCGCACCCCGAACTCCGACAGCAGCAGGGGCTCCAGCCCGGGCACCAGGTCCAGGTGGAGCACCCGCCGTACCCGCATCCCGAGCTGCGGGTCGAGGCGGAAGCGGGTGGGCCCGTAGCTCATGAGCCCGTCGGCGTAGACGTCGACGGCCGCGCCCGGGAAGAGCCGGCACAGGCTCTGGGCCGGAGGGACCTGGAGGGACTCCACGATCAGCTCGACCCGGTCCTCGCCCAGGTTCCACAGCGTGCGCAGCTGCCGCTCCCAGATCGGGACGTCCTCCGCGCGCGGGGCCCAGGTGCTCGGGTGCTGCGGCTCGATGACGCGGTTCCAGTCGAGGACCTCGTCGAAGCGGGGGCGCAGGGCGGCGAAGCCCGGCATGTCCGTGACCCCCGGGGTGACCTCGGCGGTGACGGCGTGGTTGCTGGTCAGCAGGATGCGCCGGCCGGCGGGCGGGAAGGAGCCCGCGTCGATGCCCGCCGCGAGCGTGGCCGCACCGTAGAGGGTGGAGGCCAGGAAGATCTGGGTGGGCATCAGGCACTCGCTCCCGAGGGGGCGGCGCGGCGGCCGGTGCGCAGGCGGCGCAGCACGGTGGAGCGTTCGACGTCCATCGAGTCCAGGACCTGGTCCAGCACGTCCTGCGGCATGCGGCCGAGCGCGGCCGCGCTCATGAGGCGGAGTTTCTTGGCCACGTCCGGCTCGAACCTTTCGATGGACCCGAAATGGTGGGCGATAATTGCACAATAGGTTCGGACGGCTTTCGGGAGCAGGCGATCGGATTCCCGGTCGGCGATGACCTCCGCGAGCACTTGATCGAATGCGCGGATGAAATCGAGCTGCCGTTCGTCCCCCACCTGCGTCAACGAGGTGGAAATCCCGCGCCGGTAGAAGATGCCGGGCAGCCCGACCGCGGCGAACGACTCCGCCTCCCGGTGCAGCCGCCAGATCCACGGCCGGTCCTCCGCGGTCCGCAGCCCGTCGGTGAAGTGCAGCACCCCGCGGTCCAGCAGCCGCCGGTGGTACATCCCGGCCCAGGCGTACGGATAGTCCACCGAGGTGGCCCGGTCGGCGGGCAGGATCGCGCTGCGCGGCGCGGCGACCACCGACTGCGGGCCGAAGGGGACGCGCTGCACGCTCCGTGTCCGGCCGGTGCACCGCACATGGTCGGTACGGACGAAATCGCAGCTCAGAGCCTCTATGGCGGCCAGGGTGCGGGCCAGATGGCCGGGCGCCAGCCAGTCGTCCCCGTCCAGGAAGGTCAGGTACTCGCCGCGGGCCGCGTCCAGACCGGTGTTGCGCGCGGTGGCCAGGCCCCCGTTGCGCTCGTGTCTGAGGTGCACCGCCCCCGGCAGCTCGCGCGCCGCCCGTTCCAGCAGGCCGGGCGTCCCGTCCGTCGAGCAGTCGTCGACGAGCAGGAACTCGAAATCCTCCCGGGCGTTGAGTTCGAGACTCTTCAGGGCGTCCGGTGCGTATGTCTGCACGTTGTAGAACGGCACGACAACAGAGAGCTTGGGCACCTGCGAGACATTAGGGCGCCGCCCGTCATTCACTGTGGCCCGGATGCGGATTCCATGTGAACGGCGCGGGGCGGGCGAGTTAACCCGTGCGCTTTCGCATTTAGTCGACGCGTTGTTAACCCGCTGTTGTGCAGTCGTTGGGCCGATCACCGAAATTGCGGAATAGCTTCTGCCGCGTGCCAGAACGCAAACGCGTCGCCGTACTCGCCGATTCCGATACGCGATGGAAATGGGGCGCACTCACCGCCCGCCGTCTCGTGCCCGACCACCAGCTCACCGGGTTCCTGCTGCGCGGCCGGGCCACGCCCACCGCGCGCCAGCTCGGCGAGGTGGGGGTACGGGCCGACCGGCTGTCCGAGGTGACCTGCGCCGAGTTCCTCGCCGAGATCGAACGCGAGCGCTACGACGTGGTCGTCCTCGCGCTCGTCGGCGGGGCCGTCCAGGCCGTCCTGCACGGGGCCCGCGCCCTGTGGCCCGCCCCGGCCCGGCGCCCCGTGCTCGTCACCGGCTACGTGGGCGTCGTATACGAGAAGCTCGCCGACGGGCTGCTGCTGCGCCACGGCGCCGACCTCGTCCTCGCCAACTCCCGCCACGACGCGCAGCGCTTCCGCGCCGTGTACGAGGGCGTCGGCGCGGACGCCGCCGCCGTCACCGAGACCGCGCTGCCCTTCCTGGGCGGGGCGCCGTACGAGCCGGCCGGGAGCCGGGCCCACACGGTGGTCTTCGCCGTCCAGCCCTCCGTGCCCGACAGCCGCGCCGACCGCGCCTACCTGCTGGAACGGGCCGCCGGACACGCCCGGCTGCACCCCGACCGGGAAGTGCTGATCAAGCTGCGCAGCAAGCCCGGGGAGCACACCACGCACCTTGAGGAGCAGCCGTACCAGCGGCTCGCGGAGCGGCTCCCCGGCGGACTGCCCGCCAACTGCCGCCTGGTGTACGGGAACATGGGCGAGGTCCTGGACGGCACCGACCTGCTCGTCACCGTCTCCTCCACGGCCGCCCTGGAATCCCTGCACCGGTCCATCCCGACGGCGATCCTCACCGACCTCGGCATCCGAGAGGCCCTCGGCAACCACCACTTCCTCGGTTCCGGCTGCCTGGCCTCCTGGGACCAGATCGACTCCGGCCTCCTCCCGACCGGGGATCCGGTCTGGCTGGCGGCGCAGGGCGTCCTGCCCGCACCGGACGCCGTGCCCGCGCCGGGCGGCGACCCCGTGCCGGGCGCGGACCCCGCGCCGGGAACGGACGCCTACGCCGTCGCCCGGGCCAAGGTCGCCGGGCTGCTCTCCGCGGCCCGGCTCCCCTCGCCCGCCCCGTACTACACGCGCACCACCGCCCCCGGATACCTCCCCGGGATCCTCGCCCGCCACCACCTCGCGCCCGACGGCACCCTGCTGCCCGGCGCGGTGCGCCCGGCCGCGGGGGAGTCCCGGCTGCGCCGCAGGCTCCGCGCCCACCTGCGCGAAGCCGCCCGCGGGGCCTACCGGCACGGCGTGCAGCGCGTGGCCCCGGTGATCCGCAGGCTGGGGGAGCTGTGAGGGTCCTCGCCGTCATCCCGGCCCGCGGCGGCTCCAAGGGAGTCCCGGGCAAGAACCTCGCCGAAGTCGCCGGCACCCCGCTCGTCGCCCGCGCCGTCCTGGCCTGCCGGGCCGCGCCGACCGTCACCGACGTGGTGGTCTCCACCGACTCCGAGGCGATCGCCGCCGCCGCCCGCGCCGCCGGGGCCGACGTCATCGCCCGCCCCACCGCGATCTCCGGCGACACCGCGAGCAGCGAGGCCGCCGTCCTGCACGCGCTCGCCGCCTTCGAGGAACTGCACTCCCTCGCCGTGGACGTGGTCCTCCTCGTCCAGTGCACCAGCCCCTTCCTCGCCACCTCCGACGTCGAGTCGGTCGCCGTGGCCGTCGCCTCCGGGGCGGCCGACTCGGCCCTGACCGTGGCCCCGTTCCACGGGTTCCTCTGGCGGGACGACCCCGACGGCGCCGGGACCGGGGTCAACCACGACCCGGCGTACCGGCCCCGCCGCCAGGACCGGCCGCAGGACCTGCTGGAGACGGGCGCCGCCTACGCCATGGACGCCGCGGGCTTCCGCACCGCCCGGCACCGGTTCTTCGGCCGCACCCTCCCCGTCGCCACCGACCCCGCGCGGGTCCTGGAGATCGACGACCCGCACGACCTGGCCCGCGCCCGACTGCTCGCACCCCTGCTCGACCCGCGCCCCGGAGCACACCCCGCACCGCCCGCCCCGGACCGCGACGCGCACCCCGACCCGCAGCCCGAACCCCAGTCCACACCCCGTACACCCCCGCACCGAAGGACGCCTCCTGCCATGACGACCACCCCCGACTCCCGCCTGCGCACCTTCGGCTCCCGCACCGCGGGCCCCGGCCGCCCCGTCTACGTCGTCGGCGAGATCGGCATCAACCACAACGGCGACCTCGGCAACGCCTTCGCCCTCATCGACGCCGCCGCCGAAGCCGGCTGCGACGCCGTGAAGTTCCAGAAGCGCACCCCGGAGATCTGCACCCCGCGCGACCAGTGGGACATCGAACGCGACACCCCCTGGGGCCGGATGACCTACATCGACTACCGCCACAAGGTCGAGTTCGGCGAGGACGAGTACCGCGCCATCGACGACCACTGCGCCAAGCGCGGCATCGACTGGTTCGCCTCCCCGTGGGACACCGAGGCCGTCGCCTTCCTGGAGAAGTTCGACGTCCCCGCCCACAAGGTGGCCTCCGCCTCCCTCACCGACGACGAGCTGCTGCGCGCCCTGCGCGCCACCGGCCGCACCGTCGTCCTGTCCACCGGCATGTCCACCCCGCAGCAGATCCGCCACGCGGTGGAGGTGCTCGGCAGCGCCAACATCCTGCTCTGCCACGCGACTTCGACGTACCCGGCCAAGGCCGAGGAGCTCAACCTGCGGGTGATCAACACCCTCCGGGAGGAGTACCCGAACGTCCCGATCGGCTACTCCGGCCACGAGACGGGCCTGCAGACCACCCTCGCCGCCGTCGCCCTCGGCGCCACCTTCGTCGAGCGCCACATCACCCTCGACCGCGCGATGTGGGGCTCCGACCAGGCCGCCTCCGTCGAGCCCGGCGGCCTCACCCGTCTGGTCCGCGACATCCGCACCATCGAGACCGCCCTCGGCGACGGCGTCAAGCGCGTCTACGAGTCCGAGCTCGGCCCCATGAAGAAGCTCCGCCGCGTCCAGGGCGAGCTGGCAGCCGTCTGACCTCTCGGTCCCCGCGCGTACGAGATCCGCCCCCTGACAAGGAGTACGTGGTGACCCCCTCCGCCCCCGCCGCCCCCTCCACCCTGGCGTTCGTCGAGAGTCCGGTCCAGCTCCTGAACGTGCTGGAGTGGGCGTACGCGCGCCCCGGAGCGCAGCCGCAGCTGGACGGCGTCCCGCGCCAGCGGGGGCGCCGCGCCGGCGGCGGGGACCTGCCCGGCACCGCCCCCCGGCCGGAGGGCGCCGCGTCCCCCCTGCGGATCGTCGTCCTGCCGCCCACCGACCCGATGTCCCGCGGCCAGCTGCGCCGGGTGGCCGCGCTGGCGCGGGACGAGGGGCACGAGGTCCGGTGGCAGGAGGCGCGCGGCAGCCGGTTCGCGCCGCTGAAGGCGCTCGCCGCGCTGGCGCACGACGTGCGCGCCGCGCGTACGGTCGTCGTCGGCGACCCCTTCTCGCGCTATGTCCAGCTGCTGCTCACCCTCGTGCGCGCCGAGGAGCTCGTGGTGGTCGACGACGGCACCGCCACCATGGAGTTCATGGCCCAGACCGCCCGCGGCGAACGCCTCGTACGGTGGCACCGGGTCGGCGGCGGCGGACTGCCCGGCCGGGTCCGCGAGCTGGCGTACGCACCCGTCTCGGCGACCGCGCGCCGCCGCTTCACCCCGGCCGCGCACCGCGGCCACCGCGTCGAGGTGTTCAGCTCGATGCCCGTCACCGCGCACAGCGGGATGACCCTGCGGATCAACGACTTCGCCTGGACCCGCGCCCGGTTCGGCCCGCCCCGCCTGACCAAGGGAACCGACCTGGTCGGCACCTCGCTCGTGGAGACCGGGGTGGTGGACCCGGACCGCTATCTCGACGCGGTGCGCGCCCTGACCCTGGAGCACGGAGCCACCCGCTACTTCGCCCACCGCCGCGAGTCCCCGGAGAAGCTGCGCGCCCTGAGCCGGGCGACGGGGCTGGAGATCGTGCGCCCGGACCTGCCGCTGGAGCTGATCGCCCGGCGCGGTCCGGTCGGCCGGACGATCGTCAGCTTTCCGTCCACCGTCGTCCACACGCTGCCGTACGCCCTGACCGGTACCGGTGTCACGGTCGCCGTATGCGATGTGGACCCCGCCTGGCTCACCGGGTCCGCCTCCCCGCGCGCCCGCAGCTTCCTCGCGGGGGTCACCGACACCGCCCGTGATGTGCGCAGACTGCCTGCCCAGGCGGCTCCCACGGCCGGATGAGCGCGCGAGTTTACCCCCGGGCGCATCCGGTCATGCGTCCAGAGGCCGGGTTTCTTTCCCCTAACGGCATGAACTTTTGGTGATCCCCGGCCAGTTGACCCGTCCGTGCGCCTACCCTTCAACGGGTGAACCAGTTGATGTCCCGCGAGTCCCAGACCGCCCAGCCCGCCGCGTCCGACCGGCCCGAGCTGCCCGGCAAGCTTCCGGACCACCTGCGTACCGAACTGATCGCCTTCCGCCGGGACTTGCACATGCACCCGGAGCTCGGACACCAGGAATTCCGGACCACCGCGGCGATCAAGGCCCGGTTGGAGAAAGCCGGCCTGCGACCACGGGTACTGAAGTCCGGCACGGGCCTGATCTGTGACGTGGGCACCTGGGACGGGGGCCGGCCGATGCTGGCCCTGCGTGCGGACATCGACGCCCTGCCCATCCCGGATGCCAAGACGCACGTCCCGTACCGCTCGACCTTCGCGGACCGCGCCCACGCCTGCGGCCACGACGTGCACACCGCGGTGGTCCTCGGCGCCGGCCTGGTCCTCGCCGAGCTCGACCGGCAGGGGCTGCTGCCCCGCCCCGTGCGGCTGCTCTTCCAGCCCGCCGAGGAGGTGCTCCCGGGCGGGGCCACCGACGCCATCGAGTCCGGGGTCCTGGACGGTGTCGGCCGGATCGTCGCCGTGCACTGCGACCCCCGGGTCGACGCCGGGCGCATCGGGCTGCGGGCCGGGCCCATCACCTCCGCCTGCGACCGGCTGGAGGTCACCCTCTCCGGCCCCGGCGGGCACACCGCGCGGCCGCACCTGACCACCGACCTGGTGACGGCCGCCGCCCGGGTGGCCGTCGACGCCCCGGCCCTGCTGGCCCGCCGGATGGACGCCCGCTCGGGCATGTCCGTCACCTGGGGCCGGATCGAGGCCGGGCACGCCTGCAACGTCATCCCGATGCACGCCGAGCTCTCGGGAACCGTGCGCTGCCTGGACCTGAACGCCTGGCACGAGGCGCCGGACATGATCCACGCGGCGATCGACGAGATCGCGACCATGCACGGGGCCAAGTTCGAGATCAACCACGTGCGCGGGGTGCCTCCGGTGGTCAACGACCCGGTGATCACCGAGCTGCTGCGGGAGGCGATGGGGGTCCGCTGCGGAGCGGAGTCGGTCGAGGACACCGAGCAGAGCCTGGGCGGGGAGGACTTCTCCTGGTACCTGGAGCACGTTCCGGGCGCGATGGCCCGGCTGGGGGTCCGTGCGCCCGGTGACACCGCCAAGCGTGATCTGCACCGGGGCGACTTCGACGTGGACGAGTCCGCGATCGGCGTCGGCGTGGAGTTCTTCACGGCCGCCGCACTGATCGACGGGCATCGCGCCGTGTCCTCGCGCTAGTCGGCCGGACCGGACTGCTTACAGCATCCGCAGAACTCCTGGCGGGCGTGTCCAGCCCTTGGTACACAAGGGCTGGGCGCGGAAGGAGTCACCAATCGGTCACTGTCCGGTTCACGACGATCCGATAACGACTCATGAACGGGCCTTTAACTGACATCTACGCGCGTTACGATCGCCGCGAAACCAGCGCCGGTCGTGGCGCTTCGGTCAGGTTTTGAAGGAGCCTCCCCTTGCGCCGGATCACCAGGATCGCCACCGTGGGCATCGCGTCCGCGGCGCTGGCCCTCTCGGCCACCGCCTGTGGCGGAAAGAAGTCGTCGGACGCCTCGGCCTCCCCCTCGGAGTCGGGTCAGAAGTCCGCCGCGATCGCATACGACATCGGTGGCCGCGGCGACCAGTCGTTCAACGACGCCGCCTACGCCGGCCTGAAGAAGGCGGAAGGCGATCTGAAGATCAAGACCGCCGAGGCCGAGCCCACCGACGGTGAGGGTGAGGCCGACAAGGTCCAGCGCCTCACCGAGCTCGCCCGCAAGGGCAACAACCCGGTCATCGGCGTCGGCTTCGCCTACGCCCCGGCCATCAAGAAGGTCGCGCCGAAGTTCCCGAACACCACGTTCGGCATCATCGACGACACCTCGGTCACCGGCCCGAACATCGCCAACCTCGTCTTCAACGAGGAGCAGGGCTCCTACCTGGCCGGCGTCGCCGCCGCCAAGGTGTCGAAGACCGGCACGGTCGGCTTCATCGGCGGTGTCGAGGTTCCGCTGATCAAGAAGTTCGAGGCGGGCTTCACCCAGGGCGTCAAGGACACCAACCCGAACGCCAAGGTGCTCTCCGCGTACCTGACGCAGCCGCCGAACTTCGACGGTTTCGCCAAGCCCGACCTCGGCAAGGCCGCCGCGCTGGGCCAGCTCGACGCGGGCGGTGCCGACGTGGTCTACGCCGCCGCCGGTCTGGCCGGTTCCGGTGCCATCGAGGCCGCTTCCTCCAAGGGCAAGTGGGCCATCGGCGTCGACTCCGACCAGTACAACCAGGCCGGTCTGGCGAAGTACAAGGACGCCATCCTGACCTCGGTCACGAAGGACGTCGAGGACTCGGTCTTCAACCTGATCAAGTCGGTCGAGGACGGCAAGCCGACCACCGGCGAGATCCGCTACGGCCTGGACAAGGACGGCGTCGGCCTGGCCGACTCCAACCCGAAGTACAAGGAGATGGCTGACGTCGTCGCCGCGGTCGAGAAGGCCAAGGCCGACATCATCGCCAAGAAGATCACCGTCAAGACCGCGCCGTAAGGCCGTTCCTGACATGTAGTCCTGGTCTCCGGGGTCCGGGAAGCGGTCGTTATCGCTCCCGGGCCCCGAGCCACGTTCTGTGATCACTAGTCTGTGACCAAGTGGCCTGCCTGGCCGCAAGTTTTCACTTCCGACAGTGCTACGCGCGTAGAAGCATCGTGGACGCGATACTTTCACTCCCCGCCCTGTCCCCCCCTGCCTTCCGCTCCTTCCGCGCCAAGGAGAGTGCGTCATCAACGCGTCCAGCCCGCCCCCCGCCGTAGAACTGCACGGCATCACAAAGCGCTTCCCCGGCGTCGTCGCCAACAAGGACATCGCGATCACCGTCCGCAAGGGCACGGTCCATGCCTTGATCGGTGAGAACGGCGCCGGCAAGTCGACTCTGATGAAGATCCTCTACGGCATGCAGAAGCCGGACGAGGGGACCATCGCCATCGACGGGGAGCAGGTCACCTTCAACACCCCCGGCGACGCCATCGCCCGCGGCATCGGCATGGTGCACCAGCACTTCATGCTCGCCGACAACCTCACCGTCCTGGAGAACGTGGTTCTCGGCGGCGAGAAGCTCTACGGCATCGGCGCCAAGGCCCGTAAGAAGATCAAGGAGATCTCGGACGCGTACGGCCTCGGCGTACGCCCCGACGTCCTGGTCGAGGACCTCGGTGTCGCCGACCGGCAGCGCGTGGAGATCCTCAAGGTCCTCTACCGCGGCGCGAAGATCCTCATCCTCGACGAGCCGACCGCAGTGCTCGTGCCGCAGGAGGTGGACGCACTCTTCGACAACCTGCGCGAGCTCAAGTCCGAGGGCCTGACCGTCATCTTCATCTCGCACAAGCTGGGCGAGGTCCTGAAGGTCGCCGACGACATCACCGTCATCCGGCGCGGCACCACGGTCGGCACCGCCGACCCGAAGACCGCCACCACCAAGCAGCTCGCCGAGCTGATGGTCGGCTCCGAGCTGCCGTCGCCCGAGACCCGCGAGTCCACGGTGACGACCACGCCGATGCTGACGGTCGACGGCCTGACCGTCGTGGAGACCGGAGTCGTCGCGCTCGCGCCCGAGGCCTCGGCGCGCTTCGTCATGCCGACCGACTCCTACGTCCACGAGGGCGCGCTGGTCGGCCGGCGGCTGCTCGACGACATCAGCCTCACGATCCACAAGGGCGAGATCCTCGGCATCGCCGGTGTCGAGGGCAACGGCCAGACGGAGCTCATCGAGGCCCTCATGGGCATGATCACCCCCGCCACGGGCGCGATCACGCTGGACGGCCAGGAGATCACCAAGACCTCGGTGCGCAAGCGCCGCGAGGGCGGCATCGGCTACATCCCCGAGGACCGCCACCGCCACGGCCTGCTGCTGGAGTCCCCGCTCTGGGAGAACCGCATCCTCGGTCACGTCACCGAGGCGCCCAACTCCAAGAGGGGCATCCTCGACCCGAAGGCGGCCCGCAAGGACACCGAGCGGATCGTGCGCGAGTACGACGTCCGCACGCCCGGCATCGACGTCACCGCGGCCTCGCTCTCCGGCGGCAACCAGCAGAAGCTGATCGTCGGCCGCGAGATGAGCCACAACCCGAAGTTCCTCATCGCCGCCCACCCCACCCGCGGTGTGGACGTCGGCGCGCAGGCGCAGATCTGGGACGCGATCCGCGAGGCCCGCCGCGAGGGCCTGGCCGTGCTGCTGATCTCCGCGGACCTGGACGAGCTCATCGGCCTGTCCGACACCCTGCGCGTGATCTACCGCGGCCGCCTGGTCGCGGACGCCGACCCCGCGACCGTCACTCCCGAGGAGCTCGGCACCGCGATGACGGGCGCCGCTTCGGGGCACCTGGAAGCAACCGACAACCACTCCGCCGCTGCCGACGGTGACACGACGGAGGACGAGGCCCGATGAAGAAATTCGACAAGGACCGGCTGATGCTCGCCATCGCCGGGCCCGCGCTCGCGCTGGTGGCCGCCTTCGTGCTGACCATGATCGTGCTGGGGGCGACGGGCATCAACCCGATCGAGCCGCTGCGCCTCATGGTCGAGAACGGTGGCTACGAGGACATCCAGGTCCTCATCGTCAACCAGGCCGGCACGTACTACCTGGCAGCCCTGGCCGTCGCCATCGGCTTCCGCATGAACCTCTTCAACATCGGCGTCGACGGCCAGTACCGCCTCGCCGCGATGATCTCCGCCGTGGTCGGTGGCGCCATCGCGCTGCCCGGCCCGCTGCACATCCTGCTGATCGTGATCGTCGCGATGGCGACCGGTGCCTTCTGGGCCGGTATCGCGGGTGTCCTGAAGGCCAAGCGCGGGGTCAGCGAGGTCGTCTCCACGATCATGCTGAACGCCATCGCGACCAGCCTCATCGCCTACCTGCTTCTCCCGAAGAACCTCGGCGTCCAGGTCGAGGGCTCCAACGACCTCACCACCGGTGAGATCGCCCAGTCCGGCTGGTTCCCGGCCCTCTCCCTCGGCGACTCGGGCGAGATCTACGGCTTCACCTTCGTGGCCTTCGCCCTCGGCTTCGTCTACTGGTTCGTGCTCAACCGCACCCGCTTCGGCTTCGACCTGCGCGCCAGTGGCGCGAGCGAGTCCGCCGCCGCGGCCTCCGGTGTCGACTCCAAGAGGATGATCATCACCGCGATGCTCATCTCCGGTGCCGTCGCCGGCCTGTCCGGCATGCCGGTGCTGCTCGGTGAGAGCCACACGTACACCCTCGTCTTCCCCCTGGGTGTCGGCTTCACCGGCATCACCATCGCCCTGCTCGGCCGCAACAGCCCCGTCGGCATCGTCTTCGCCGCACTCCTGATGGCCTTCATCGACAAGGCGTCCGCCGGCCTCGACACGGCCGGCTACGCCAAGGAGATCGGCACGATCATGAAGGGCCTGATCGTGATCGCGGTCGTCGTCTCGTACGAGCTGATCCGTCGCTACGGCCTGCGCCGCCAGCAGCAGAAGGTCGGCGAGGAACTGGCCGCGGGCCACGCCATGAAGACCGAGAAGGAGGTCGCGGCGTGAGCGCCAGCACCGTTTCCACGAAGAAAGCGGCACCCGCCACGGGCGGGCGCAAGAAGCTCACCCTGCCCTGGATCCTGCTGATCATCGCGGGTGGCCTCGCGCTGGTCTCGATGGTCCGCCTGATCTCCGGGGCCAACGACCTGACCTCCGTCGGCCAGGTCTCCGGCGCCCTCTCCCTCGCCGTGCCGATCGGCCTCGCCGGTCTCGGCGGTCTGTGGGCCGAGCGCGCGGGCGTCGTCAACATCGGCCTCGAAGGCATGATGATCCTCGGCACCTGGTTCGGTGCCTGGGCCGGCTACCAGTGGGGTCCGTGGACCGGTGTGCTCGTCGGCATCGCCGGCGGCGCCGTCGGCGGCCTGCTGCACGCGATCATCACGGTGACCTTCAACGTCAACCACATCGTCTCCGGTGTGGCCGTGAACATCCTGGCGCTGGGCTTCACCCAGTACCTGTCGAACTTCACGTTCGCCGAGGCCCCGGGCGGCTCCTCCAAGCAGTCCCCGCAGGTCGAGCCGATCACCAAGATCACTGTCCCAGGGCTCTCCGACTGGATGGGCGACCTCCAGGGCAAGCACTGGTTCTTCGTCTCGGACCTGGCCGGCGTCATCGGCGGTCTGGTCACCGAGATCTCGCTGCTGACCATCGTGGCCCTGCTGCTGATCCCCGGCACCTGGTGGGTGCTGTGGCGGACCTCCTTCGGTCTGCGCCTGCGCTCCTGCGGTGAGAACCCGATCGCCGCCGAGTCGCTCGGTGTCAACGTCTACAAGTACAAGTACATCGCCGTGATCGTCTCGGGCGCCCTCGCGGGCCTCGGTGGCGTGTACCTGTCCGAGGTCGCGAGCCCCATCTACCAGGAGGGCCAGACCGGCGGCCGTGGCTACATCGGTCTCGCCGCGATGATCTTCGGCAACTGGATGCCGGGCGGCATGGCGCTCGGCGCGGGCCTGTTCGGCTTCATCGACAGCCTCAAGCTGCGCGGTGGTGCCGAGAACGTCCACGCGATGCTGCTGCTGATCGCGATCCTGCTCGTCATCGTCTGCGTCTGGCAGCTGTACAAGAAGAAGTACATCCAGGCCGGCGTCGCGGCGGCCTTCGCCGCGCTGCTGTTCCTCTGGTACGCGACGACGGACTCGGTGCCGAGCCAGTTCGTGGACGCTGCCCCGTACCTGACCACGCTGCTCGTGCTCGCCCTGTCGGCGCAGCGCCTGCGCATGCCCAAGGCGGACGGCATGCCGTACCGCAAGGGTCAGGGCAAGTGACCTCCGGCCCGACGGTGGACTGGGAAGCCCTGCGGACGTCCGCCCGGGAAGCGATGACCCGGGCGTACGCCCCGTACTCGGGCTTCCCGGTCGGTGTCGCCGCCCTGGTGGACGACGGCCGCGTCGTGACCGGCTGCAACGTCGAGAACGCCAGCTACGGGCTGGGCCTGTGCGCCGAGTGCGGGCTGGTCTCCTCCCTGCAGGCCACCGGCGGCGGCCGCCTCACGCACTTCACGTGCGTGGACGGCAAGGGCGAGATCCTCGTCCCGTGCGGCCGCTGCCGTCAGCTGCTCTACGAATTCGGCGGCGACGAGCTGCTGGTGGAGACCCCGGACGGGATCCTCCCGCTGGCGGCGATGCTGCCGCAGGCCTTCGGGCCCGACCACCTGAGATAGCCGTGCCGACGGCCCTTCGCCCCTGCCGGGGCGGAGGGCCGTCGTACTTCCGTTCCTGAACCTCTCATCTCCCCCTCTCTATGCGCGTAGAAGGAAGCACCTCATGGACGTCATCTCCGTCATCCGGACCAAGCGGGACCGCGGTGAGCTGAGCCCCGAGCAGATCGACTGGGTCATCGACGCGTACACCCGCGGTGTCGTGGCCGACGAGCAGATGTCGGCGCTGGCGATGGCCATCCTGCTCAACGGCATGAACCGGACCGAGATCGCCCGCTGGACCGCGGCGATGATCGCCTCCGGCGAGCGCATGAACTTCGACTCCCTCTCCCGCCCGACCGCCGACAAGCACTCCACCGGCGGCGTCGGCGACAAGATCACCCTCCCGCTCGCCCCGCTCGTCGCCGCGTGCGGCGCGGCCGTGCCCCAGCTGTCCGGCCGCGGCCTCGGCCACACCGGCGGCACCCTCGACAAGCTGGAGTCCATCCCCGGCTGGCGCGCGCTGCTCTCCAACGAGGAGATGCTGCACGTCCTGGACACCACCGGCGCGGTCATCTGCGCGGCCGGCGACGGCCTGGCCCCCGCGGACAAGAAGCTCTACGCGCTCCGCGACGTCACCGGCACGGTCGAGGCCATCCCGCTGATCGCCTCCTCGATCATGTCGAAGAAGATCGCCGAGGGCACCGGCTCGCTCGTCCTGGACGTCAAGGTCGGCAGCGGCGCCTTCATGAAGAACCTCGCGGACGCGCAGGAGCTGGCCCACACGATGGTCAGCCTCGGCAAGGACAGCGGGGTGAAGACGGTCGCGCTGATCACCGACATGTCGACCCCGCTCGGCCTGACCGCCGGCAACGCCCTCGAGGTCCGCGAGTCGGTCGAGGTCCTGGCCGGCGGCGGCCCCTCGGACGTCGTGGAGCTGACCATCGCGCTGGCCAAGGAGATGCTGGACGCCGCCGGCATCAAGGACGCCGACCCTGCGAAGGCCCTGGCCGACGGCTCCGCGATGGACCACTGGCGCCGGATGATCGCGGCCCAGGGCGGCGACCCGGACGCGACCCTCCCGGTGGCCCGCGAGCAGCACGTGGTCACCGCCCCCGAGTCGGGCGTCCTGACCCGCCTGGACGCGTACGGGGTCGGCGTCGCCGCCTGGCGCCTGGGCGCCGGCCGTGCGCGCAAGGAGGACCCGGTGCAGGCGGGCGCGGGCGTCGAGCTCCACGCGAAGCCGGGCGACATGGTGACGGCGGGCCAGCCGCTGATGACCCTGCACACGGACACCCCGGAGAAGTTCGACTACGCCCTCGCCTCCCTGGCGGGCACGTACGACATCGCCACGGCCGGCACGGCCTTCTCCGCCACTCCGATCGTCCTGGACCGCATCGCCTGACCTGCGGCTTCCCTTTCGGGTGAACGGGACCGGTGGACCCCCACCGGTCCCGTTCGGCATGCTGGGATCGGTGACGAACCGGATGAGGAGCACACCATGAGCGCACTCACCGTCCAGCAGGAGCCGCGGGGCGGCGACAGCTGGGAGGGCCTCGTCCGTCTCTGGGAGGAGACGGACTGGCCCGAGGGCTGCAAGGTGGAGATCATCGAGGGGATCGTCACCGTGGCGCCACCGCCTGTCAATGACCACAACTTGATCGCAGTGTCGGTGCAGCGCCGCCTGTACACCGTGATCCCTGACGACTGGGATGTCTTCCAGACCCTCAACGTGGCCGTGCCCAGCCGTAGCGGGCTCTACATCCCGGACCTCGTGGTCGTTCCCAGGGAAGACGTTCCGGGAGGTGAGAATTACGTTCCTGCGGCCGCCGCCGAGCTCGTCGTCGAAGTCACCTCCAAGTCGAATGCCGTCAACGACCGCGTGTCCAAGCTCAAGGGATGCGCCGCGGCGGGAATCCCGCTCTACCTGCTCATCGACCCGCACGCGAAGGGCAGCCCTACCATCCACCTGTACGGCGAGCCGAGCGGTGGCCAGTACCGCCTTCTGCACGAGGGCAAGTTCGGCGAGGCCGTCCACCTTCCCGAGCCGTTCGACCTCGTCCTCGACACCTTCGGCTTCCCCCGCCCCTGACCTCAGAGCCGCGGCAGGGCCTCGCCCGGCTTCGGCTCCCGGCGCTGGTCCAGCCAGAACAGGTAACCGCGCAGGTAGGACTCCAGGCCGTCGTCGATGTAGGCGATGAAGTCCCGGTGGCCCTGCGCGGCGTCGTGGTAGTGCCCGAGATACTGCGGGTCGTTGTTGTAGCCCCAATGGGGGTGGGTGTCGGCGCCCCAGTCGGCGGCGATCTCGACCGCCCAGGCGCGGATCCGGCCCCGGTCCGCCCACCAGCCGCGGACCGCCCCGGTGGTCCAGTGCTCGTCGCCGTCCCAGTTGTAGCCCTCGCAGAGATCCAGCGAGGCCCCGCACAGCAGGTCGAAGACCTGGGCCTCGTCCGTCGGCTGCCGGAAGACGAACACCCCGCCGAAGCCGCCGCCGTGATCGTCGTCGTAACAGATGTGGTCGGGGGCGTCCAACCGCCCGAGGGCCATCGAATCGGTCTCGCCGGCGTAGAACGGGCCCGGCACGTTGCGCCAGTTCCGCTCCTCCCACGCCCCCCGGAACGACTCGGCCCGCAGGGGGGACCCGGTCTCGGTGAGTCGGCGGGCGGTGGGGAGCGGATCCCAGTAGGCAGGCTTCATCGCGTCATTGTGCGCGGCCGCCGATGAGTTCCGGCGGGCGGGGGAGTCACCCTCTCGTGGAGATCCGACGACTCGTGCTGCCAGGACCCGGACCGGCCGCCCCGCAGGACACCGCGCTGCTGTGCGCCCGGCTGGCCCTGCTCTACGACGGCGGGGCGGGCGCGGTGGTCTGCGACGCCGCCGCGGTGACCGCGCCCGGGCTGGCCGACGTCGAGGTGCTGGCCCGGCTGCGGCTGGCCGCCCGGGGGCGGCCCCTGCGGGTGACCGGGGCCGCGCCCGCCCTGCGGGCCCTACTGGACCTCGTAGGCCTCGTCGAGCTGCTCGGGGAGGCCGAACAGCGGGAACCACCGCGCGGTGTCCAGGAAGGCGTTGAGCCCGACGATCTTGCCGTCTGAGATCTCCAGCACCTGGAGCGCCCACGGGGTGTGGCCCGGCCGCCCGTCCTCGCGCGGACGGTACTGGCCGAAGGCGGGCAGGCCGTTCGCCGTCGTCGGGACGAGCCGGGAGCCCTTGCAGCCGATGCCCTGGTTCAGGTGCCAGGCCGCGATGTCCTCGTGGCCCTGGAGCCACAGGTCGAACGGCGGCATCGAGAGCACCGCGTCCTCGTGGAGGAGGGTGGTGAGCCGCGCGATGTCGTAGGCCTCGAAGGCGGAGAGGTACCGCTCCAGCAGCTTCGCCTGGTCCGCGTCGAGCGGATCCGCGGGGTCGCTGTCGCGCAGCGACTGCCCGGCCAGGGTGGCCCGCGCCCGCTGGAGGGCGCTGTTCACCGAGGCCGTCGTGGTCTCCAGGAGCCGGGCCACCTCGTCGGCCTTCCAGGCCAGCACCTCGCGCAGGATGAGCACCGCCCGCTGCTTCGCCGGCAGGTGCTGGAGCGCCGCGACGAAGGCCAGGCGCACGGATTCCTTCGCCAGCGCCATCTCCGCCGGGTCGGCGGTCTGCGGCAGCACCCGGCCGTCCGGGACCGGCTCCAGCCAGGTCACCTCGGGGCGCTCGTTGAGCACGGCGGAGGCCTGGTGCTGCGGGGCGCTCAGGTCCATCGGGCGGGCCCGCCTGTTCCCGGCGTTCAGCAGGTCCAGGCAGACGTTGGTGGCGATCCGGTACAGCCACGACCGCAGCGAGGAGCGGCCCTCGAACGTGGCGTGGCTGCGCCAGGCGCGGATGTACGTGTCCTGCACCGCGTCCTCGGCGTCGAAGGACGAGCCGAGCATGCGGTAGCAGTAGCCGGTGAGCTCGACCCGGTACCGGTCCATCGCGGTGTCGAGGTCCATATCGGTGGCGAGGTCGCTCATGTCCGTCCATCCCCCTGGTCGTTCCGCTCCTTCGGAACCTACCGGAGGGGTCTGACAACGGCAGCCGGAAGCGCCGGACCGCCCTATTTATGTCGCCATCAAGTTTCTTGACGTCAAGATTAATCTGCGGCAGGCTTCCGTCATGTATCTCGACGTCGAGATACATGACGGTGGGCACGGTCGACACGGGGGACTGGGATGCGGCGCGGCAGGCGGATGCGGACGGCACGGCAGGGGGACGGCGGTCTGCTGGCGCAACTGCGCCGGCCGCCCGGCGGCCGTGATGCGCGGATCATGCTCCTCACCCAGGCGCTGGACCGAGCGGGTACCGGTGTGTGGGCCGCGTCCTCCGTCCTCTACTTCACCTTCGTCGTCGGCCTCGACGCCGGGCAGCTGGGCCTGCTGCTGGGTGCGGCCGGGGTGGCGGGCATCGCCGGATCGCCGCTGGCGGGCCACCTCGCCGACCGGTTCCAGGTGCGCACCCTGCTGATCGGATGCCACCTCCTCCGCCTCGGGGCCCTCTGCGTGCTGCTGGTGGTCACCGACTTCGGCCTGCTGATGCTCCTGTTCGCCGTCACCCACCTGGGAGACCGGGCGGCCAAGACGCTGGAGATGCTCTTCGCCACCCGGGTCGCGGGCGAGCGGCGCTCCACCTACCAGGCGCTGTCGCGCAGTTCGGCGAACGCCGGATACGCCCTCGGCGCGGGCCTCGCCGTCATCGGACTGGCCGTCGGCACCCGGGGCGCCTATCAGGTGCTGATCCTGGCCAACGCCCTGTCGTTCCTCGTGGCCGCAGCCCTGGTGTGGCGCACCCAGGAGCCGCACGGCCGCGGGCTCGTGGTCGCACGGCCCGGGGCGGAGGAAGGCGCTCCGGTGGCCGGGCTTAGCCCCTGGCGGGACCGCGGCTACCTGCGGTTCGTCCTGCTGGACATCCCGATGAACCTGGACGACTCGATCCTCGGCGTCGGCGTGCCGCTGTGGCTCGTCGGCCACACCGCGGCCCCGCACGCCCTGATCCCGGCCTTCCTGGTCATCAACACCGTGCTCGTCGTCGCCCTGCAGCTACGGGTGTCGGCGCGGGTCCGGGACGCCCGCCAGGCGACGGGCGCGGTCGGCCTGTACGGCCTGACGACGCTCGCCTGCTGCCTCTTCCTGGCCACCGCCCCCGCGGGCGGGGCCTGGGCCGCCTCGGCGGCCCTGCTCGCCGCGGCCGTGCTGGCCACCGCGGCGGAGCTGATGCGCTCGGTGAGCTCCTGGGAACTGGCGGTCTCCCTCGCGCCGCAGGAGGCTCGCGCCTCGTACCTCGGCGTGGCCGGCATGGCCCAGTCCGTCCAGAAGTCCGCGGGCCCGCTGCTGCTCACCGGCGCGGTGATGGCGGCCGGCCCGGCCGGCTGGCTGGCCCTCGGGGCCGGGGTGGCGGGCCTGTCCCTCGTCCAACGCCGCTCCGCCCAGCGGCGGTTGGCCCGCCTGAGCGCCGAGCCCGCGCCCGCGCCCTCGCCCGCCCCCTCCGAGCCTGTAGCCCCGCCGGCCTAGCTAGGTGCCGGGCTTGCGCCCGTACACGTAGACGTCCTCGCCCTGCCCCAGCAGGTTCCAGTACGCCTTGGCGTCGGCGGAGCGCATGTTCACGCAGCCGCCCGAACCGGGCGGGTTCCACATGCTCTTGGTGGTCGAGTGGAAGGCGATGCCGCCGTCGAAGAACTGCGCGTACGGCATCGAGACGTTGTAGAGCGTCGACCAGTGGTCGATGTTCCGGTAGTAGATCTTCTTCAAGCCGGTGCGCGTCTCCGTGCCGTCCTTGCCGGTGCGGACCGGGACGGGCCCGTACTTCAGGGTGGCGCCGTCCTGGATCCAGCTGAGCTGCCGCGTCAGGTCGACGCAGGCGATCCGCCCCCGGTTCACCGGGCAGGCACCCGCCTTGTTCGGCGTGCTGCCGGCCGCCCGCTGGGCCAGCATCGTGCTCATCGTCTGCCAGGTCAGCGGCCCGGCGTAGCCCTGGGTCGGGGTGATCCCGTGGCTCGCCTGGAAGGACCGGATCGCCGTGCAGTCGGCCGCCGACTGCTTCCCGTCCACCGGCCGGCCGAGGAACTGCTCGACCTGCCGCTGGTACGGCCCGGTGGTGAGGTTGCAGGAGACGGCGGCCTGCGCCGCCCCGCCTCCCGCGACCACCACCGGCAGCGCCAGCGCGACCGCCCCGCCCAGCACCGCCGCCCGCGCCCCGAACCTCGTACCCATCCGGTCCTCCCCTGCTCGCACAGCATGTCCTCCGTGTTGAATGCCCGGAAAACAAGCAGGGGTTGCCTACGGCGGGGGCGTAGATTTCGTCAGCGCGCGCCCACGGCCGACGCCGGCATCCGCCGCTCCGCGCGCGCCGCGTGGGACCCATACAGGGTGATCGACACGACGCCGAGCACCGCCAGCAGCGCGATGCCGACCGTGGCCGCCCAACCGGCCCCGTGGTAGGCCAGGGCGCCCAGGGTGCCACCGGCGCTGGAGCCGAGGTAGTACGCCGACTGGTAGAGCGCCGAGGCCTGCGCCCGGCCCGTCTTCGCCGTCCGGCTCACCGCGGCCGAGGCCACCGCGTGCCCCGCGAAGAAGCCCGCCGTGATCAGGACCAGCCCGAGCACGATCACCGCCAGGGAGTCGGACAGCGACAGCAGCAGCCCGAGCGCCGTCGTCGTCACGGCCAGGTACAGCGCGCCGCGCCGCCCGGTACGGGCGACCAGCTTGCCGGCGGCGGCCGAGGAGACCGTGCCGACCAGGTAGATCAGGAAGATCGACCCGACCACGCCCTGCCCGAGCGAGAACGGCTCGTCCACCAGCCGGTAGCCGATCACGGTGTAGACCGCGCCGAAGACCGTCATGAACAGCGCGCCGATCCCGTACAGACGCAGCAGCAGCGGGTCGCGCAGGTGCCCTGCGACGGTACGGCCCACCGCGCGCGGGTTCAGCGACGCCGGGCGGAAGAACCGCGCCCGCGGCAGCAGCACCAGGAAGGCCACGGCGCACGCCAGCGCCATCAGGGCGACGGCCAGCAGGCCCGCCCGCCAGCCCCACAGCTGAGCCGCCCAGCCGGTGACGAGCCGGCCGCTCATCCCGCCGATGGAGTTCCCCGCCACGAACAGGCCGATCGCGGCCACCAGAGCCTTCGGCTTGACCTCCTCCGCCAGGTACGCCATCGCGGAGGCCGGGATCCCGGCGATCGCCGCGCCCTGGACGGCGCGCAGCGCCACCAGCCACTCCACGTTCGGCGCGAACGGCACCAGCAGACCGACGCCGACGGCGATCACCATCGAGTACGTCATCATCCGGGTGCGGCCGAACCGCTCGGACAGCGCGCTCAGCGGGAGGACGAACAGCGCGAGCGCGCCGGTGGCCGCCGACACCGTCCAGCTGGCCTGGCCCGCCGTCACCCCGAAGCCGGCGGAGATCGCGGGCAACAGCGCCTGGGTGGAGTAGAGGAGGGCGAACGTCGCGAGTCCGGCGGCGAAGAGCGCGAGGCTCATCCGGCGGTAGCCGGGGCGGCCGGGGGAGAGGGGCTGCGGTGCGGGGGACGACGGGGTGGAGGCACCCGGGATGACGGGTGCCCCGGTATGAACGGGAGGCATGCTTCGACGGTAGGCCTGTCTTTTTCATGCGTCCAATGCACGGAATCGCAATAATCAATCCACTGCTGCATCAACCCAGCTCAGGAGCGTGGATGTCAATGAACCGTTACGAAGAAGACATGGCCGTGACAACCTTGCTGGCGCCACGGCTGGCCCATTTCGTCGCCGTCGCCCGCCACGAGCACGTCACCCGCGCCGCCCACGAGCTGGGCGTCCCGCAGTCCACCCTGTCCCGCGCCATGGTCCGGCTCGAACAGGACCTGGGCGTCACGCTGTTCGCCCGCAAGGGCCGTACGGTCGCCCTCACCACGGCCGGCCGCACCTTCCTGGCCTCGGCCGAGCAGGCCCTCACGGAGATCGGCCGCGCCGCCGAATCCGTGCAGCAGGACGCCGATCCGGCGGCCGGCAAGGTGGCCTTCGGCTTCCTGCACACCCTCGGGTCCGAGACCGTACCCGGCCTCATCCGCGCCTTCCGCGCCGACCACCCGCGCATCCGCTTCTCCCTCGTCCAGAACTACGGCGAGGCCATGCTGGAGAAGCTCCGGGCCGGCGAACTCGACCTGTGCCTGACCTCTCCGCTGCCGGACGCCCCCGACCTGGTCGCCCGGCGCCTCGACGAACAGCGGCTGCGGCTGGTGGTCCCGGACGACCACCGGCTCGCGACCCGCAAGCGCATCCGCCTCGCCGAGGCCGCCGAGGAAACCTTCGTCACCCTGGAGCCCGGCTACGGCATGCGCCGCATCACCGACGACCTGTGCGCGGAGGCCGGGTTCACCCCGAAGGTCGCCTTCGAGGGCGAGGAGGCCGAGACCCTGCGCGGCCTGGTCGCCGCCGGCCTCGGCGTGGCCCTGCTGCCGCCCCCGGCCGTGGCCCGCCCCGGCGTGGTCGAGCTGACGGTCACCGCCCCGCGGGCCGTCCGCGAGATCGGCCTCGCCTGGCTCGACGGCCACCCCGACACCCCGCCGGTGGCGGAGTTCAAGCGCTTCCTGCTCTCCCGCCGCGGCCGCCTGATCCCCGAACTGGAACCCCTGCCCTAGCCGGGCCACTGCCGACCGACCTACCCCGCCCGGTCCGGCCAACTCCACATTCCAGCCTCGCCGGCGTTTGAGGCGCGGGGTCTGGGGCGGAGCCCCAGGAAACCCGGCTCCGCCGGGCAGGGGGGGGGGGGGGCCGCCCCCCGCGCCCCCCCCCCGCGGCGGGGGGGGGGGGGCGGGGGGGCGGGGGGCGGCCCCCCCCCCCCCCCGAAACCCGGCTCCGCCGGGCACCGGGCTCGGCCCGGACCCGCGCCTCAAACGCCGGCGAGGCTGGGTTTGGCTCCGGCGAGGCTGGATACGGCCCCCGGCGGGGCTGGGTGCCCCTGAGGCAGGCTGGATTGGCCTCGGGCGTTACGGGCCCGGCGGTCGGGGCGGGGACAGCAAGTAGCCCGCCTGGAAGCGGGACTTGGCGCCCACCGCTCGCATGATCTCGGCGATGTGCCGCTGGCAGGTCCGCTCCGACATGCCCAGCCGGCGCGCGATCACCTTGTCCTCCAGCCCCTCCGACAGCAGCCGGACGATCGTCTGCCGCAGCTCGTCCGAGATCGACCGGGCCGCCTCCGGGCTCACCGACATGGGGAAGGGCTCCGCACCCACCCAGGAGCGTTCGAAGGCCGCCGTCATGAAGTGCACGACACTCGGCTCCCGCACCACCAGCGCCGCCCCGCTGCGGTCCGGCACCGCCATCAGCCCCGTGTGGTCGTCGAAGATCAGCATCCGCATCAGCCCGTCGCCCAGGGTCCGTACCTGGGCGCCCAGCGCCGTCACCCGCTCGACGTACGCCGCCGTGGGGCGTGAGTAGCGTGCCGTGTGCTGGTAGATCGTGCGCATCCGGACCCCGCGCGTCAGCAGTGACTCGTCCCGCCCGATCGACTCCTCCAGCGTCTCCAGCGGGCGGCCCCCACCCGGCTGCGAGGTCAGCAGCTCCCGCTCGCACGCCGCGACCAGTTCCGCGATCAGCCCCCGCACCGCCCCGAGGTCCGTGACCAGCTCCAGCCGGCCCGATGCGCTGAGGTCCCGGTGCGCGGTCCCCGCCTCGTACGCCGGCACCAGCGCCTCCAGCCGCCCGCGCAGCCGGTCCATCTCGTCGTGGGTCTCCCGTACGAGCAGGGCCAGCGGGGCCAGGGCCCGGGCCGCCGCGGCCCGGGGGGCCACCGCGCTCCAGCGGTCCGGGTCGTCGCCCGGGGCCCGCTGGAGCAGATGCGCGGCCGCCAGCTCGGTGATCGCGGCGGCCGCGCGTACGCCCAGGGCCCCGGTGGCCTCGCACAGGTCAAAGGCGTGCCGCTCGACGGCGTACGCGTACAGGCGCCGGGCGGCGGGGCTCAGCTCCCCGGCAGTTCCGGCCGGCCCGGATTCCTCGGGAGGCATATGCGTATGCGTCCCGAGTTGTGCCCATTTATAAACCCCTCGTGTTCCCGCAAGGCGGCAAGACGACGCCTGGACGGCCACCATCGGCATATGCCGAAGAGGCACAGTGGCAACACGGCGTGAGGGGGAAGCGCGGTATGCGGCAGCGGACACCCAGGCGAGCACGGGGGCCCGTGTCCTGCTGAGCCCGCGGCCCGCCGTGGTGGTCGCGCCAGATCCATCGGTGCCATCCGACCGTGAGGGGGCGGAGCGGCGGGTACGGACGGACTGGCGCGACCCCGAAACGCGACCCCGAAGCCTGCCCCCGAAACCGTCAGCCCGCGGCCGGCTTCGCGTAGTCGGTGTAGCCGGTCCAGTCCAGCGCCACGCACGGCTCGTCACCCAGGACCCAGGCGTCGTGCCCGGGGGCGATCTGGATGAAGTCGCCCGGGCCGATCTCGCTGCTCTCCCCGTCATCCATGACGATCTTCATCCGGCCGCTCACGACGTACCCGGTGTGGGCGGAGCGGCAGCTGTCCGTGCCGGCCAGCGGCTTGATGTGCAGCGACCAGCGCCAGCCCGGTTCGAAGACCGCGCGCCCCACCGCCCCGCCCTCGGTGTTGAAGAGGTCCAGCCTGCCCGTGCCGGCCTCGAAGGGCCGCGTCTCGTCGGGCTTGTCGAAGTTCCTGTGGACCAATCCGCCCATGGCCGGTCGCCTCCGGAAGTCGAGCAGCGCCCCGAGTCCGCTTCCCACGGTACGCGCGCCGAGCCGGGCCCGTGGATCACCGCCTCAGTGACCTCCCGAAGCCCGAGGCCAGCGGCATCCGCAGGCCCAGCGGCGGGGGCGCGGCCAGGGCGTCGGTCACCGGCCGCGAGTACCGCCCCGAGGAGACCGCGCCCAGGATGAAATCCACGGCCAGCGCCACCACTTCCGGCTGGTGCTCGCGCAGCCCGTGCCCGTCCGAATGCACCTCGAAGCGGCAGGTCGAACGATTCGCCTTCTTCGCGCGCGCCGCCAGCCGGAAGGAGTCCTCCGGGTCGCTGCGCGCGTCGTTGGTGCCGTGCACGATCAACACCTGCCGTCCGGACAGCTGTTTCACCGGTTCAGGGGAGTCGGTCCGGGACGCTGCCTCTAAGCAAGGGGCGATCACCACGACCGAGTTGACGGCCCCGTGGCCCGCCGCCCGCAGCGCGGCCAGGCCCCCCGCGTCATAGCCGGCCAGGCACACCGGCACGTCCCCGTACCGCCGCACCGCCTCGTCCGCGGCCCACCCCGCCTGTTCCTCCCGGGCGGAGTCCCCGCCGTGGATGACCATGTGCGTGACCAGCCCCTCCGCCGCGCCCGCCCGGGCCAGTGCCCGCGCGAGCGGACGCAGGGGACCCGGGGAGAATCTGGAGGCCCCGGGAAGCAGGAGCACCACCCCGTTGACCGCACTTTCCGTCGAACCCGAGCCGGTTCTCGCGCCGGCCGCCCGCCCCAGGCGGGCCCCGCGCGCCGGCGGCGCATGCTGTGCCATGGCGGAACAGTCTCAGACCTTCAGGTGTACGCCATCCGTCCGCGCGGTCTCTGTTACATATCGACGCCCGCCGGGGACATTCCGCTCTACGCGCGTAGGAGTAGAGTGCGCAGATGACGAGCGAGACCCCCAACCTGCCGACCCCGGATCAGATCCGTCGTTCCCCGAAGGTGCTGCTGCACGATCACCTCGACGGTGGACTGCGCCCCGGGACCATCATCGAGCTGGCCCGTGAGGTCGGTTACGAGAACCTCCCCGAGACCGACGCCGACAAGCTCGGCGTCTGGTTCCGCGAGGCCGCCGACTCCGGCTCCCTGCCTCGCTACCTGGAGACCTTCGCGCACACCTGCGCGGTCATGCAGACGAAGGCCGCCCTCTTCCGGGTCGCCGCCGAGTGCGCCGAGGACCTGGCCGAGGACGGCGTCGTGTACGCCGAGATCCGCTACGCGCCCGAGCAGCACCTGGAAGCCGGCCTTTCCCTCGAAGAGGTCGTCGAGGCCGTGAACGACGGCTTCCGCGAGGGCGAGCGCCGCGCGAAGGCCAACGGCCACCGCATCCGCGTCGGCGCCCTGCTGACCGCGATGCGCCACGCCGCCCGCGCGCTGGAGATCGCCGAGCTGGCGAACCGCTACCGCGACAACGGCGTGGTCGGCTTCGACATCGCCGGCGCCGAGGCCGGGTTCCCTCCCACCCGCCACCTCGACGCCTTCGAGTACCTCAAGCGCGAGAACAACCACTTCACCATCCACGCGGGCGAGGCCTTCGGCCTGCCGTCGATCTGGCAGGCCCTGCAGTGGTGCGGCGCCGACCGCCTCGGTCACGGTGTGAAGATCATCGACGACATCGAGGTCGCCGAGGACGGTTCCGTGACCCTGGGCCGCCTGGCCTCGTACGTCCGGGACAAGCGCATCCCCCTGGAGATGTGCCCGACCTCGAACCTGCAGACCGCCGCGGCCGCCTCGTACGCCGAGCACCCGATCGGTCTGCTGCGCAAGCTGCACTTCAGGCTCACGGTCAACACGGACAACCGCCTGATGAGCGGCACCAGCATGAGCCGCGAGTTCGAGCACCTGGTCGACACCTTCGGCTACACCCTCGACGACATGCAGTGGTTCACCGTCAATGCGATGAAGTCCGCGTTCATTCCTTTCGATGAACGACTGGCCATGATCAATGAAGTGATCAAGCCCGGCTATGCGGAGCTGAAGTCGGAGTGGCTGTTCCAGCAGACCGCTTCCACCAGGGGTTCTGTCTCGGCCTAGGCCACGGCATGACCTAGCGGAAGCGCCCGGGGGAGATAATCCCCGGGCGCTTTCTCGTATTTAAGGATGTTTGCGGACGGGGGTTTGAAGTGACTAGTTTGCGGAGCCGCTCAATTCCCCGTCGCAAGGACAACTTTTCATGAAGAAGTCAGCTGCCAAGACCCTCGGTACCGCCGTTCTCGGTGCCGCGTTCGCCGCGGTCGCCGCCGGTACCGCCTCCGCCGCCGTCCCGGCGATCGGAGTGACCGACATGGTGGGCACCGCCACCGGCGCGCTCCAGGGCGTCACCAGCCAGCAGCAGGTGGGCGGCGAGGCCCAGCAGTCGAGCGACCCCACCACCCAGATCACCGGAGCCCTGACCCCGCTCACCGGCGCCCTGAACGGCCTCGGCGGCTGACGCTGCTCCTGCCGTGAATTCGTACGCGCGTGCGGTGGGTGCATGCCCCTCGATCGGGCATGTGTCCCGCCGCGCCGTGTGCCACGATCGCCACCAACTGCCCGCCGACGTCTTGGGTACGAGGTTCTCGGTCATGCGCATGAAGGCACGAGCGACGATGGTCGCGCTGGTCCCCACCCTGCTGTTCGCGGCGGTGGGATGCAGCACCACACACACCCCCGCGACGGGCAAGGCCCCCGACCCCAAGGGCTCCGCGGGCAGCGCCTCCGCCGCACCCGGAGCCCCGGCGCCCTCCGCCGTGGCGACGGGAGCGGCCGCGCCGAAGACCGGTGGCAGCAGGCTTGAGCGGTCCGCGCTGGCACAGGGCGACCTGCCCGGCTACCAGATCTCCGCCCAGGGCAAGAACCCGGGCGCCCCGGACGGCCAGCCGCAGGCCGACAGGAAGGCCTGCCAGCCGCTGGCCGACATCATGGGCGACAAGCCGGACCCGTCCGCGCGCGAGACCCTCAGCCGCGGTGTCGGCTCCCAGAAGCAGGTCGGGCTGGCCGTCTCCGCCTCCGTCAGCTCCTACTCCGAGAGCGACGCCAAGGCGCTGATCGCCCGGCTCAAGGCCGCCGTCGCCGCCTGCGGTACGGGCTTCTCGGCCACGGTCGGGAAGCAGACCGGCGCCTACCGTGAGGTGCGCCCCGTCGACTACCGCGCGGGCGGCGACGAGAGCGCCAGCTGGACCATGACCGCCGCCGCCCAGGGTGTCTCGGCGCAGGTCCACCTGGTCGTCGTACGCGAGGGCGACACCGTCGTGCGGCTGACGGCCCTCAATGTGGCGGCGGCGGCCCAGCAGAAGGCGCAGGTGCCGCAGGAAGTGGCCGACAAGCAGCTGGAGAAGATCCAGAAGGTCCAGCGGACCGGCTGACCGGACGATCCGGCGCGGCCGGACGACCGCCCGGCCGCCGGACTACCAGGCTGCCGAAGCGGGCTTCTCGTTCGGCAGCAGCACCCACAGCGCTATGTAGACCAGGAACTGCGGGCCCGGCAGCAGGCACGAGACGACGAAAATGGCGCGCATCGCGTTCGTCGAAATTCCGAAACGCCGCGCCAGTCCGGCGCAGACTCCGCCGATCCAGCGGCCGTCACGGGGGCGGACCAGGGCGCTCATGAGATTCTCCTTCGTCGGTATCGCTTTCTGCGATGGCTCAATACTCCCGCTGGACCGCCGACAGAACGTCGGTCCAGGGGCCGAGCCCGACCCTGGAAATCTTCGGGGTATCCCCCTGATAAACGGTGTGTGAGCGCCTCAGCCGGGCGCGCAGCGCCGGTACGACGGCCACGTGCGCGAGCACCACACCGACCGTGTTCAGCAGCACCGAGTCCACGTCCACGACCTGCCCCGGAACCGCGGTCTGCAGCATCTCGATGCACACCGACACCAGCGCGCCCGCGGCGGCCGTCCGGGCCAGCGAGGACCACGCCGACAGGGCGGACGGCGCGAGCCGTCCGCTGATCAACGGCACCAGCACCCCGAGCGGGGCCAGCAGCGCGAGCCCCTCGCCGATCTGCCGGGCGGCCTCCAGCGGACCGAGGGCCAGATCCGCCGTGATCCCCTCCAGCGGGCTCAGATTGGCCGCCGCGGCCCAGGGCACGTCCAGCGGCCGCAGAGTCAGCCAGCCGACGACCACGAAATGGGCGGCGAGCAGGACCCCGGCCAGGAGTCGGAGACGGAGGTGGATCGCGGTGGCGGCGCTTTCGCCGGCCTCATGACGCTGCACACCTGCGAGGACGCATCACCCGGTAGCCCCGGTTCCGGCCCGGAGGGGGGTGTGGCGGGGAGCACCCGACAGGGTCGTACCCGGCGTCCTGGCCGGTCAGCGCGTGGCGATGAGAACGATCAGAACCAGCGCGCCGACCAGGGCGGGCGCGATGATCTCGTACGACCAGCGCACGCGCACGCTGCCCTGCGCGCCCGGCCGCGCGGCGTTCAGCTCGGCCAGTCCCTGAAGCTCGTCGACGATCCGGTCGGCATTGGCCCGCATCGGTTCGGAGGCGGCGGCTGAGGTACGGGACCGCGCGCCGGGGTCGCCCGAGCTGCCCGGGTCGCGGCGGTCGATCGCGTTGCGGCGCATCTGCTGCCGGTTGGCCTTCTTCCGTTCCCGCAGCGAGACCGGCACGGACCAGAGCTGGTACTTCGACCCCTCGGCCAGCACCTCGGCCGAGTAGCCGGCGCGCACCGCGTCCACGGCCGCCCAGGGCAGCTCGATGATCCGGAAGGGGTTCCGCACGCGCAACCGGTCCTCGTTGGCGAAGACGGCCGGGCGGATCGTGAACGCGACGATCAGCGGAACGACGCACAGCGCCACCGCCAGTCCGATCCACGGGGTGTTGCCGGAGCCCCGCAGCACGGCGTCGCCGCAGAGCCAGGCGGTCAGCGCGAGCAGCAGTACCCCCGAGACGACGCCCATGGAGGATCGGTAGACCCGGTCTGCGTACACCGGCTCGTCGGTCGGCTGCTGGCTGCTCATGGGGTCGATTCTGCCCCACGCCATCTCAGCCCACGAGATCGGCGTACAGGATGAAGTCCTCGGGCCGGTGGCCGTCGGTGAGAGCCGGGTGCGTGTCCGGCGGGCTGCCGAGAACAAAGTCATGGATTTCGTCCGTGCGGACGATCTCGCTCCTGTCAGGGGCGCGTGGCAAAGAGGGGAGGTGTCGATTCCATAGCGGATCCGGGGGCGGGGGTGACAGGTCGCTACGCGCGTAGATATGCTCATCTGGTGACCATGCCCACCACCCTCACCGCATTCGCTGACGTGACGACGTCCGACAGTGCGCTGCGCCGCTTCCTGCACGGGCTGCCCGGCGTCGACGCTGTCGGCCTGGAGGCCCGCGCGGCCTCCCTCGGCACCCGTTCGATCAAGACGACGGCCAAGGCGTACGCCATCGACCTGGCCATCTCGATGATCGACCTGACGACGCTGGAAGGCGCGGACACCCCGGGCAAGGTCCGGGCGCTCTCCGCCAAGGCCGTCAACCCCGATCCGACCGACCGTACGACGCCCATGACCGCCGCGGTCTGCGTCTACCCCGACATGGTGGCCACCGCCAAGGCCGCGCTGAACGGCGCCGACGTCAAGATCGCCTCCGTCGCGACCGCCTTCCCGGCCGGCCGCGCCGCGCTGCCGATCAAGCTCGCGGACACCCGTGACGCCGTCGCCGCCGGCGCCGACGAGATCGACATGGTCATCGACCGTGGCGCCTTCCTCGCCGGCCGCTACCTGGAGACGTACGAGCTGATCAAGGCCATCAAGGAGGCCTGCGTCCGCGAGGACGGCAGTGCCGCGCGCCTGAAGGTCATCTTCGAGACCGGTGAGCTGTCGACCTACGACAACATCCGCCGGGCCTCCTGGATCGGCATGCTCGCGGGCGCCGACTTCATCAAGACGTCGACCGGCAAGGTCGGGGTCAACGCCACTCCGGCGAACACCCTGCTCATGCTCGAAGCCGTACGCGACTTCCGCGCGCAGACTGGAATCCAGATCGGCGTGAAGCCGGCCGGCGGCATCCGCACCACCAAGGACGCGATCAAGTTCCTGGTCCTGGTCAACGAGACCGCGGGCGAGGACTGGCTGAGCAACCACTGGTTCCGCTTCGGCGCCTCCAGCCTGCTCAACGACCTGTTGATGCAGCGCCAGAAGCTGAGCACCGGCCGTTACTCCGGTCCCGACTACGTGACGGTGGACTGATCACCATGGCATCTGCATTCGAGTACGCACCGGCTCCCGAGTCCCGCTCGGTCGTCGACATCGCCCCCTCCTACGGGCTCTTCATCGACGGTGAGTTCACCGACGCCGCCGACGGCAAGGTCTTCAAGACCGTCTCGCCGAGCAGCGAGGAGGTCCTCGCCGAGGTCGCCCAGGCGGGCGCCGCCGACGTGGACCGCGCCGTCAAGGCCGCCCGTAAGGCCTTCGCCTCCTGGTCCGCGCTGCCGGGCTCCGAGCGCGCCAAGTACCTCTTCCGCATCGCCCGGATCATCCAGGAGCGCAGCCGCGAGCTCGCCGTCCTGGAGACCCTGGACAACGGCAAGCCGATCAAGGAGACCCGCGACGCGGACCTTCCCCTGGTCGCGGCGCACTTCTTCTACTACGCGGGCTGGGCCGACAAGCTCGACCACGCGGGCTACGGCCCGAACCCGCGCCCGCTCGGCGTGGCCGGCCAGGTCATCCCGTGGAACTTCCCGCTGCTGATGCTGGCCTGGAAGATCGCCCCGGCGCTCGCCACCGGCAACACCGTCGTGCTGAAGCCCGCCGAGACGACCCCCCTCTCCGCGCTGTTCTTCGCGGACATCTGCCGCCAGGCGGGCCTGCCCAAGGGTGTCGTCAACATCCTCACCGGATACGGCGACGCGGGCGCGGCTCTCGTCGAGCACCCGGACGTCAACAAGGTCGCCTTCACCGGCTCGACCGCCGTGGGCAAGAAGATCGCCCGCCACGTCGCCGGCACCGACAAGAAGGTCACCCTGGAGCTGGGCGGCAAGGGCGCCAACATCGTCTTCGACGACGCCCCCATCGACCAGGCCGTCGAGGGCATCGTCAACGGCATCTTCTTCAACCAGGGCCAGGTCTGCTGCGCGGGCTCCCGCCTGCTGGTCCAGGAGTCGATCCACGACGAGCTGCTGGACTCCCTCAAGCGCCGGCTCTCCACGCTGCGCCTGGGCGACCCGCTCGACAAGAACACCGACATCGGCGCGATCAACTCCGCCGAGCAGCTCGCCCGGATCACCGCGCTCGCGGAGACCGGCGAGGCCGAGGGCGCCGAGCGCTGGTCCCCGGCGTGCGAGCTGCCGTCCTCCGGCTACTGGTTCGCCCCGACGCTCTTCACGAACGTCACCCAGGCGCACACCGTCGCCCGCGACGAGATCTTCGGCCCGGTGCTGTCCGTGCTGACCTTCCGTACGCCCGACGAGGCCGTCGCCAAGGCCAACAACAGCCAGTACGGCCTGTCCGCCGGCATCTGGACGGAGAAGGGCTCGCGCATCCTCGCGGTCGCGAACCAGCTCCGCGCCGGAGTCGTCTGGGCCAACACGTTCAACAAGTTCGACCCGACCTCGCCCTTCGGCGGCTACAAGGAGTCGGGCTTCGGCCGCGAGGGCGGCCGCCACGGCCTGGAGGGCTACCTCGATGTCTGAGTCTTCTGCGACCCGTCTGAACGTCTTCAAGACCTACAAGCTGTACGTCGGGGGCAAGTTCCCCCGCTCCGAGAGCGGCCGGGTGTACGAGGTGAGCGACTCCAAGGGCAAGTGGCTGGCCAACGCCCCCCTGTCCTCCCGCAAGGACGCGCGTGACGCCGTCGTCGCGGCCCGCAAGGCCTTCGGCGGCTGGTCCGGCGCGACCGCGTACAACCGCGGCCAGATCCTCTACCGCATCGCCGAGATGCTGGAGGGCCGCCGCGAGCAGTTCGTCCGCGAGGTCGGCGAGGCCGAGGGCCTGTCCAAGTCGAAGGCCGGCGCGGTCGTCGACGCGGCCATCGACCGCTGGGTCTGGTACGCGGGCTGGACCGACAAGATCGGCCAGATCGTGGGCGGGGCCAACCCGGTCGCGGGCCCGTTCTTCAACCTCTCCACCCCGGAGCCGACCGGTGTCGTCACGGTCGTCGCCCCGCAGGAGTCGTCCTTCCTGGGCCTGGTCTCGGTGATCGCCCCGGTGATCGCGACGGGCAACACCGCCGTCGTCATCGCCAGCGAGAAGTCCCCGCTGCCGGCCCTCTCCCTGGGCGAGGTGCTCGCCACCTCCGACCTGCCCGGCGGCGTGGTCAACATCCTGTCCGGCAAGGCCGGCGAGATGGGCCCGCACCTGGCGTCCCACCAGGACGTCAACGCGATCGACCTGGCCGGAGCCGATACGGCGCTGGCGAAGGAGCTGGAGATCGCGGCGGCCGACAACCTCAAGCGCGTCCTGCGTCCACAGCCTGTGGACGACTGGAGCGCCGACCCGGGCACGTCGCGCATGACGGCGTTCCTGGAGACCAAGACCGTCTGGCACCCCACCGGGTCGCTGGGCGCGGGCGGCTCGTCCTACTAGTTCCCGGGACAGGCCCCCGTACGAGACCGGCCCCGGCAGCGTCCCCCGCGCTGCCGGGGCCTTCTCGCGCCCTGTGTTCGCGCCTACGCCTTCGGGAGCACCGGTCCGAGCAGCGAGGTGGCGGCGGCGGTCGGCAGCTCGCCCACCGAGGGCCCCTGGGTCACGATGTCGGTGACCATCCCGGTCCCGACGGACGGGAAGTCCGCGACCTGGGTGGCGACGCCGTTGTCCAGCGGGTCCACGCCGGTGTGGGCGAGCGGGTTCACCTTGAGGTTCGCGATCGGGTCGGTGACCCCGGCCAGGGCCGCCGGGACGTCGAGCTCACCGGCCTGCGCGCCGCCCGCGGCCATCGCCAGGGCCGCACCCGCCATCGAGACGGTCAGTCCGGCGCTGCGGAGCCGGTTCGGAAGGGAAGGGGCTGCGTGACGTGCCATGGTGATCCCGCCTGAGGTCGTGGTCGCGTGCGCACGCAGCGTAGTTGAGGTGTGTTCCTGGACACCAACCGGTCACCGGGAGGATCCCCTACCCGGGGGAATGGTTCAGACTGGTGTCCCGTGAGCTCCCCCTCTACTTCGCCGACCCGTGTCGTCCTGCTGACCGGTCCGTCGGGCTCAGGAAAATCCTCGCTGGCCGCCCGCTCAGGGCTGCCCGTGCTGCGCCTCGACGACTTCTACAAGGAGGGCGTCGACCCCACCCTCCCGCTCGTCGACGGCAGTTCCGACATCGACTGGGACTCCCCGCTGTCCTGGGACGCGGACGCGGCGGTCGCCGCGATCGCCGAACTGTGCGCGGCGGGGCGGACCGACGTCCCCGTCTACGACATCGCGACGAGCGCCCGCACGGGCACCGAGAGCCTGGACATCGCCCGCACCCCGCTGTTCATCGCGGAGGGCATCTTCGCCGCCGACGTGGCCGCCCGCTGCCAGGAACTCGGCCTCCTCGCGGACGCCATCTGCCTGCGGGGGCGCCCCTCGACGACCTTCCGCCGCAGGCTGGCCCGTGACCTGCGGGAGGGCCGCAAGTCGGTGCCGTTCCTGCTGCGCAGGGGCCTGCGGCTGATGCGTGCCGAACGCGGCATCGTGGCCCGCCATGTGGCGCTGGGCGCGCACGCCTGCGCCGGCGACGAGGCACTCGGCCGCCTGGCGGCGGCCGCCGCGGGCCGCCACCGCACGGCGACCCCGGCCTAGTGCTGTGGGGTGTCTTGCCGATCAGGTCGGGCTCGCGGTGGCCGGCACCGCTCCCTGATCCGGCCTGACCGGCACGACACCCCCCCAGGGGTCCTTCCTCACCGGCGGGACCAGCGTTCCGTCAGGGTGGTGATCGCGGCCGCGGCCCGGTCGAGGCCGCGGTCGTCGCCGCGGAGCGTCTTGTTCAGTTCGACGTGGAGGAAGCGGGACTGCCGGTCGGCGGCGGTCCGGCCCTGTTCGTTCTCCCGGCCGGCGAGCTTGCAGCGCGCGGAGTACGCCGTGCAGACCTCCAGGCCGTCGCGGCGCAGCGCGGCGGTCAGCTGTTCCGCGTCCGCCAGGGCGCTGTCGCCGGCTCCCGTGGAGACCACCACGTCGCGCCCGCGGAACGACTCGTCGGCGAATCCGTGCAGCTGGACCCCCGGCAGGTTCCGCCGCGCCAGCTCCTCCACCACGGCGTGGAAGACCGAGTCGTCGCGGTGTGCGACGTCCGCCGCCCCGTCCTCGCCCGCATCGCGGTGGGCGCCCGCGAGCACCAGCACCCCGCCGGGTGCGCCGCGCAGCACCCGTGCCCCGAGGAGTTCGGTACGGCTGTCGGCGACGGGGTGGGGGACCTGGACCGACCAGCGTGCGGGCCGGTCCAGGTCGACGTAGACCCGGCCCCAGCCGCGGCTGGTGTGGCCCGATTCACTCACCCCGTCCGCCACCTCGGCGTACCGGTGTCCGCCGACGCCGTCCGTGACGGTGCGGAGGGCGAAGTCGATCTCGGAGAAGCCGGTCCGCGCCGCTTCCGGATCGCCGTCGAGCAGGTGGGCGAACGCCTTGGTGAACGCCAGTCGTTCCTGGTCCACGGGGGTGCGGTACCCCCCGCGTTCGCTGAAGCCGGCGGTGAAGGCGGCGATCCGCCGCTCCAGATCGGGGTCGGCGGAGCGCTGGGGAGCGGGGCCGGCCGGGCGGGCCGGCGGTGCGTTGTCCGGGCTCTCCGGCCGAAGCACCAAAACGGCACAAAGGGCGATGAAAACGCCGCACAGAACCGCAATCGTTATTCGCCTGGTCGGTAGAGCGCTCATAGTCATACGAAAATAGCGGAGTGATGCATTCCGGTTTTCGTCCCTCCGCTCTTCGTCCTGGCCCGCCCGGCACCGGGCGCCGCCGGCCGACCGGCCCGCGCTGACCGGACGCCCCGAGGCCCTCGCGGCACCCGCCGCGCCCCCGTAAGCCCAGATCATCACACTCCCTAGGCCGCACCGGCTCCAGGACAGAACGAAGAGGAGCCCGCGTTGGCCGCGTCGCGACCGCAGCGGCGGCACCGGAACCGCCGTCGGGCCGACATGTCGCTGCTGGGCGGCATCCGTCCGCCCATCGCGGCCCTGTCCGCCCTGCTGCTGGCCCTCGCCGCCCTCACCGCGTTCCAACTCGGGCACGTGGGCAGGGAGACCGTACCGCCTGCCGTCCTCACCTCCCAGCAGTACTTCGCGGAGGACGGCGCCATCGCCCTGCGCGCCTCCCTGGACGAGAGCATCACGGACATCGGCAGGACCGCCTCCCTGTTCAGCTCCGGCAAACCGGTCTCGCCCGACTCCGTGCTCGACAAGCTCGGCAGCGTCTACCAGAAGTGGCGCGGCACGGCCGTGATCGAGATCAAGTCGGGCCGGCTGGAGGCGCAGCGCGGCGAGAACCTCCCGCTGACCGCCCTCGACCTGACCGCGCTCGACGGGGAGTCCGGCCTCGCCCCCCGCATGGTCCGGCTGGAGAACGGCGAGACCCGCCTGCTCACCCTCGCCCTGCTGTCCTGGCCCGACCGCCCCCAGCAGCTCCTGGTCGCCTCCAGCAGCCTGAAGGTTCCGGGCGTCAGCCTGGGCAGGTCCCGCGCCATCGCCGTCCTCGACTCCTCCGGCCAGGTCCTCGGCAGCGACGGTGTCGGTGGTTCCGGGCAGGAGAAGAAGCAGCTCGCGAAGTTCGCGGAAACCGTCGCCCAGAAGGCCGCGCGGCACCCCCTCCAGGCCAAGGAGCCCGGCTCCGGCGGCTTCGCGGGCGTCAGCGGCAGCCTCCTCGGGGACTCCAGGGACGGTCACCGCTCCGTGGCCGGATATGCGAAGCTCACCGGCTCGCAGCCCGGTGTGGGCACCGACGCGACCGCCCTCGGCCTCACCGTCGTCTCGTTCGTCGGTGTCGCGGAGGAACGTTCCGCCGCCGTCGACTCCTTCTTCTGGATCGCTGCGTCCGCCGCCCTGCTGGTGCTCGGAGCACTGGCCGTGGCCCTGCTCGTGACCACCGTGCAGCGCCCGCTGCTCCGGCTGTTCCTGGAGAGCCGCCGGATCGGCCGCGGCGACCTGAACCGGCCCGTCACCGTGCCGAAGTACGGCGAGGCCGCCCGCATCGGCGCCGCCCTCGACCGGCTGCGCCGACAGCTCCTCGGCGAGCCCGCAGCGCAGACCGAGGGCCCTCGCGGGGGCCGCCGCTCCCGGATCGGGACCCGCGCCCTCCTCGGGGTGTGCGGGATCCTGCTCCTGGTCTGGTCGGCGCCGCTCCTGCTGACGCTCAACCGCGCGGGGACCTCCGCCGCCGTCCCCAGGACGATCGTCGACGACCAGCGCGAACGCACCGACACCCTGGCCGACCGGGTACGCCGCGCCCTCAACGAAGGACACGCCGACCTCACCTCCGTCGCCTCCGTCATCAGCGACAAGACCACCCCCGCCGACCTGACCAAGCTGCTGGAGCGCACCCGCAGCCAGCACGGACGCTACGAATCCCTCTACGTCCTGAACGCCGACGGCACCGTCCTGGCCCGCGCCGGCGGCACACCCCACCACCCCGCCGGCCAAGGCCCCTCGAAGCAGCCCGTGACCCTGGTCGACAGCGGCAACCGGCCCGTCATCACCGAGTACGCCGAGGCGCCCGGCCTGGCCGGCGCCGCCGTGGTCGGCGAGCTGCGCATCGACTTCCTCAACGGCCTGCTCAAGCGGCCCGGCCTGGGCGAGGTCCGCGTCGTCGACGCCGGGCACCGGGTGATCGGCGGCAACAACGGCTACCTGGCCTTCGCCCCGCTGGCGGACGCCAAGCTCGACGCCCTCGTGAGCGCCGCCGGCGACAAGAGCGGCGCGAACGAGAAGAGCGGCGCCGACGGGAAGCCGGACAAGGGCCCGCGCGCCAAGAGCGCCCTGCTCCGCGACGGCGGCGTCGCCATCGCCGCCGCGGCGCCGATGACCGGCGGAGGCGTGGCCCAGCCCCTGGACTGGACCGTCGTCACCCGGCAGCCGGCCAAGGGCCTGGAGATCCCCGCGTACACCGCGCAGAACCGCACCGTCCTGGCCGGACTGCTCGGCCTCACGGGCGCCGTCGCCTGCCTCGGCTGGATCCACATCATCGTGGTGCGGCCCCTGCGCGACCTCGCCCGGCGTGCGGAGGCCCTGGCCGACGGCGACCGCCGCACCGTCGTCTACCCGACCCACCACGACGAGGTCGGCGCCGTCACCCGCAGCCTCGAAGTCATCCGCCTGCAGCTGCTGGAGCAGCGCAAGCGGGACGCCGCCGGCGGCAGCACCGGCCGGACGCCCGGCCGTGCCACCCCGGCCGGAAGGAACTGATCCGCCGTGCTCTTCCTCTACTGCGTACTGCTCTTCTGCTGCCTGGTCATGCTCGTCGCGGGCGTCGTCGAGCAGCGCCGGCACTACGCCAACCTCGCGCACATACCGAACCGGGTGCTGGTCAACGGCATCCGCGGCAAGAGCTCCATCACCCGGCTGTGCGCGGGAGCCCTGCGCGGCGGCGGGCTGGTGACGGTCGCCAAGACCACCGGCACCGCGGCCCGCTTCATCCACCCGGACGCCACCGAGGAGCCCGTCTACCGGAAGTTCGGCATCGCCAACGTCGTCGAACAGATCGGCATCGTCCGGCGTGCCGCCGCCTACCGGCCGCACGCCCTGGTCATGGAGTGCATGGCGGTCATGCCGGCGCTCCAGGAGATCAACCAGTCCAAGCTGATCCAGTCGACCATCGGCGTGCTGTGCAACGTCCGCGAGGACCACGTCGCCGAGATGGGCCCCACCCTCGACGACATCGCGCGCTCCCTGTCGCGCTCGATGCCGCACGGCGGAATCTGTGTCACCGCCGAGAAGGAGCGCTTCCACGTGCTCCAGGAGGAGGCCGACGCGAGGAACTGCACGCTCGTCTACGCCGACCCCGACACGGTCAGCGACGACGAGCTGCGCGGCTTCAGCTGGTTCACCTTCAAGGAGAACGTCGCCATCGCGCTCACCGTCGCCGAGCTTCTCGGCGTCGACCGCGAGACCGCCCTCCAGGGGATGTACGACGCCCCGCCGGACCCCGGCGTGCTCTCCGTCGAGCGGTACGTGGCCCCCGGCGGCAAGCGGGTGCGCTTCGCCAACGTCTTCGCCGCGAACGACCCCGAGTCGACGCTGATGAACATCAACCAGCTCCTCGACCTCGGCGCAGTCGACCGCCCCCTCAACGTCGTGATCAACTGCCGCCCGGACCGCGTCGAGCGCAACGGCCAGATGGGCGCGATCGTCCCGGACCTGATGCCCGACAAGGTCTTCGTGATCGGACACCCGGCCAAGAGCGCCATCGACGCGATCCCGGCCGAGTGGCGCGGGCGCGCCGTCGACCTCGGCGGCGACCAGCGCGACGGCGAGGAGTTCATGAACGAGCTGCTCGGCCACCTGGGCGAGAGCTCCTCGCTGGTCGCCATCGGCAACATCCACGGCCAGGGCGAGATCCTCCTGGAACACCTGGCGGAACTCCCCGGCTTCGAGGACGAGCCCGACCGGGAGGAGCCCCACGCGGTGGCCCCGGACCGCGAGCCCGCCGCACCCCGGCAGGCCGCCCCCGCCCAGCCGCGCTACGTCCCGCACCTCGACCCGTACGCCGACCTCACCGCCGCCCAGGAGGCCAGGTTCGCGCAGCCCCCCGTGCCGCGGCAGTACGTCCACCCGCCGCAGCAGCACACTCTGCCCGCCGCCCAGGGCCGACCGCCGTACCAGGCGCAGGACCCGTACCCGCGGCAGCCGGACGGACCGTGGCACCAGGGCCCCTACCCGCAGCAGCCGCACCCGCACGGACAACCCTGGCCGCCCCACCCGTACGAGCCCCACCCGTACGAGCCCGACCCGAACCCGCAGTGGCAGAGCCCAGGAGAACCCCGTTGATCCCCGCCGTCCTCACCCCCGAGATCGCCGCGATCGGCATCGCGCTGGGCCTGCTGTTCTCCCTGCTCTGCTACCTGACGACGAACCTCTCGCCCGGCGGCATGATCACCCCCGGCTGGCTCGCGCTCACCCTCATCGAGGACCTGCAGCGCGCCGCGCTGGTCGTCGGCATCACCGCCCTGACGTACGCGCTCACCCTCGTCACCCAGAAGTTCGTCATCCTCTACGGCAAGCGCCTGTTCGCCGCCGTCGTCCTCATCGGGGTGCTCCTCCAGGCCACGGTGGTGATCGTGCTCCAGATGAAGTTCCCCCTGCTGTACGCGAACCAGACCCTCGGCTTCATCGTCCCCGGACTGATCGCCTATCAGCTCGTCCGCCAGCCCAAGGGCGCCACGCTGCTCGCCACCGGGTCCGCGACCCTCATGACGTACGTCGTCCTGACCTCGGGCATCCTCCTCGGCTTCATGCCGCACGCCTGACCGACGCCTGACCGACGCCGGCCCGACCACCCGCACCGCCCGGAGCACACCGATGACCGCCAAGCCCGCCCGCCGCACCCGACCCGTCCTGCACGCCGCCGTCGTGGGGATCCTGCTGGCCGGCAGCGCGTACTTCACCTACGAGCTGCGCAAGGAGGAGCAGGCCAAGGCCCCCGAGGTGCTGCGCGTCACCGACCAGGTGCAGCAGGGCGGTCTCCAGGAGGGCGCCCAGAAGTGGGAGCGGCTGAAGAACCCGGAGCGCTCGGTCCTGCGCGGCGCGGACGGTGCCGTCCTCGCCACCTTCACGGACGGCGCGCGCACCGCGTCGCTCACCGGCAAGAGCCGTACCTTCACCGAGCCGGCCACCACCAAGACCCGCGTCGTCACCGACAACTGGGTCCGCCTGCTCCCCGAGAGCTGGCGCAGCGGCGCGGAGCGCGAGCGGTGGTTCCAGGACTGGTTCAAGAAGTACTACGGGAGCGAGGAGGACGACCTCTTCGCCATCGCCTTCCAGTACGGCGACCAGGCCCCGCTCAAGAAGGACGCGGCCGGCGTCCAGTACGGGGGCGACGCGGCCTTCGGACCGCTCAACCCGAAGGGCTCCGAAGGCAACGACCTCCGCCTGGAGCAGTCGGACTTCTACGACTACCTCGGCATCCCGTACACCTTCCGCAACGGCACCACGGAACAGCCGGAGAAGGCCAAGCACCGGGCCCTGGACTGCTCCGGCTTCATCCGCACGGTCTTCGGCTACCGCGGCCGCTTCCCCCTGATGGCCTCCGACACCGGCGGCAACGGACTCCCGCGCACCGCCAACGGAATGGCCCGCTCGAAGGCCGGCGTGGACATCCTGGCCCTGGGGGGCGTCGGACCGCAGGACCGGCCGGCCTCCGTCGACGTCCTCCAGCCGGGCGACCTGGTGTTCTTCAAGCTCGACGCGCGCACCGGCGACCGTCTGGACCACACCGGCATGTACCTCGGCAACGACACCGACGGGCACAAGATCTTCATATCGAGCCGGGAAGAGGCCAACGGCCCCACCATCGGCGACAAGGGCGGCGCCTCCCGGCTCGACGGCAACGGCTACTACGCCGCTGCCCTGCGCAGCGCCAAACGCCTGTGACCCGCCCGTCCGCGCGGCCCGCGGACGCACCGGACATGTGAAAACCGGACATGTGAAAAGGCGGGATCAGGCGGACCCCCGTCCGCTCGATCCCGCCTTTTCCCCCCGCGGCCCCCGCCCCACCCCCGTAGGACGGGCCCCCTGGCCCGATGGCTTCTGTGTGTGCCGCGTTACGCGACGAGCTCCTCGAAGGACTCCGCCTCGTCACGGCCGAAGCTGAGCGCCTCGTCCTCCCGCAGGCGGCGCAGCGAGCGCCAGATGCTCGACTTCACCGTGCCGACGCTGATGCCGAGGATCTCCGCGATCTCCGGGTCCGTGCGGCCCTCGTAGTAACGGAGCACCAGCATCGTGCGCTGCGGCTCCGGGATACGGGTCAGGGCCTGCCACAGCACCGCGCGCAGCTCCGTACCGCGCATCGCGTCCGTGTCGGAGGCCGTCTCCGGCAGCTCCTCCGTCGGGTACTCGTTCAGCTTCCGCCGACGCCACGCGCTGATGTGCAGGTTCGTCATCGTGCGGCGCAGGTAGCCGCCGACGGCCGCCTTGTCGCTGATCCGGTCCCAGGCGCGGTACGTGGAGAACAGCGCGCTCTGCAGCAGGTCCTCGGCCTCGTACCGGTCGCCGGTGAGGTGGAAGGCCGTCGCGTACAGGGCGGCACGCCGCTCCTGGACGTACGCCGTGAACTCCGCCTCCGAGGTGGAGGAAGGAGCCTGCTCGGCGGCGGGAACCGCCTGGTACTGGTTTGCGTCAATGGCTACGACGTGGGCCGGCCGGGGACGGGCGACCGCCACCGTACGGACACCCGCCCGGCGGTTCACATCGTGCAGCCGCGTGACAACCGCGCTGGTCGTGGTGCTGTGCAGCGTGTTCATCTCGCGCCCCCCGTCGTGGAGTGTGTCTGCTTCGGTCCGTTGTGCGTTGATAGAAGATTGCCCCGCCGACTTAACCGGGGTGTCCGTCGACTGTCACAGCCGTGTCACAGCGACTTCTGACAGGACCGCGACAGGATCACGTCGCGCGACGGTCGAACTCCCGACTGCCGATGGGACAGAATGAGCCCGTGCCTTTCCTGTTGCTGATCGAGGACGACGACGCCATCCGCACGGCCCTCGAACTCTCCCTGTCTCGCCAGGGCCACCGTGTGGCCACCGCGGCGACGGGCGAGGACGGCCTGAAACTGCTGCGCGAGCAGCGGCCGGATCTGATCGTGCTGGACGTGATGCTGCCCGGGATCGACGGCTTCGAGGTGTGCCGGCGGATCCGCCGCACCGACCAGCTGCCGATCATCCTGCTCACCGCGCGCAGCGATGACATCGACGTGGTCGTCGGACTGGAGTCCGGAGCCGACGACTACGTGGTCAAGCCCGTCCAGGGCCGGGTCCTCGACGCCCGGATCCGGGCCGTACTGCGCCGCGGCGAGCGCGAGTCGAGCGACTCGGCGAGCTTCGGCTCCCTGGTCATCGACCGGGCCGCCATGACCGTGACGAAGAACGGCGAGGACCTGCAGCTCACGCCGACCGAGCTGCGGCTGCTGCTCGAACTGAGCCGCCGGCCCGGGCAGGCGCTCTCCCGCCAGCAGCTGCTGCGGCTGGTCTGGGAGCACGACTACCTCGGTGACTCGCGCCTCGTCGACGCCTGCGTGCAGCGGCTGCGCGCCAAGGTCGAGGACGTGCCGTCCTCGCCCACCCTGATCCGTACCGTCCGGGGCGTCGGCTACCGCCTGGACTCACCGCAGTGATCCGCGCGTTGCTCGCGGGCCGGCGCTGGACCAGCCTGCGGCTGCGGCTCCTCATGGTGTTCTGCCTGGTCGCGCTGACGGCCGCGGTCTCGGCCTCGGGCATCGCCTACTGGCTCAACCGCGAGGCCGTCCTCACCCGCGTCCAGGACGCGGCCCTCGGCGACTTCCGGCAGGAGATGCAGAACCGGGCCGCCGCGCTGCCCGCCGACCCCACCGCCGAGGAGCTGCAGCGCACCGCCGAACTGATGGCGGGCAGCAGCCCCGGATACAGCGTCCTGCTGGTGCAGGTGGGCAAGGACAACCGGCAGATCTTCGGCGCGGCGGGGCCCGATTCCTTCGGGCTGGCCAACGTACCGAAGTCCCTGCAGAACGCGGTGAACGACCGGCAGAAGACCACCGCCGCGAACGACTCCGAGTACCACGTGTACTGGCAGCGGACGAAGCCGCGCGGCAATCCGTACCTGGTCGGCGGGACGCGGATCGTGGGCGGCGGGCTCACCGGCTACATGTCCAAGTCCCTCGCGCAGGAGCGGGACGACCTGAACGCGCTCGGCTGGTCGCTGACCATCGCCACCGGTCTCGCGCTGCTCGGCTCCGCCCTGCTGGCGCAGGCCGCGGCCCGTACCGTGCTCAAGCCCGTACAGCGGCTCGGGGACGCGGCGCGGCGGCTCGGCGAGGGCGAGCTCGACCACCGCCTCGACGTGTCGGGCACGGACGAACTCGCCGACCTGTCGCACACCTTCAACAAGACGGCCGAGGCGCTGGAGAAGAAGGTCGCCGACATGAGCGCGCGGGAGGAGTCGAGCCGGCGCTTCGTCGCGGACATGTCGCACGAGCTGCGGACGCCGCTGACCGCGCTGACGGCGGTCGCCGAGGTGCTGGAGGAGGAGGTCGACGACCTCGATCCGATGATCGCACCGGCCGTGGCGCTCGTCGTCAGCGAGACACGCCGCCTCAACGACCTGGTGGAGAACCTGATGGAGGTCACCCGCTTCGACGCGGGTACGGCCAGGCTGGTGCTGGACGACGTGAACGTCGCCGACCAGGTCACGGCCTGCATCGACGCCCGGGCCTGGCTCGACGCGGTCGAACTCGACGCCGAGCGGGGCATCGTGGCCCGCCTCGACCCGCGCCGCCTCGACGTCATCCTCGCCAACCTGATCGGCAACGCGCTCAAGCACGGCGGCTCGCCGGTACGGGTGTCGGTCACGGTGGAGGGGGAGTGGCTGGTGATCGCGGTCCAGGACAACGGTCCGGGCATCCCCGAGGAGGTCCTGCCGCACGTCTTCGACCGGTTCTACAAGGCGAGCGCGTCGCGGCCGAAGTCGGACGGCAGCGGGCTCGGCCTGTCGATCGCCATGGAGAACGCGCACATCCACGGCGGCGACATCACGGCCGCCAACGTGGCGGGCGGCGGGGCGCTGTTCACGCTGCGGCTGCCGGTGGACGTGGGAAAGGTGATCGCGGGTGACGAGGATGCGTAGGGCTCTGCCGGTGGTGCCGGCGGTGCTGGTCCCGTTCGTCGGGGTCCTGCTGCTCGCGACGTCGGCCTGCGGGATCCGGGCGACGACCGTACCGGTGGACGTGGGCGCGGCACCGTCACGGGTGTCGTGCGACACGCAGGAGCAGCCGAGCGGGGTGCAGGGCTTCCGGGCCACGGTGGAACTGGTCTGCGGATCGCAGCTGGTGGGCGTGGAGCGAGTGGTTCCGGTGCCCGAGAAGAAGCTCGTACGGGACCCCCTGGCGATGGTCGCGCAGGCGCTGCTGGAAGCGCTGGAGCGGACGCCGACCACGGAGGAGCGGGACGCGGGCTTCACGAGCGAGGTCCCGGTCGGGCTGTCGGCGGGAGCGCCGAGGGCGGGCGACCCGGCGGGCACGGTGCGGCTCAGCCGCAAGCCGGAGGACCTGCCGCCGGTGGCGCTCTCGCAGATCGTGTGCACGCTGGCGGGCAGCGAGGCCCTGAAGGCGACCCCGGGCCCGGTGACCCTGGGCGGTCCGGACGCCGATCCGCCGCGGACGTGGGAATGCACGGAGGCGGTCCGCTCGCGGCCGGAGTCGGTCCCGACGCTGGGCGAACTGGTCCGCCCGACCCCCACTCCTTCCTGACGCGCCGCACTCCTTCTCCACGCGCCGCACTCCTTCTCCACGCGCCGCTCGCGCGGCTCGGCGCCGGGGCGCCTCCCGGCTTCGCGCCGCTGCGCCGGCCTCCGGCCGGCGTGCGTCCGGCCCTGTCGTGGAGGCCGGCAGGATCGCCGCGCTTCGGCGCGGCGCGCCCGACGCCCGGTCCCGCCGAGGCCGCCGAAAAACGCCACCGGCCCCCGAGCCGGAGCTCAAGGGGCCGAGAGGAGTTGATGGCCCGGTCCCGCCGGACGGGACGGGACCGGGCCGGGCAGGGGGCCGAAGCCCCGGCTTCGTGCCCGACGGACGGAGTCCGGCGCAGCGGCGCGAAGCCGGTGAGGCCCCCTGGGCCGAGGCGCGCGAGCGGCGCGGGAAGGACTAGATGCCCATGGCCACCGAGAGGTCCTTCTTGATCGCGTCCAGGACCTCCTGGCCGCGGACGCGGGCCGCCGCCAGGTCGGAGGCCTCGGCCACCGGGACCACGACCTCCAGGTAGCACTTCAGCTTGGGCTCGGTACCCGACGGGCGGGCGATGACCCGGGCCTTGTACTCGCCGTCCAGGTAGTAGCGCAGGCCGTCCGTGGGCGGGAGGCTCTCCGTGCCCTTGGACAGATCCTCCGCCGAGACCACCCGCAGGCCCGCCAGCGACACCGGCGGCTGCGCGCGCAGCGCCGCCATCGCGTCGGCGATGATCGACAGGTCCGAGACGCGCACCGACAGCTGGTCCGTGGCGTGCAGGCCGTGGGCCATCGCCAGGTCGTCCAGCAGGTCGGTCAGGGTGCGGCCCTGCTCCTTGAGCACCGAGGCCAGCTCCGCCACCAGCAGGGCGGCGGTGACGCCGTCCTTGTCGCGGACGCCCTCGGGGTCCACGCAGTAGCCGAGCGCCTCCTCGTAGCCGTAGCGCAGGCCCTCGACGCGGGCGATCCACTTGAAGCCGGTGAGGGTCTCCTCGTAGCCGACGCCCGCCGCCTCCGCGATCCGGCCCAGGAGGCTGGAGGAGACGATGGACTCGGCGAAGACGCCCCGTGCGCCCTTGTGGACCAGGTGGGCCGCCAGCAGCGCGCCGACCTCGTCGCCGCGCAGCATCCGCCAGCCGTCCACGGTGGGCACGGCCACGGCGCAGCGGTCCGCGTCCGGGTCGTTGGCGATCACGACGTCGGGCCGGACCTCGGCGGCCTTCGCGAAGGCCAGGTCCATCGCGCCCGGCTCCTCCGGGTTCGGGAACGCCACGGTCGGGAAGGCCGGGTCGGGCTCGGCCTGCTCGGCGACGAGCACCGGCTCCGGGAAGCCGTGCCGGGCGAAGGCCGCCATGACGACGTCCTTGCCGACGCCGTGCATGGCCGTGTAGACGGTCCGCACGCCCCGGGGGGAGCCGGGGGTCAGGACGGCGTCCGTGCGCGCCAGGTAGGCCTCCAGGACCTCGTCGCCGAGCTCCTGCCAGCCCGCCTCGGGGCGCGGTACGTCGGCCAGCTTCCCGACCGCCGCGATCTGCGCCGCGATCTCGGTGTCGGCCGGGGAGACGATCTGCGAGCCGTCGCCGAGGTAGACCTTGTAGCCGTTGTCCCGGGGCGGGTTGTGGCTCGCGGTCACCTCGACGCCGGCGACGGCGCCGAGGTGCCTTATCGCGTACGCGAGGACGGGCGTCGGCAGTGGGCGGGGCAGGAGGGCCGCGCGCAGCCCGGCGCCGGTCATGACGGCCGCGGTGTCGCGGGCGAAGTCCGCCGACTTGTAGCGGGCGTCGTAGCCGACGACGACCAGGCCGCCGTCGTGGCCCTGGGCCTTCAGGTAGGCCGCGAGGCCCGCCGCGGCCCGGATGACCACACCGCGGTTCATCCGCATCGGGCCGGCGCCGATCTCACCGCGCAGTCCGGCGGTGCCGAACTGCAGGGTGCCCGAGAAACGGTCCGCGAGCTCCGCGGTGTCGCCGGCCTCGATGAGCGCGGCCAGTTCCGCGGCCGTCTCCGGGTCCGGGTCCTCGGCCAGCCAGGCCTGCGCCCGGATGATCAGGTCGTCCTGTGCCTGTGCCTGTGCCTGTTCCTGCACTGCTTCCGCCTTAGCTCTCGTACGTCGATCAGATGCGGGCGAGGACCTGCGTCAGCAGCGTGCCCATGCGGGCGGCCGAGTCGCGGCCGGCCTGGAGGACCTCTTCGTGGTTCAGCGGCTCGCCGGACAGGCCCGCCGCCAGGTTGGTGACCAGGGAGATGCCGAGCACCTCGGCGCCGGCCTCACGGGCGGCGATGGCCTCCAGGACGGTGGACATGCCGACCAGGTCGGCGCCCATGACGCGGATCATGTTGATCTCGGCCGGGGTCTCGTAGTGCGGGCCGGGGAACTGGACGTAGACGCCCTCTTCGAGGCTCGCGTCGATCTCCTTGCACATCGCGCGCAGGCGCGGCGAGTACAGGTCGGTGAGGTCGACGAAGTTCGCGCCGACGATCGGCGAGGTGGCCGTCAGGTTGAGGTGGTCGCTGATCAGGACGGGCTGGCCGGGCTTCATGCCCTCGCGCAGACCGCCGCAGCCGTTGGTCAGCACGACGGTCTTGCAGCCGGCGGCGACGGCGGTGCGCACGCCGTGGGCGACGGCGGCGACGCCGCGGCCCTCGTAGTAGTGGGTCCGGCCGAGGAAGACCAGGGCGCGCTTGTCGCCGATCTTGTACGAGCGGATCTTGCCGCCGTGGCCCTCGACGGCGGCGGGCGGGAAGCCGGGCAGCTCGGTGACGAGGAACTCGGCCTCGGGGGCGCCGAGCGCCTCTGCGGCGGGGGCCCATCCGGAGCCCATGACGAGGGCGACATCGTGGGTGTCCACGCCGGTCAGCTCACGCAGGCGGGCGGCTGCGGCGTCGGCGGCGGCGAAGGGGTCGGTAACAGATGCGTTCACGCGGACGAGCGTAACTCCTTCGGGCCTACGCGCGTAGATGGCACAGCTCACGGTGTTCGGATCGTTGCCTTGTCGTTTCCGCCGAAACGTCCCCGAAGGGGTGGCGGGGGCCGTGCGGTGCCCGGCCGGGGGCCTCGCGCCGTGGGTGTCGGCGGAGCCGAAAGACCGGGGCTCCGCCCCAAGGAGGTGTCCCCTGGCGGGCTGGAACAGCGGGGCCTCTGCCCTTGGCGCCGTGCCGCAGGCGCAGGCCCGGACCCGCGCCGTGGCGGGGCTGAATCGGTCGAGCAGCCCCGCAGGGGGTCAGCAGGGGCGCTTGCGGATTTCCATCACGTAGTCGTGGGGGGCGCCCGCGGACTCGGCGGCGTCTGCGATCTCGCCGAGGTAGCGCGCCGAGGGCAGGCCGCCCTCGTAGCCGTTCAGGACGTACACCCAGGCCGCCTCCTCGCCGTCCAGCGTGTGCACGCGCACCCGCATCCGGCGGTAGATGTCGAGCCCGACACCCTCCCAGCGGTCCATCGAGTCCTCGTCCAGCGGCGCGATGTCGTACAGCGCGACGAAGACCTGGTGGCGCGGGGCTTCGACGATCGTGGCGAGAGCGCCCTCCCAGCCCATCTGCTCGCCGCCGAAGGTCAGCCGCCAGTCGTTGATCCAGCCCGTGCCGCGCAGCGGCGAATGCGGAGCGCGGCGCGTCATCAGCCGCGGGTCGAGGTTGCCGGCGTACGCGGCGTAGAGCGACATGTGGTCGAGAGTACGGGAGGGGTGCCGGTGCACGCGTGCCCGGATGGCGGGACCGGGCGCGAAGCACCTTGAAGCGTGCGGGACAATGGAGCACGGAATGCATCCCCCGGGGAGACCCCCCGGAACACCGGCCGGGGCGGCAGCCGGCCGGGTAGACGTGAGGCGGACTTTTCGTGACCCGGATCGTGATCATCGGCGGCGGACCCGGCGGGTATGAGGCAGCCCTGGTGGGGGCCCAGCTCGGCGCGGAGGTGACCGTCGTCGACTGCGACGGTCTGGGCGGGGCCTCGGTCCTGACCGACTGCGTACCTTCCAAGACTTTGATCGCGACCGCCGAGGTGATGACGACCTTCGACTCCTCGTACGAGGAGCTCGGCATCGTCGTCGCGGACGACACCCCGCACATCGAGCAGGCCGCGCGCGTCGTCGGCGTGGACCTCGGCAAGGTGAACCGGCGTGTCAAGCGCCTCGCGCTCGCCCAGTCGCACGACATCACCGCCTCCGTCACCCGGGCCGGCGCCCGCGTGGTGCGCGGCCGCGGCAAGCTCGGCGGGCCGCAGGGCATCGACGGCACCCGGGACGTCATCGTCACCGCCGCCGACGGCACCGAGACGATCCTGACGGCCGACGCCGTGCTGATCGCGACCGGCGGCCACCCCCGTGAGATCCCGGACGCGATGCCCGACGGCGAGCGGATCCTGAACTGGACCCAGGTCTACGACCTCGACGAGCTCCCCGAGGAGCTCATCGTGGTCGGCTCCGGTGTGACCGGCGCCGAGTTCGCCGGCGCGTACCAGGCCCTCGGCTCCCGGGTGACCCTCGTGTCCTCCCGCGACCGCGTGCTGCCCGGTGAGGACCCGGACGCCGCCGCCGTGCTGGAGGACGTGTTCCGGCGCCGCGGCATGAACGTCGTGGGGCGCTCGCGCGCCGAATCCGCCAAGCGGGTGGGCGACCGGGTCGAGGTCACCCTCTCCGACGGCCGCGTGCTGACCGGGACGCACTGCCTGATGGCGGTCGGCGCGATCCCCAACACCAAGAACATGAACCTGGAGGAGTCCGGCGTCCGGCTCAAGGACTCCGGGCACATCTGGACCGACAAGGTCTCGCGCACCTCCGCGCCCGGCGTGTACGCCGCCGGTGACGTCACGGGCGTCTTCGCGCTCGCGTCGGTCGCGGCGATGCAGGGCCGCATCGCGATGTACCACTTCCTCGGTGACGCGGTGGCCCCGCTGAACCTCAAGACGGTCTCCTCGAACGTCTTCACCGACCCCGAGATCGCCACCGTCGGCTACACCCAGGCGGACGTGGACGCCGGCAAGATCGACGCCCGCGTGGTGAAGCTCCCGCTGCTGCGCAACCCGCGCGCCAAGATGCAGGGCATCCGGGACGGCTTCGTGAAGCTGTTCTGCCGTCCGGGCACCGGCATCGTCGTCGGCGGTGTGGTCGTCTCCCCGCGCGCGAGCGAGCTGATCCACCCCATCTCGATCGCCGTCGACAACAACCTGACGGTCGAGCAGATCGCAAACGCGTTCACCGTGTACCCCTCGCTCTCCGGCTCGATCGCCGAGGTGGCCCGCCAGCTTCACACGCGAAAGGCCGCCGGGGAGGCCTGATCCCGGCTAACCGCCGCATGCCGTAAGGGGTTTGGGGCGGGGCGCTGATTCGTGGCGAGAAGTTCACGCAACTCTCGGGCTGCGTATACCACTAGTCGCCCCGCCTTATGGACAACTTCGGTATTCCGGCGTAAAGAGCTGAAAGCAGACGGTCGTTGGGGTTACTGTCAGTTTCGTGTTCGCTGCAGAACGTCGCCAATTGATCCTCGAAATGGTGCGGGCCAACGGAGCGGTTTCGCTCCGGGAGCTCGCCCGCGTCGTCCAGACCTCCGAAGTGACCGTACGGCGGGACGTGCGGGCACTGGAGGCAGAAGGACTCCTCGACCGCCGACACGGCGGTGCGGTCTTGCCGGGCGGTTTCACGCGGGAGTCCGGCTTTCCGCAAAAGTCCCATCTCGCGACGGCGGAGAAGACCGCCATTGCCGATGTCGCGGCCTCCCTCGTGGAAGAGGGCGAGGCCGTCGTCGTCGGCGCGGGCACCACGACGCAGGAGCTGGCCCGCCGGCTCGCCCGCGTGCCCGGACTGACCGTCGTCACCAACTCGCTGCTCGTCGCCCAGGCCCTGGCCCACGCGAACCGGGTGGAGGTGGTCATGACCGGCGGCACCCTGCGCGGGTCCAACTACGCCCTCGTGGGCAGCGGAGCCGAGCAGTCCCTCCAGGGGCTGCGGGTCTCCCGGGCCTTCCTGTCGGGCAGCGGTCTGACCGCCGAGCGCGGGCTGTCCACGTCCAACATGCTGTCCGCCAGCGTGGACCGGGCGCTGGTGCAGGCGGCGGCGGAGGTGGTGGTGCTGGCCGACCACACGAAGCTCGGTACCGACACCATGTTCCAGACCGTGCCCACCGATGTGATGACGCGGCTGGTGACGGACGAGCCGCCACCGCACGACGACCGGGCGGGTACGGAGCTGCAGGCGCTGGCGGACCAGGGCGTGCAGATCACCGTGGCCGGCGGGGCGGTGGCCTCCGGCGGTGTGGACGGGATGCAGGGGCGGCGGCCGCGCCGCGAGTCGCCGCTGCCGGTGCAGCGGCGGGGCGGGCCGACGGCGCAGCTGCGGAGTGCGGCCGGCGGGATGCTGGAGCCGCAGGCGGAGCGGGCCCGCGTGGCGGACATGCGCCGCCGCTAGCCCCGGCGGGCCGTGCACGGGGGGCGCTGCCCCCAGACCCCCGCGCCTCGAACGCCGGCGGGGCTGAGAGATCAGCCCCGCCGGCGTTTCAGGCGCGGGGGTCTGGGGGCAGCGCCCCCGGAACGGCGCCGCACATGCGAAACGGGGCCCCCGGGGCGGGAAGCCCCGGGAACCCCGTCGAAGGACGTCAGTCCTTGATCTCGCAGATCGTGGCGCCCGAGGTGACGGACGCGCCGACCTCGGCGGTGAGGCCGACCACGGTGCCGGAGCGGTGCGCGTTCAGCGGCTGCTCCATCTTCATGGCTTCGAGTACGACGACCAGGTCGCCCTCGTTGACCTGCTGGCCCTCCTCGACCGCGACCTTGACGATCGTGCCCTGCATCGGCGAGGCGAGGGTGTCGCCGGAGGCGGCCGGGCCGGACTTCTTGGCCGCGCGGCGCTTCGGCTTCGCGCCACCGGCGGCGGCCGTGCGGGCCAGGGTCATGCCCAGGGACGACGGGAGCGAGACCTCAAGGCGCTTGCCGCCGACCTCGACGACCACCGTCTCGCGGCCCGGCTCGTCCTCCGTGTCCTCCGCGGCCGGGGCCGTGAACGCCGGGATCTCGTTGACGAACTCGGTCTCGATCCACCGGGTGAAGACGGTGAAGGGGCTGCCGTCCGTGGGGGCGAACGCCGGGTCGGCGACGACCGCACGGTGGAAGGGGATGGCCGTGGCCATGCCCTCGACCTCGAACTCGGCGAGCGCGCGGGCGGCGCGCTGCAGGGCCTGCTCGCGGGTGGCACCGGTGACGATCAGCTTGGCCAGGAGCGAGTCCCAGGCCGGTCCGATCACGGAGCCGGACTCGACGCCCGCGTCGAGGCGGACGCCCGGGCCGGACGGCGCGGCGAACTTCGTCACCGTGCCGGGCGCCGGGAGGAAGCCGCGGCCCGGGTCCTCGCCGTTGATGCGGAACTCGATGGAGTGGCCGCGCAGGACCGGGTCGCCGTAGCCGAGCTCCTCGCCGTCGGCGATGCGGAACATCTCGCGGACCAGGTCGATGCCGGAGACCTCTTCGGTGACCGGGTGCTCGACCTGGAGGCGGGTGTTGACCTCCAGGAAGGAGATCAGACCGTCGGCGGAGACGAGGAACTCGACGGTGCCGGCGCCGACGTAGCCGGCTTCCTTCAGGATGGCCTTGGAGGCGGCGTACAGCTCCGCGTTCTGAGCCTCGGTCAGGAACGGCGCCGGGGCCTCCTCCACGAGCTTCTGGTGGCGGCGCTGGAGCGAGCAGTCACGGGTCGACACGACGACGACGTTGCCGTGCGAGTCGGCCAGGCACTGGGTCTCGACGTGGCGGGGCTTGTCGAGGTAGCGCTCGACGAAGCACTCGCCGCGGCCGAAGGCGGCGATGGCCTCGCGGACGGCGGAGTCGTAGAGCTCCGGCACCTCTTCGAGGGTGCGGGCGACCTTCAGACCGCGACCGCCACCACCGAAGGCCGCCTTGATGGCGATCGGCAGGCCGTGCTCCTTGGCGAAGGCGACGACCTCCTCGGACCCGGAGACCGGGTCCGGCGTACCGGCGACCAGCGGCGCCCCGGCGCGCTGGGCGATGTGACGGGCGGCCACCTTGTCGCCGAGGTCACGGATGGCCTGCGGCGGCGGACCGATCCAGGTCAGGCCGGCGTCGATCACGGCCTGGGCGAAGTCGGCGTTCTCGGAGAGGAAGCCGTATCCGGGATGGATGGCGTCCGCACCGGAGTCGGCTGCGGCCTGGAGGACCTTGGAGATGTCCAGGTAGCTGGCGGCCGGGGTGTCACCGCCCAACGCGAAAGCTTCGTCGGCCGCGCGGACGTGCAGAGCGTCCCGGTCCGGATCGGCGTAGACGGCTACGCTCCCGATCCCGGCGTCCCGGCAGGCCCGAGCAACGCGGACAGCGATTTCGCCACGGTTGGCGATGAGCACCTTGCGCACGATGGCTCCCTCCTTGAAACAAGCTGAGTTTAGGGACAGCCCACACGGCCTTTCGACCCTTCCCCGGTGGTGACCTTGCCCACACAGAGTGTGATGCGAGGGCCGATCCGCCGGGGAACCCTTGTGGCGCCCCAGGTCAGGGGGATCCCCGACTGCACAGTAACCCCGTCGTGTATCCAAGGTCTCTGTCCCCCCGGTCAGCGGCCCCGGGTGATTCTTTGTCGAGTCCCTACGAACGGCCCACGGTTTCTTTGCGGTCGTGAGAGGAGTTGTCCCCTTGTTTACTGATTGGTAGCCCGGTCGTCCCGCAGGGCGAACAGGGACAACACCGTACCCACAGCGATGCGGCCCGCACGGGCCCGGGCGGGCGGCAGCGCGCCGGGCGTGTCCTACGGATGGACGACATCGGGGCCCGCGACCGTGCGGCGGCGGTGATACCGGCGAGTTGACAACCCGGGCGGGCCGAACGGCGTCTTACGGACGGCGCGCGAACGGCGACGGCGCGACCACGACGCGACCACGACGAGACGACGGCGAGACGAGGGCGAGGCACATGGCGTTACAGGACTCCTTCCCGGAGCCCGTTCCCACCCGGTCCGACGCGGCAGGGGCCGGGTGCTGCTCACCGGCCGCCGAAGCGTGAGCGCCGGGACGAAGGCGCCCGCGGATCCGGCCGGGCGCCGGGTCCTGTCGGCGGCGCTGTTCGCGAGCGCCCCGGCGGAGGTGCTCGATTTCCTGCTGCCGCTGTGGGCCGGGTCGACGCTGGGCGCGGGGGCCTCCGTGGTCGGCGCGCTGATCGCCTTCGAGGCGGTGCTGTCGCTGATCGTGCGCCCGCTGGCCGGGGAACTGGCCGACCGCTTCGACCAGCGGCGGGTGGCCGCGGCCGGTGCGGGTCTGTACGCCCTGTCGTTCGCGGGGTACGCGCTCGCCGACTCGCTGGCGGTGGCCTTCGCCGCGGCGGGTCTGGGCGGCGCCGGCGGTGCCCTGTTCTGGGTCGCGCTGCGGGCCTGGACCGGGCAGCGGGCGCAGGACGGTGACGGCACCTCCGCGTACGGCAAGTTGCTGTCGGCGGAGGGTCAGGGCGCCTTCGTCGGCTACCTGGTGGCGTTCTCGCTGCTGGAACGCGGCGGCTATCCGCTGCTGTTCTGGCTGGGCAGCGCCGCCTGCGCGGTGGCCATGGCCTCACTGCTGCGCGGACCCCGCCAGGAGCGGGCGGGCGCCGCGACCGGGCGCCGGGAGCGGTGGGGCGCCGCGGAGCGCCGGCTGCTGCCGCTGATGGCGGTGTCCGCGGTGACGGCCGCCGCCGAGGCGGGGCTGTGGATGCTCCTGCTGCTGCGGCTGCAGGCGGACCTGGGGCTGTCCCCGAACGAGATCGCGCTGGTCTTCGCCCCCGGCTTCGTGGTGTTCGTCCTGCTGCCGGCGCACGCGCACCACCTCACCGACCGGCTGGGCCGTACGCCGGCCATGGTGACCTCGTTCGCGGCGAGTGCGCTGTTCGCCGCGGGGCTCGCGGTGCTCTCCACGCCGCCGGCCATCGCCGTCCTGTGGACCGTGGCCGCCGCCTGTTTCGCCGCGCAGATCCCGGTGGAGCAGGCGACCGTGGCCGCCGCCTCCGGGGGGCGGATCGGCCGGGCCATGGGCCTGTACGAGAGCGCCCGCCTGGCCGGTGTGGTGGCCGGTCCACTGGTGATGGGCCTGCTCTACGAGGAGGCCGGCTGGGCGGCCGCCTGCGGGGCTGCCGCGGCCACCTCGGTCGTGGGGGCGCTCGTGGTGCCGTACGCGGTCCGCACCCTGGGCCTGGCGCAGGACAGGAAGAAGGCCGGGCCGCGGACCGGCGGCGCGGGAGAGGACCGGGCGGACCGGGAGGACATCGACATCGACACGGGCGGGGACGCGGAGACGGGCATGGGCACGGACAGGGGCACGGACACGGACACGGACACGGACACGGACACGGACACGGACACGGACATGAGCGAGCGGGAAGCGGCGCGGCAGCCGTCGGCGGAGACCGACCCCGGGCCGAAGGCCCACGCACGCAAGGAGCGGCGGGAGTGGTACATCCACACGGCCGCGTTCGCGCTGGGGCAGCTGGTCCTGTGGGCCCTGGACTCCAGCTGGCTCGTGTGGCAGATCACGGACGGCGGCGTGCCCGGCGAGCAGCGCGGACCGCTGGTCTGGGTCGGCCGGATCTGGCTGACGATCTGGGTGATCGACACCATCTGGTCCTGGTCGTACACCGTCTGGCCGCGGGAGAAGAAGCCGAAGTCGTCGTCGTAGTCCCGCCGTACGGCCTGCCGCGGGGCGGGAGGCGTCCGCAAGCCGGGTGCGCGGATGTCTTGCCCGCCGGGCTACCCGTTAGTAGCCTCCAGGGCGTCGAACGGGCTTGTGACACGTGGGGGTGGGGGCATCGTGCTGCGAAGACTCGTGGCCGGACTGGCTGCGATCGTGCTCGTCGTGGAAGCGGCGGTGCTCGTGCTCGTCCACATCGTGCTGGGCCGGACCACGGCGAACCAGTCGATGTCGATCGCGGGCAGCGATCCGGACGTCATGTCCAAGGCGACTTACGCCATGGGGGCGGGCATGGGCGCCTTCCTCGTCCTGTGCGCCGTGCTCGCCGCCGTCACCGCGCTCCGCGACCGCTCCCCGGGCCGCTTCGGCCGCGTCGTGCTCATCGGCGGCGCCGTCATCCACGGGGTGCTCGGCATCCTCTGCGTCGTCCTGGTCACCTGGGCCGCCTTCGCGACGATGATGCTGATCCTGTGTCTCCTCGTACTGACCCTGACGTCCTACGCCGCCCGGACCGACGGGAACGGCGGCGGCGAGGGCGATGCGGGCGGGGACACCCCACCCCTGCCGCCTCCGCCGCCGTACGGGGAGCTCAAGCCCACAAGTCCGTGATGGACACGTCCAGTTCGCCCAGCAGGGAACGCAGCAGCGGCAGCGACAGTCCGATGACGTTGCCGTGATCCCCGTCGATGCCGTCGATGAACGGCGCCGACAGCCCGTCCAGGGTGAACGCCCCCGCCACGTGCAGGGGCTCCCCGCTCGCCACGTACGCCGCCACCTCCGCGTCCGTGGGCTCACCGAACCGGACCGTCGTCGACGCCGTGGCCGAGACCTGGCGGCCGTCCGCCGTGTCGATCACGCAGTGCCCGGTGCGCAGCACGCCCGACCGTCCGCGCATCGACTTCCAGCGCGCGGTGGCCTCCTCGGCGTCCGCCGGCTTGCCCAGCGCCTCGCCGTCCAGCTCCAGCACCGAGTCGCAGCCGATCACCAGCGCGCCCGCGGCCTCGTCCAGCCCCGCCACGACGGCGGCCTTCGCCTCGGCCAGGGCCAGCGCCAGGGCGGCCGGCTCGTCGTGGTTCAGGGTGTCCTCGTCGAACCCGCTGACGATCACGTGCGGGGCGAGCCCGGCCTGCCGCAGCAGGTTCAGCCGGGCGGGGGAGGCGGAGGCGAGGACGAGCTTGCGCCCGGTCGTCGAGGGGTCAGGTGTCGCAGTCATGGAGGCCATCGTAGGCGCGGCCCGCACCCCCCGGACAGCGTCTAGAAGTGGCCCACACCCAGGACGTACACCACCACGAGCATGGCGATGGCGAGCACCAGGGTCAGCCGCCGGATCATCGCCTGCGCGTCGCGCATGTCCTTGGGCGGCTCGTTCTTCGGGTCGGACCAGAGCATGCCTCGATCCTGGCCCGGGAACGGGTGTGGCGCCTGAGTACGGGTACTCAGGCGCCACCGTCCGTTCACACCACGTCGGGCTACGCGGGCCAGTACGTACGGCCCCAGGCCCGCGGTCCCGGATGCGGAACCCGGCGCCGGGCCACCCGGGCCGGCGCCGACCACTCGTCCGCGACCGGCGGAGCGCCCGACGGAGCCATGGCCAGCACCGCCGCGCGCGCTTGGACCACCGCCAGTGCGGCGGCCAGCTCCTCCGGGGTCGGGTTGCCCTTGACGACCTTGATCACCACAGAGTCCTCCTGGAGGGGCTAGAGCGGGATGTTGCCGTGCTTCTTCGGGGGCAGGGACTCCCGCTTGGTACGCAGCTGCCGCAGCCCCTTCACCACGTGCGCCCGGGTCTCGGACGGCATGGTCACCGCGTCGATGTACCCGCGCTCGGCCGCCGTGTACGGGTTGAGCAGCGCGTCCTCGTACTCGGCGATGAGCCGTGCCCGGGTCTCCTCCACATTGTCCGCCTCCGCGATGGTCCGGCGGTGCAGGATGTTCACGGCACCCTGCGCGCCCATGACGGCGATCTGCGCGGTCGGCCAGGCCAGGTTCAGGTCCGCGCCGAGGTGCTTGGAGCCCATGACGTCGTACGCACCGCCGAAGGCCTTGCGGGTGATGACGGTGATCAGCGGAACGGTGGCCTCGGCGTACGCGTAGATCAGCTTCGCGCCGCGCCGGATGATTCCGTTGTACTCCTGGTCGGTGCCCGGAAGGAAGCCCGGGACGTCCACGAAGGTCAGCACCGGGATGTTGAAGGCGTCGCAGGTCCGGACGAACCGCGCCGCCTTCTCGGAGGCGTCGATGTCCAGGCAGCCGGCGAACTGCATCGGCTGGTTGGCGACGACACCCACCGGGTGGCCCTCGACGCGGCCGAAGCCGGTCAGGATGTTCGGCGCGAAGAGCGCCTGCGTCTCCAGGAACTCCGCGTCGTCGAGCACGTGCTCGATCACGGTGTGCATGTCGTACGGCTGGTTGGCGCTGTCCGGGATCAGTACGTCGAGCTCGCGGTCGGCGTCGGAGACCTCGGTGTCCGCCTCCTCCGGGAAGGCGGGCGGCTCGGAGAGGTTGTTCGACGGCAGGTACGCGAGCAGTGACTTCACGTACTCGATGGCGTCCTTCTCGTCGCCCGCCATGTGGTGCGCGACGCCGGACGTGCTGTTGTGCGTGCGCGCCCCGCCCAGCTCCTCGAAGCCGACGTCCTCGCCGGTGACCGTCTTGATGACGTCCGGGCCGGTGATGAACATGTGCGAGGTCTGGTCGACCATGACCGTGAAGTCGGTGATGGCCGGGGAGTACACGGCGCCGCCCGCACAGGGCCCGACGACCAGGCTGATCTGCGGGATCACGCCGGACGCGTGGACGTTGCGGCGGAAGATCTCCCCGTACATGCCCAGCGCGCTGACGCCCTCCTGGATCCGGGCGCCGCCGGAGTCGTTGATGCCGACGAGCGGGCATCCGGTCTTCAGCGCGAAGTCCATGACCTTCATGATCTTCTGGCCGTAGGTCTCGCCGAGAGCCCCGCCGAAGACGGTGAAGTCCTGCGAGAACACGGCCACCGGGCGGCCGTCCACCGTGCCGTAGCCGGTGACGACGCCGTCGCCGTAGGGCCGGGTCTTCTCCAGCCCGAAGCTGGTGGAACGGTGCCGGGCGAACTCGTCGAGCTCGACGAAGGATCCCTCGTCCAGCAGCAGGGCAACCCGCTCACGCGCCGTCAGCTTGCCCTTGGCGTGCTGCTTCTCCACGGCACGCGCGGACCCGGCGTGGGTGGCTTCGTCGATGCGGCGCTGCAGATCCGCGATCTTGCCCGCGGTGGTGTGCATGTCGATCGGCTCTGACGGATGTGACATCGGGGTCGCGGCTCCCTGCGTGGTGTCAACTGCCTGGTCAATTGATTGACTACTGCTGGCTACTGGTGCGTAGCGTATCGGCGGGCATGGCGCTCGGCAGTGCGGCGTTTGACACACCTGATGTGGCTTGCCTGGCCTCGCTGCCTTCCTTAAGGGGAAGGGATCCCACCCTCGCGGGTGAGGTTTCCTGCCCGTCGCGGTCGTGGGCCGTACCGCAGTCCGTGCACGTCCGGTGGCGGACGCGAAGCGTGGGCAGCGCGACCGCTCCTCCCGGAACGCGGCGACCGCGCTCTGGAGGTGTCGCAGCGCCTGCTGGAGGGGCACGCAGGACACCTCGGCCGGATAGGCCAGTTCACCGGTCCGCTTCCAGGCGGTGAGCAGGGCGGAGGTCTGCGCGTGGCCCACTCGCTCCCGACGGGTCCAGGCCACGGCTCGGGCGGAGAGCGCCGGGTCGTGGACCTTCCGCACGCACCCGAAGGTTCGGGACAGTTCCGCGGCCTGCGCGTCGTCGGGGTAGAAGCGGAACTTGAATGCCCTCTTTACCGCAGAATTCCCCACAGGGCGGGAAGCTAGGGTCAGGCAAGATCCGAACGCAATCCCGGGTCAGAGGATCACACACGGCGACGTAAGGAATCCGATCATGCCATCAGATGCCTCAGCAGGTGCCTCCGCCGGTCGCTGGTCGAGCCTGGACCGGCCGCCCCTCAATGCCGCCGCCCTCCAGAGAGCCCTCGTCACCGGGGACGGGCTGTGGACCTCCGTGGAGGTCGTCGCCAGTACCGGGTCCACCAATACCGACCTCGCCACCCGGGCGGCGGAGCTGCCCGAGGGGGCCGTGCTCGTAGCCGAGGAGCAGAGTGCCGGGCGCGGGCGCCTCGACCGGAGCTGGGTCGCGCCCGCGCGGTCGGGGCTGTTCTTCTCCGTCCTGCTCAAGCCGGGCGACGCGGTGCCGCAGGAGCGGTGGGGGTGGCTGACCCTGCTGGCCGGCGTGGCCACCGCGACCGGGCTCTCCCGGGCGGCCGGCGTGGACACCGCCCTCAAGTGGCCCAACGACCTGCTGGTCAGCGTGGACGGCGAGGAGCGCAAGACCGGCGGGATCCTCGCCGAGCGGGTCGAGGACGGCGTGGTCCTCGGGATCGGGCTCAACGTCAGCCTGACCGAGGACGAGCTGCCGGTACCGGCCGCGGGGTCGCTGGCGCTGGCCAAGGCCTCCGTGACCGACCGTGACCCGCTGCTGCGGGCCGTCCTGCGGTCCCTGGAGGAGTGGTACGGGAACTGGCGCGCGGCCGGCGGCGACCCCGCGGCCAGCGGCCTCCAGGAGACCTACGCGGCGGGCTGCGCGACCCTCGGCCGGCACGTCCGCGCGGAACTGCCCGGCGGGCGCACCCTCACCGGAACGGCCGAAGCGGTGGACACCGATGGCCGCCTGGTGATCCGTACGGCCGAGGACCGGCACGAGACGGTGGGTGCGGGCGACGTCATCCACCTGCGTTCCGTGCACTGACAGGGGCGCGGGTGCCGGGTGCGGCGCCGCACCCGGGGCCGCGGCCCCGGAGCCCGCACCCGGTCGCGGGCGGGCCGGAAGCGGGGAGGGGGAGTGAGCTACGGCACACCTGCCGTATGGTTTAGGCGATCCCGGTGCTCGTGGTGATCAACCGGTTCGCAGGGCAGTGCGCACGGAATGGACAGGAGGCGGCCCTTGACCGTCGACGACCCTACGTCCAGCGCGTCCGCCGGTGGCGGCTCCGCGTCCGGCCCGGGCACCCCGATCGGCCGTGACCAGCACACTCCGCACCACGAGGTCGATCACACGGCCCAGCCGACGGCGGATCCGCTCGCCATCCGGCTGGAGCAGCTGATCCTCGGTGCCGAGCGCCGGTACACGCCCTTCCAGGCCGCCCGGAGCGCGGGCGTGTCCATGGAGCTGGCCTCGCGCTTCTGGCGGGCCATGGGCTTCGCCGACATCGGGCAGGCCCGGGCGCTCACCGAGGCCGACGTGCTGGCCCTGCGCCGGCTGGCCGGTCTGGTGGAGGCCGGGCTGCTGTCCGAGCCGATGGCCGTGCAGGTGGCGCGGTCCACCGGGCAGACCACGGCCCGGCTGGCGGAGTGGCAGATCGACTCGTTCCTGGAGGGGCTGACGGAGCCGCCGGAGCCGGGCATGACCCGTACGGAGGTCACGTACCCCCTGGTGGAGCTGCTGCTGCCCGAGCTGGAGGAGTTCCTCGTCTACGTGTGGCGGCGCCAGCTGGCGGCCGCGACCGGGCGCGTGGTGCAGGTGGCCGACGACGACGAGATGGTCGACCGGCGGCTCGCGGTGGGCTTCGCCGACCTGGTGGGCTTCACGCGCCTGACGCGGCGGCTGGAGGAGGAGGAGCTCGGCGAGCTGGTCGAGTCCTTCGAGACGACCGCGGCGGACCTGGTGGCCGCGCACGGCGGCCGGCTGATCAAGACCCTCGGTGACGAGGTGCTGTACTGCGCCGACGACGCGGCGACGGCGGCGGAGATCGCGCTGCGGCTGATCGAGACGATGGAGCTCGACGCGCAGATGCCCGAGCTGCGGGTCGGGATCGCCTTCGGCACGGTGACCACCCGGATGGGCGATGTCTTCGGGACCACGGTGAACCTGGCCAGCCGGCTCACGTCGATAGCCCCCAAGGACGCGGTCCTGGTGGACGGGGCGATGGCCGAGGAACTTTCCCGGACCGGGGCCGCTCCGGTGTCGGAGAAGGAGGCCGAGACGGCCCCCGACGAGGGTGCGTCCTACCGGTTCGCGCTGCAGCCGATGTGGCAGCGGCCGGTGCGCGGGCTCGGCGTCGTGGAGCCCTGGTCGCTGACGCGGCGCAAGCCCAAGAACCCCGCCTGACGCGACTGCGGGCCCCGAGCGGGCGGGCGGCCCCGTACCTCCTGCCGACGGGCCGGGGCGCAGCCGTGCCCCGCAGCGGCGCAGCCTTGACCCGATGGCCTCCCCGCGCACTAGAGTGCGGCGATAACGCTCGTTAACCGGGAGGGTCGCAGGCATGTCTGAGCAGCGCTTCGGAGAGTTCGTCGCGGTACGTCGGGAGGGCGACGGGCACGTCGCGGAGCTGGCGATGGACCGCCCCAAGGCGATGAACGCGGTGTCGACGGAGATGGCCCGGTCGATCGGCGCCGCCTGTGCGGCGCTCGCGGCGGACCCGTCGGTGCGGGTGGTGGTGCTGTCCTCCACCGCGGAGCGGGCCTTCTGCGTCGGCGCGGACCTCAAGGAGCGGAACTCCCTCTCGGACACCGAGCTGGTCCGGCAGCGGCCGACCACGCGGGGCGCGTACGGGGGCGTGCTGGCGCTGCCGATGCCCACGATCGCGGCGGTGCACGGGTTCGCGCTGGGCGGCGGCTTCGAGCTGGCCCTGGCCTGCGACGTGATCGTCGCCGACGAGGCGGCGGTGGTGGGCCTGCCCGAGGTGTCGGTGGGCGTGATCCCCGGCGGCGGAGGCACGCAGCTGCTGCCGCGCCGGGTGGGTGCGGCGCGGGCCGCCGAGCTGATCTTCACGGCGCGCCGGGTGGAGGCGGCCGAGGCGCTGTCCCTGGGGCTGGTGGACTCGGTGGTCCCGGCCGGCCAGGACACGGCGGAGGCGCTGGCGCTGGCGTCCCGGATGGCGGCGAACTCCCCGGTGGGTCTGCGGGCGGCCAAGCGGGCGCTGCGGCTGGGGCACGGGATGGACCTGGAGGCCGGTCTGGAGATCGAGGACGCGGCCTGGCGGACGGTGGCCTTCTCGGGCGACCGGGTGGAGGGCGTCGCGGCGTTCAACGAGAAGCGCAAGCCGAACTGGCCGGGGGAGTAGCCGCCCGAGCCCCGGTGCCGCCGATCACCCTTGGTGATCTTGGCGGCACCGAAAGTCGCGCCAATTGTCTCCAAATCTAACAAAAGTCCCTAGCCTGGGGTGATGGGAGTTGACGGGCGGCTACGAGCCGTGGTGGGACTCGCTCAGGCGATGGCCGCGGCCTGCGCGCCGCGGGACAGTGTGCGGGCGGCCGCGCGGGGGGCGCGCGTGGCGCTCGACGGCTCGTTCGCCGCGATCTCCGCGTGGGAGCGGGAGCGGGGGCGCCTGCGGGTGCTCGTGAACGAGGGCGAGCGGCGGGCGGGCGAGGAGGAGTTCCCCGAGGACGAGTCCTACCCCGTGCACGACTTCCCCGAGATCACCGAGTTCCTGCACGAGCTCTGGGTGGGCGGCGGCGGTCCGCACGCCTGGGTCGAGAGCGCCGTGGGTGACCGGCCCGGGCGGCGCGGGGAGGCCCTGCGCCGCCGCGGCCGCGGGACCTGTGTGGTCGCGCCCATCGTGCTCAGCGGCCGCGCCTGGGGCGAGCTGTACGTCGCGCGGGACGAGGGGCTGCCCGACTTCGACGAGGACGACGCCGATTTCGCCACCGTGCTCGCCGCCGTGGTCGCGGCCGGTCTCGCGCAGAACGAGCGGCTGGAGGAGGCCCGGCGGCTCGCCTTCACCGACCCGCTGACCGGGCTCGCGAACCGGCGGGCGGTCGACATGCGGCTCGACGAGGCCCTGGAGGAGCACCGGCGGACCGGGGTGGTCGTCAGCCTCGTCGTCTGCGACCTGAACGGGCTGAAGAAGGTCAACGACACCCTCGGCCACGCCATGGGCGACCGGCTCCTGGAGCGGTTCGGATCGGTCCTGAGCCTGTGCGGGGCCATGCTGCCCGGATCGCTGGTGGCCCGGCTCGGCGGCGACGAGTTCTGCCTGGTCGGGGTCGGCCCGACGGCGGACGAGATCGTGCGCGTCACCGAGGAGGTGTGCACCCGGGCGGCCGAGCTGGAGCTCGGTGAGGGGGTGGCCTGCGGCGTGGCCTCCACCGGGGACCCGATCGGGCTGGTGAAGTCCTCCCGGAGGCTGTTCCGGCTGGCGGACGCCGCCCAGTACAAGGCGAAGGCCGCGCGCTCGCCGAAGCCCGTCGTGGCGGGCCGGGACACCGCGGTGGTCCGGCTCGCGGACGCCGCCGCCGAAGAGGCTCCCGGGGAGCGCCGCCGCTTCCGCGGCCGTCAGTGACCGGCCGCTCGCGCTACCGGTCCGTAAGGGGTCCAACCGCGTCGCGATCGTGACGAAACCAGCTAGTGACATGAAGCGATTCAATCCGTAGGGTGCTGAATATGGATATGCACACTGTCGTGGTGGGGACGTCCGGGACCACCGCCGAGGACGTCATCGCCGTAGCCCGCGGCAACGCACGCGTCGAGCTCTCCGCGGAGGCGCAGGGCGCACTCGCCCGGGCCCGTGAGATCGTCGACGCCCTCGCCGCCAAGCCCGAGCCCGTCTACGGCGTGTCCACCGGGTTCGGTGCGCTCGCCTCCCGGCACATCAGCCCCGAGCTGCGTGCCCAGCTCCAGCGCAACATCGTCCGCTCGCACGCCGCCGGCATGGGCCCGCGCGTCGAGCGGGAGGTCGTCCGCGCGCTGATGTTCCTCCGCCTCAAGACCGTCGCCTCCGGTCACACCGGCGTACGCCCCTCCGTCGCGCAGACCATGGCCGACGTGCTCAACGCCGGGATCACCCCCGTCGTCCACGAGTACGGCTCCCTGGGCTGCTCCGGCGACCTCGCGCCGCTGTCCCACTGCGCGCTCGCCCTCATGGGCGAGGGCGACGCCGAGGGCCCGGACGGCACCGTCCGCCCCGCCGGTGAACTGCTCGCCGAAGCCGGCATCGAGCCCGTCGTGCTTCGCGAGAAGGAGGGCCTCGCCCTCCTCAACGGCACCGACGGCATGCTCGGCATGCTGGTCATGGCCCTCGCCGACCTCGGCAAGCTCTACACCTCCGCCGACATCACCGCCGCCCTCACCCTGGAGGCGCTGCTCGGCACCGAGAAGGTGCTCCAGCCCGAGCTGCACGCCATCCGTCCGCACCCGGGCCAGGGTGCCTCCGCCGCGAACATGGCCGCCGTCCTGAAGGGCTCCGGGCTGGTCCGCCACTACCAGGAGGAGACCGCCCCGCGCGTGCAGGACGCCTACTCCGTGCGCTGCGCCCCGCAGGTCGCCGGCGCCGGCCGCGACACCATGGCGCACGCCGCCCTGGTGGCCTCCCGCGAGCTGGCCGCCGCCGTCGACAACCCGGTGGTGCTGCCCGACGGGCGCGTGGAGTCCAACGGCAACTTCCACGGGGCCCCGGTCGCCTACGTGCTGGACTTCCTCGCCATCGCGGCCGCCGACCTCGGTTCCATCGCCGAGCGCCGCACCGACCGGCTGCTCGACAAGAACCGCTCTCACGGCCTGCCGCCGTTCCTCGCGGACGACGCCGGCGTGGACTCCGGTCTGATGATCGCCCAGTACACGCAGGCCGCCCTGGTCAGCGAGATGAAGCGGCTCGCGGTGCCGGCCTCGGCCGACTCGATCCCCTCCTCCGCCATGCAGGAGGACCACGTCTCGATGGGCTGGTCGGCCGCGCGCAAGCTCCGTACGGCCGTCGACAACCTGACGCGGATCATCGCGATCGAGCTCTACGCGGCCACCCGCGCCATCGAGCTGCGCCACGGCTTGACCCCGGCCCCGGCCAGCCAGGCCGCGATCGCGGCCGCCCGCGCGGCGGGTGTGCAGGGTCCCGGGCCGGATCGTTTCCTCGCGCCCGACCTGGCCGCCGCCGACGAGTTCATCCGTACCGGCGGCCTCCTGGCCGCGGTGGAGCCGGTGACGGGTCCGCTCGCCTGACGGCAGGCCGCGTACGCGGCGAAGGGCCGCCCCGGGATCAGCTCCCGGGGCGGCCCTTCGCGTGTCTGCGGCGCGTGTCTACAGCGCGTGCGAGCGGCGGACCGAGAAGGCCACGAAACCGGCCCCGACGCCGAGGAAGAGGGTGCCGCCCAGGAGGTAGGGGGTGGTGTCCACGGATCCGGTGTCGGCGAGCAGGGGCAGCGGGCGCGAGGCCGGACCGGAGGCCGTCCCCGTGACCGTCCCGGGGGAGTCGGAGCCGGCGGAGCCGGTCGCGTCGGTGGTCGTCCCGGCGGCGTTCGCGCCCGCGGGCACGCCGGAACGGGTCTCCTCGGCACCGGCTGAGGTGGCGCCCGCCGAGGGTACGAACCACAGGGCGGCGAGGAGGGTGGTCGCTCCGAGAGCGGTGAGCAGCGGTCGGCGTGCGGACACGGTGCGATCCCCCTTGTGGCAGCAGCGAATTGGCCGTGTGCGGTGATGCTACGGAAAGGGGCGGGTCGTGGGAAAGTCGGGGCTTCCGCGGGCTTACTCTCCGTCGTATGAACGCTTCTGAGACATCACGTTACGTACGACTTCGGGTGGATTTGGTGCTGGAAGTGCCGGACGTCCAGGCACTCACCGGAGCCGCGCTCGCGCACATCAAGGCCGACGAGTTCATGCCGGACGAGGAGCGCGGCCACGCCGAGTCCGCCGTCCGCGAGGACGAGTCGGAGGCCCTCGCCTACCTCGTCGACCCCACTGACCTGGTCGCGGACATCCCCGGCGTGGAGCTCGCCCAGGCTTCCTGGAGCAGCGAGCCCGTCGAATACGACCCCGAGTCCATGGAGTGGGACCTGGACGAGGAAGATGGGGACTTCGACGAGGAACCCGACAACGCCTGACCGTGTGGTGGACCACATCCGAACGGAATGTGGAACCGGCCGGTGCCGTTAACGCGTTGTCAGGACCAGGCAGGGGGTCTGCCCCCTGCCCGGCCAACCCCGGGGACGGCCAGCCTCCGGGGTATCCGGCAACGATGGAGTGGCGTGTGAGGACGGACAGTATGCGGCGGAGAAGGTCCCTGGTGGCCATATCCGCCGTGCTCGGTGGGGTACTGATGCTCACGGCATGCGGCGGCGGAGACGACGCGAAGCCGAAGGGCTCCGAGGCCGGCAAGGCCCAGGCGGACGCCGACGCGGCGGCCGCCAAGGACACCTCCAAGGCCAAAATAACCATCACGCCGAAGGACGGGGCCACGAACGTCGGCCTCAACGACGCGGCCAACGTGGCCGTCGCCGACGGCACCCTCACCCTGGTCGAGCTGAAGACCAGCGAGGGCGCGGCCGTGGCCGGCAAGATCGCCGCCGACGGCAAGAGCTGGAAGCCCGACGCCGCGCTGAAGCGCTCCACGAAGTACGCCCTGGCGGCGACCGCCAAGGACGCCGACGGCAAGGAAGCGCACGAGAACGCCTCCTTCACCACCGTCTCCCCGGAGAACAGCTTCGTCGGCTCGTTCATACCGGACGAGGGCCAGACGGTCGGCGTGGGCATGCCGGTCTCGATCACCTTCAACAAGCCGATCCAGGACAAGAAGGCCGTCCAGGCGGCCATCTCGGTCAGCTCCAGCAGCGGCCAGGAAGTCGTCGGCCACTGGTTCGGCACGCAGCGCCTGGACTTCCGCCCGGAGAACTACTGGCAGGCGAACTCCACCGTCACGATGAAGCTGGCGCTGGAGGGCGTCCAGGGCGCTCCCGGCGTCCAGGGCGTCCAGAACAAGACCGTCACCTTCAAGATCGGCCGCAGCCAGGTCTCCGAGGTCGACGTGCAGAGCAAGAAGATGACGGTCACCCGGGACGGCGCGGTCATCAAGACCATCCCGATCTCGGCGGGCTCCCCGGAGAACCCGACCTACAACGGTCAGATGGTGATCTCCGAGAAGTTCAAGGAGACCCGGATGGACGGCTCCACCGTCGGCTTCAAGGACAGTGAGGGCAAGGGCGAGTACGACATCAAGGACGTCCCGCACGCCATGCGGCTGTCCCAGTCCGGCACCTTCATCCACGGCAACTACTGGGGAGCCGACTCGGTCTTCGGCAGTGCGAACACCAGCCACGGCTGTGTCGGCCTGAACGACGCCAAGGGCGCGGGCGACCCGAACCAGCCCGCCGCGTGGTTCTTCGACAACTCGCTCATCGGCGACGTGGTCACCGTGAAGAACTCCCCGGACAAGACCATCAAGCCCGACAACGGCCTCAACGGCTGGAACATGGGCTGGGCGGAGTGGAAGGCCGGCTCGGCCGCCTGACCTCCCGACCACACACCGCGAACGGCGGGGATCCCTCACGGGGTCCCCGCCGTTCGGCGTGAATTCGGCCGGGTCCGCCCGTACGTGATCACCTAGGGTCCCCGGTATGACCATTCGCGCGCTGCCGCTGCCCCCGACCGACGCCGAGACAGACGCCTGGACCGCGGTCCTCACCGCCGCCCAGGCCGTCGACCTGCCGCAGGCGCCGCCGCCCGCCCGTACGGAAGTGGCCGGACGGCTGCGCGTGACACCCGCACGCGGCCGCGCCGCACTCTGGGCGGCGGACGGGGGAGCGGGGGTGGCCGCGGGGGTGGCCGCGCTGCTGCTGTTCACGGACGAGGCCAACGCGCACACCGCCTACCTCGACGTGCTCGCCGTACGCCCGGACGCCCGGCGCCGCGGCCTGGGCCGCGCCCTGTGGGAGCGGGTCCGGGCCGAGCTGCTCGCGCAGGGCCGGTCCTCCGTCATGACGCTCGTGGACCTGGGCGGGCCGGGCGAGCGGTTCGCGCGGTCGCTCGGCTTCCAGAACGTCCTGCCCATGGCCTGGTACGAGCAGGACGTGACGCGGCAGCCGCAGGCAGCAGCGGGGGCCACCTCCCCGGCGACCGCCGAGATCGCCCCGGGATACGCGCTGCGCGCCTGGCACGGCCTGGTGCCGGACGACTGGGCCGGGCCGCTGGCCACGGCCCACGGGGCGATGGAGGACGCGCCCACGGGCGACATCGACGAGAAGACCGAGACCTGGACGCCGGACAAGCTCCATGCCGCGCACCGGCTGATCCTGGACCGCGGCGGCGAGATCACCACCGTCGCCGCGGTCACCGCCACGGGCGAGGTGGCCGCGTACACCGAACTGGTCCTGCCCGACCCGGCCGGCCCGCGCGCTCTCCAGTACGACACCGTGGTCGCCCCCGCCCACCGGGGCAACGGCCTGGGCCGCGCGGTCAAGCTGCACATGCTGGAGCAGGCCCGCCGCCGGTACCCCGCCCTGCGCCGGATCGCCACCACGGTGGCGGACGAGAACACCCCGATGCGCGCGGTGAACGAGAGCCTGGGCTACCGCCTCGACCGCCCCGCCGCGTACTACCAGCTCAGCCTGTAGCCATCGGGTTCCGTGCCCCGGCCCCCTCCGACGGGGCCGACCACGACGCCAGCAGACGCAGGGCGTCCGCCGACGGGGAGCCGGGGGCGGCGTGGAAGGTGACCAGCGACTGCGCCGGGTCGTCCGGGAGCTTCAGCGTCTCGAAGGACAGCCGCAGCTCACCCACGATCGGGTGCCGCAGCAACTTCTCCCCGTGCGTCTTGTCCGCCACCGTGTGCGCCGCCCACAGCCGCCGGAACTCCTCGTTCTTCACCGACAGCTCCCCGACCAGTGCCGACAGCTGCTCGTCGTCCGGGTGCTGGCCCGCGTACATCCGCAGGTTGCTCACCACTTCGCACGCCCGGCACTCCCACTCCCCGTACAGCTCCGCCGTGGCCGCGTCCAGGAACACCAGCCGCACCAGGTTCCGCTCGGCGGCCGGCAGTGCCCCGAAGTCCCCGAAGACCGCGGCCGCCAGCCGGTTCCAGCCGATGACGTCCTGCCGGTGCCCCACCAGGTACGCCGGTACGCCGTCCATCGCGTCCATCAGCGTGCGCAGTTCCGGCCGCACCTGCTGCGGGCGCCGGCTGTGGCGGCGCCGGTGCGCCTTCGGCCGCGCCAGGTCCATCAGGTGCGCCCGCTCGCTCCCGTCGAGACGCAGGGCCCGCGCGAGCGCGTCGAGGACCTCCACCGACACGTTGTGCCCGTCGCGCTGCTCCAGCCGCGTGTAGTACGCGACCGACACCCCTGCCAGCTGCGCCAGTTCCTCGCGGCGCAGCCCGGGCACGCGCCGGTGGCGCCCGTGGTCGGGCAGGCCCACGTCCTCGGGGCGCAGCCGCGCACGGCGGGAGCGGAGGAACTCGCCGAGGCAGGCTCGCTGATCAAGCTGGTCCATCGGGTCAGTATCCCCGGGCGGCGCGCCCGGGCGCAGGCGTGAGCCTGACCCCGCCAGGAGTAGGTTCACCGGGCGTAGGCAGGACAGGGGGATGGCTGCCCACCGGACGAACCGGCAGCGTGGGGGCCACCGCAGAGGCACGACCCCGTTTGAGGAGCACCCCCATGTCCGCCACCCAGGCCGCCCAGGCCACCCAGGCCACCCAGGCCACCCACGGCACGCCGGTCGCCGCGTACGCCGCTCCCGCCGCCAAGGCCCCGCTGGAGCGCACCACCATCACGCGCCGCCCCGTCGGCGCGCACGACGTCCTCATCGACATCAAGTACTCCGGCATCTGCCACTCCGACATCCACCAGGTGCGCGACGGCTGGGGCGAGGGCATCTACCCGATGGTCCCCGGCCACGAGATCGCCGGTGTCGTCTCCGAAGTCGGCCCGGCCGTCACCCGGTTCTCCGTCGGGGACCGGGTGGGCGTCGGCTGCTTCGTCGACTCCTGCCGCCGTTGCGAGTACTGCCTGCGCGGCCAGGAGCAGTACTGCACCGAGGGCATGACCGGCACCTACAACGCCCTCGACCGCAGCGGCGAGCCCACCTACGGCGGCTACTCCACCCACCTCGTCGTCGACGAGAAGTACACCGTCCGCATCCCCGACGGCCTCGGCCTCGACGTCGCCGCCCCGCTGCTGTGCGCCGGCATCACCCTCTACTCCCCGCTCAGGCACTGGCAGGCGGGCCCCGGCAAGAAGGTCGCCGTCGTCGGCCTCGGCGGCCTCGGCCACATCGGAGTGAAGATCGCGCACGCGCTCGGCGCGGAGGTCACCGTGCTGTCGCAGACCCTGCGCAAGAAGGAGGACGGCCTGAAGCTGGGCGCCTCCCACTTCTACGCCACCAGCGACGAGGCGACCTTCGAGGAACTGGCCGGCCGCTTCGACCTGATCCTGTCCACCGTCTCCGCGCCGCTCGGCCTGGACGCCTACCTGGGCCTGCTGAAGGTCGACGGCGCGCTGGTGAACGTCGGCGCCCCGGAGGAGCCCGTCGCGCTCGACCTCTTCTCCGTCATCGGCGGCCGCAAGACCCTCGCCGGATCGATGATCGGCGGGATCGCCGAGACCCAGGAGATGCTGGACTTCTGCGCCGAGCACGGACTGGGCTCGGAGATCGAGCTGATCACCGCCGGGCAGATCAACGAGGCGTACGAGCGGGTGCTGGCGAGCGACGTGCGCTACCGCTTCGTGATCGACGCGTCGACGATCTGACCCCGGGAGCGGGAGCGGGAGCGGGACCGGGACCGGCGGCCGGCGGCGCTGTCACACAGTCTTCATGCCGCGTGCATGGCCCCCGCGGCACACGGCCGCGGATGATCTCCACACACCGACCGCCACCCGCAACCGCGCAGGAGTCCGCCATGCCCAGCCGCCGCCACTTCCTCGCCGGATCGGCGGCGGCCGCCGCCGGCCTCGCGACCCTGCCCCAACTGGCCGCCCCCGCACCGGCGTCCGCCGCCGAGAGCGCGGCGCCCCCGCCCCACCTGGTGGTGATCCTGGCCGACGACCTCGGCTACGGCGACCTCGGCGCGTACGGCCAGAAGCTGATCACCACCCCGCACATCGACCGGCTCGCCGCCGAGGGCCTGCGCTTCACCGACGCCTACTCCGCGGCCGCCGTCTGCGCCCCGTCGCGCGCCGCACTCCTCACCGGCCTGCACACCGGCCACGCCGCCGTCCGCGCCAACCCCGCCGTCGGCGGCCAGGGCAGCCTCGCCGCCGGGGACACCACCTTCGCCGAAGTGCTGCGCGCGCGGGGCTACCGTACGGGCCTGTTCGGCAAGTGGGGCTTCGGGCCGGAGGCCGCGGACCAGCCCAGCCACCCGGGCGCGCGGGGCTTCGAGGAGTTCTACGGATACATCGACCACAGCCACGCCCACCAGTACCGCCCCGCGTACCTGTGGCACAACGACACCAAGGAGACCCTCCCCGCGGGCACCTACGCCCCCGACGCGATCGCGGCGCGCGCCCTCGGCTTCATCGACACCCACGCGGCCGGACCCGACCCCTTCCTGCTCCTCCTCGCCCCCAACCTCCCGCACGCACCCAGCGAGATCCCCGACGTCGGCGCCTACGCCGCGCGGCCGTGGACCCAGGCGAACAAGGCCCACGCGGCCCAGATCAGCCTCCTCGACGCGCAGGTCGGCGCCGTCGTGGACCGGCTGCGCGCACGCGGGATCGCGGAGCGGACCGTGGTCCTCGTGGCCTCCGACAACGGCCCGCACGAGGAGGGCGGGGTCGACCCCGACCTGTTCGACGCCAACGGCCCGCTGCGCGGCTACAAGCGCAACCTCTACGAGGGCGGCGTCCGGATCCCGCTGATCGCCTGGTCCCCGGGCCGCATCGCCCCCGGCACCACCAGCGCCCGGCCCACCCCCCTGTACGACGTGCTGCCCACCCTCGCCGAGCTCGCCGCGGCCCCCGCCCCCACCGACATCGACGGCCTCTCCGCCGCCCCCGTCCTGGGCGGCGCGGCCGCCCTCGCCCCCCTCCACGGCCACCTGTACTGGTACCGCGACGAGCAGGGCGTCACCGGCCGGGCCAACACCCAGGACGGGGGCCGGGCCAAGCAGGTCGCCGAGGCCCTCCGCAAGGACCGGTGGAAGGCCGTACGGTTCGCCCCCGGGCGGGACCGCACGGTCGCCGACTCCGCGTGGGCGTTCGAGCTCTACGACCTGGCCGCCGACCCCGGCGAGAAGAACGACGTGGCGGCCGGGAACCCCTCGGTGGTCGCCTCGCTGACCACCCTGCTGCGCGCCTCGTGGACCGACACCTACGTGCGCCGCCCGTGGGGCCTGACCGCGGTCGCCGACCCGTCGGCCTCGACGCTCACCACCACCGTCGCGAACGGCAGCGCCCGCCCCTGGCCCGACGTACGCGTCACCCTCCCGCTCCCGTCCGGCTGGACGGCCACGCCCACCGGCCCGGCCGCCACGGCCTCCCTCGCGCCGGGCCAGGCCCTGACCACCACCTGGCGGGTGGGCGCGCCCTCCTCCGCCCCGGCCGTGCTCGTCCCGCAGGCGACCACGTCCTCGTCCTTGCGTTTCACGGCGGCGACCCGGTTCACCCCGCTCCCGGCGCCGCCCACGCGGGACAGCCACCTCAGCGACCTCCCGTGGGTCTCGGCCACCAACGGCTGGGGCCCGGTGGAGATCGACCGCTCCAACGGCAAGCAGGCGGCGGGCGACGGCACACCGATCGCCTTCGGCGGCGTGACCCACGCCAAGGGCCTCGGCGTCCACGCCCCCTCGGAGATCGTCTACCACCTGGGCGGGCGCGCCTCCCGCTTCACGGCCCTCGTCGGCATCGACGACTTCTCCACGAACCAGTCGGCGGCCGGCGCCACCCGCGCCGTCGTCCGCGCCGACGGCCGGACCCTGCTGACCACCGCCACCCTGACGGGAGCCGCCGGCCCCACCGCCATCGACCTCGACGTGACCGGCGTCCGCCTCCTCCACCTGCTGGTCGAGGACGCGAACGCCCGCTCCTCCTTCGACCACACCTCCTGGGCCCGCCCGTACGTGACGGTCGTCTGACCCGCCCCGGCCGGCCTCAGTACCCCTGGGGATGTGCGGACAGCCAGCCGGCGTGCCGCTCGCGCATCCGGTCCCGCTCCTGCCGCGTGGGCAGGATGACATCGGCACCGCCGTCGTACGGGTGGTACATCCGGGTGAGCCCGGGGTCCGTGACGAAGGCGCCCGACAGCGTGTCGTCGGCCACCGCGCGCAGCAGCCGGTCGAGGCAGCCCCGCTGCCAGCGGCGGCGGTCGGCGTAGAAGTACCAGCGCAGGTGGAAGGCCGGATCCGGGTCGTAGGTGTCGTCCTCGGTGGTCCACAGCGTGCCCTCCGGGTGGAAGGCCCGCCGCTTCACCGACCGGTCCGTGTGCTCGGACACCTCGGACCGGCCGGTGGTCACCACATACACGTCGCCGCCCGCGAAGAGCTCGTCCAGGACCGTGTTGTACCGGTCCAGGAGCACCGCGTACTCCGCCTCGCCGTCCGGGTGGCGCTTCGATTCCGGCAGGCTGTGGAAACGCACCCACCGGTGGGCGTACACCGTCTTCAGCTCGTGCGGGAACAACGGGCCGGGAGGCCTGTGCTCCCGCCACAGACGGGTCAGCCCCTCGTGCGCGGGGTCGGCGACGGGGGCACTCACGCCCCGGGGGCCTTCGCGACACCGATCGGGCAGGACACGCCCGTGCCGCCGATGCCGCAGTAGCCGCCCGGGTTCTTGTCCAGGTACTGCTGGTGGTGCGCCTCCGCCGGCCAGAAGGGGCGCTCCGCGGCCGGCAGCACCGCCGTGGTGATCGGGCCGTAGCCCGAGGAGGCCAGGACCTGCTGGTAGGCCGTACGGGAGGCCTCCGCCGTCGCCTGCTGGTCGGGGGAGTGGGTGTAGACCGCAGAGCGGTACTGGGTGCCGACGTCGTTGCCCTGGCGGAAGCCCTGGGTGGGGTCGTGGGACTCCCAGAACAGCTTCAGCAGCGCGGCGTAGGAGACCTGGGACGGGTCGAAGACCACGCGGACCACCTCGGTGTGACCGGTCAGACCCGAGCAGACCTCCTCGTAGGTCGGATTCTCGGTGAAGCCGCCCTGGTAGCCGGCCAGAGTGGTCCACACCCCGGGCGTCTGCCAGAACTTGCGCTCCGCGCCCCAGAAACAGCCCAGACCGAAGTCGGCGACCTCAAGGTGCGCGGGGTAGGGGCCGGACAGCGGGTTGCCCAGCACGGTGTGCCGGTCGGGCACGGTGAACAGCGGCTCCGCGCGGCCCGTCAGGGCCTCCTCGCGGGTGGGGAGCTCGGGCGTACGGCGGTACGAGAACATGGATTCCCTCCTTGTGGGAGTGACAACGTGCGAAGGGCGGGCCGGGATTCCCCGACCCGCCCTCCGCCGCCGCACGGGTCACAGACCCGGCGTCACCTCGCGTACCGCCCAGTCGCGCGCGTGCACGTAGCGGGACTTCGGCCAGTAGTACCAGGGCATCGCCCCGATGTGTCCGTCGATGTGGCGGAACTGCTCGACCGCCTCCGCGTCCCGGTCCTGCCAGAACAGGAACCACGCGAGCGGGTGCCGCAGCCGGATCGACCGCCAGTCGTCCGGATCGGCCGCCGCCAGGTCGACGAGGGCGGCATCCACCGCCGCGACGATCTCCGGCTCCTTGAAGAAGGTCTCCGGCTTCAGTTCCGACTCGTGCAGCTCCTGCTCGACGTAGGCGATGAGCGGCAGCACGGACAGCAGCTCACCCGGCTCGGCCCCGGCGGCGCACTCGCGGGCGAAGGCGAGCGCCAGCTCGTGCGAGCCGCGCCACTTCTGGCTCCAGTACTGCATGGCGTTCGTGTGGGCCGAAAGGATCTTCGGGTCACGCTTCATGATCTGCGACCACAGCTGCTGGTACTGCTCGTGCGGGTAACCCAGGCCCAGGCTGATGTTCTGCTCCACCATGTACGGAACCGGGTCCGCGGGGTCCGCCAGCCGCTGGGCCTCCCGCGTCTGCTCCTGCGCCTTGACCAGCAGCTCGCGGAAGATCCGGAACTGCTCCTGGGTGGTGTGGCTGGCCCGCGCGGAGCCCCGCACGTTCCACGCCACCATGATGCCCGTGTCCGCGTTGACCAGCGCCGCGGACGCGTCCGACGGCCTGGCCGTGCGCCACGCCAGCAGCCAGGCGTCGTCCTCGCAAGCCAGCTCGGACAGGACGCGGACGCGCTGCCAGCGCTCCTCCCAGTCCTGCCCGGCCGCCTCAAGATAGGCCGCGCCCGCTTCCCAGTCGCCGGCCTTGACCGCCGCGACGGCGGCGGTCTGCTCGGGCGACACGGGCAGCGCGTTGTCCGTGTCGAGCTCGTCCTCCGGCACGAAGCCCAGCGCGACGACCGCCGCGGCCTGCTGCGCCTTCCGCTCGGCCTTGACGGCGGCCGTCTCGGCGTTCGTGGCCTCGGTCCGGCCCTCGATGACGGCGATCTCCGCCTCCAGCCGCTTCGCCTTGCGGATGAAGTAGACGCCACGCAGAACCTTGAACGCGCCGAAGAGCAGCATGGCGCCCAGGATGTAGAGGCCGATCACGGGGCAAGCACCAGCTTTCGCAGGGGTTCGGTGTCGGGCAGGTCGGCGACGGCCGCGTCCAGGGCGGCGCCCAGGCGCTCCTCGAAGCCGTCGGCCGGGTAACTCAGGGAGGCCGAGTCGGACCACGACAGCTGCCAGCGGGCGGCGCCGCGGGCCGTCAGTTCGACGGTGACCAGCTGGTTCAGCGCGCGCCGGACGACCGGGCGGGCGAACTCGCGGGCCGTGCGGCCGGTGGCGGCCTGCGCCTCCTCCGACTTCGGGAAACGGTCGGCGATGCGCCAGCGCACTGCCTGGTCGGCGTCGAACGCGTCCAGCACGGCGTCGAGCCCGGGGCCCGCGCCCTCGGCGGCGAAGGCCTCGCGGATGTCCTCCGCGCCCTGGCCGACGTACACGGTCATGGACTCGTGGACGAGGTCCTCCCAGTCGACCCGCTTGAGCGCGAGCGCCTCCGGGGTGAGGACGACCTGCTCCAGCGCGGCCAGCGCCGCGTCGGCGTCGGCCAGCAGCTCCAGGGCCGGCCGGGCGGCCTGCCCGGAGCGGCCGTCGTCGGGCAGGGCCTCGATGCGGGCCACGCGCTCGGCGAGCGCGGGGTGGGAGTCGTAGGGGGAGGTGGGCTCGGTCGACAGTTCCTGGCGCAGCTCGTCCAGGTCGGCCGAGCGCGCGTCCAGGAGCCGGCGCAGGCCGCCGAAGACCTCACCCGGGCGGGGCAGCAGGCCGGCGCCGACGCCGAGGGTGGCGTAGGAGCCCATGTAGAAGTCGTGCGCCGAGTCGAGGGCGTTCAGCTCGCGCAGCGCGGACGCGGCGGAGTCGCGGCCGGCGACCCGGACCGAGGCGAGGTCGGCGGCGAGCTCCTGGCGGCGGGAGGTGGAGCGGGTGGCGCGCATGTAGAAGTTGCCGTACGCGATGTAGATCTTGGCCATGGCGCGGTACATCGCCCCCTCGCCCGCGGTGTCGACGCCCTTGGCCTTCTTGCCCTTGGCGATCCGCTTCTCGTCCTTGCGCTCCTGCTTCGCGCGCTCCTTGGCCACCTTCTTGTCGGCGCGGTCGTGGAAGTAGCCGATGGTGCGGATCAGCTGGGCGCGGCCGCGGGCGATCAGCGGGGTGAGACGCGTGTCGAAGTTGGCGTAGTGGCCCATCTCGTGGGCGAGCACGGCGCGCAGCTGCATCTCGTCCAGGCCCGTCATCAGCGGCAGGCCGAGGTAGAGGCGGCGGGTGCCGGGCCGCAGGCCCAGCAGCCTGGCGTCCTCGCCGACGGCCGCGTTCACCTCGTCGATCAGCACGATCTCGTCGGGGGCGCGGGTGCCGACCTGCTGCGCGATGTCGCGCACGACCGCCCACAGCTCGGGCTCCTGCGCCTCGCTGACCGTGATGCCGGCCGGGGGCTCGCCCTGGGGGGTGCGCAGCATGAACATGCCGCGCACGATCGGGACGGTGAGGACCAGCGAGACGAGAACCAGCTTGGCCACGATCGGGCCGTGCAGGGTGGTGACGACCGCGTAGTCGATGCCGCCGAGCGCGGCCAGCAGGAACACGCCGAGCAGGTAGAAGCCTGCGAGCAGGACGAGAGCGCGCAAGGCGCGCAGTGAAGCGCCCATATGGACAGATCCCCCCACGGGAACGAAAGGAAGTGGGTGGCAGGGCAGAAGGCCACGGCCACCGCCGCATCATGCGGCCTGCGATTACTTACAGCAACTTTATTCGCCAAGGATCCCCGCGGGGCAGCCGGGGTGGACGCACCGGGCAGTGCCCCCACCCCACGCCGCGGCGACGGACCGCCCGACGGGCGAAGCCGAGCCGCAGATCCGCCGACCGGCCCGGAGGGCTACCGTGCCAGGGTCGCCGGCGATCCGCCGTTCGCCTCGTACCCCGCCACCGCCATCGCCCGGCACATCGCGTACTCCGCGGCCGGGTCGTCCGCCTCCGACCAGGGCAGCGCGCCCACGTACCCGTCCACGTGCCGGACCTGCTCCATCGCCTCCGCCCAACGCTCCATGCAGACCAGGAACACCAGCAGCATGTGCCGTACGTGCGCCACCATCGGGTCGTCCTCCCGCGCCGTGTGCACCGCGTACAGCGCGCCCTCCACCGCCCGCGTGACGACCGCGCCCCGGTAGAAGGTCGGGCTCAGCACGATGTCCGGCCGGTTCTCGCGCAGCGCGAACATCGGCAGGGCCGCCAGCAGCGAGCCCTGCGGCGCGCGCGCCGCGGCCGCGTGCGCGAACGTGTCGGCCTTCTCCCGCGAGCCGTGCCACGTCGCGCCCCAGTAGTGCAGCGCGGCGAGATGGGCGCCCATGTGCTCCGGGGCCCGGTCGAGGACCTTCGCCCACAGCTCGTCGAACTCCGCCTCCGGGTACGCCAGTCCCCGCGCGATCGCCAGCTCCGTGATGTACGGGACCGGGTCCCCCGGGGCCAGCAGCGCGGCCTTGCGGCACGCGTCCCGGGCCTCCTCCAGGATGATCCGGTGGTCCTCGGAACCGACCCCGCCCGAGCGCCGCCACGCCTGCTGCACCAGCAGCTCCGCGTGCACCTGCGCGCCGCCCGGGTCCTTCTCCGCCTCCTGCCGCCACGCCCGCAGCCACTGCGCGCCCGTCCCGGGCTGCGCCATCAGCTCCAGGGCCGCGGCCCCGCCGAAGGCCTGCACGCGCTGCCAGCGCCGCTCGCCCTCCCGCGGGGTCCCGGCGAGCAGCTGTGAGGCCGCCTGCCACCGGCCGGTGAGCCGTACGTTGTCGAGGGCGTCCATCAGGTCCTTGTCGGGCCCGGGAATGCGGATCTCGAGCTCTTCCTGCCGGTCGAATCCGTAGTTCGCCGGGTTGGCGGCGTCGGGGCTGCCCGGCGCGACCAGGCGGATACCACCGCGCCGCCGCCGTATGTACGGACCGAGAATGAACACGATCATGAGCATCGCGAACACCAACCACAGAATCTCCATGCCTCCAGCGAACCAGACGGAGGGGGGAGCAGGCCAATAGGGGGGCGGGCGCCGGGCGGGCATAGCATCGGACCATGAGCGACGACAGCCACGAGCACCAGAGCTTCGAGACCCGCGCGATCCACGCGGGCAACACGGCGGACCCGCTGACCGGCGCGGTCGTGCCCCCGATCTATCAGGTTTCCACCTACAAGCAGGACGGTGTCGGAGGGCTCCGCGGCGGCTACGAGTACAGCCGCAGCGCCAACCCGACCCGGACCGCGCTGGAGGAGAACCTCGCGGCCCTGGAGGGCGGCCGTCGCGGTCTCGCCTTCGCGTCCGGACTCGCCGCCGAGGACTGCCTGCTGCGTACGCTGCTCGCCCCGGGCGACCACGTGGTCATCCCGAACGACGCGTACGGCGGCACCTTCCGCCTCTTCGCGAAGGTCGTCTCCCGCTGGGGCGTGGAGTGGTCGGTGGCCGACACCTCCGACCCCGAGTCGGTACGGGCGGCCCTCACCCCGAAGACGAAGGTCATCTGGGTCGAGACCCCCTCCAACCCGCTGCTCGGCATCACCGACATCGCCGTGGTCGCCGGCATCGCGCGCTCGGCCGGCGCCAAGCTGGTCGTGGACAACACCTTCGCCTCGCCCTACCTGCAGCAGCCCCTGGCGCTGGGCGCGGACGTGGTCGTGCACTCGCTGACCAAGTACATGGGCGGGCACTCCGACGTGGTCGGCGGCGCGCTGGTCACCGCGGACGCGGCACTGGGCGAGGAGCTGGCCTACCACCAGAACGCGATGGGTGCGGTGGCCGGTCCCTTCGACTCCTGGGTCGTGCTGCGGGGCATCAAGACCCTGGCCGTGCGCATGGACCGGCACGCGGAGAACGCGGGCAAGATCGTGGAGCTGCTCAAGCGCCACCCGAAGGTCACCAACGTCCTCTACCCGGGCCTGCCCGAGCACCCGGGTCACGAGGTCGCGGCCAAGCAGATGCGCAACTTCGGCGGCATGATCTCCTTCCAGGTCGCCGGTGGCGAGGAAGAGGCCGTCGCGGTCTGCGGCCGCACCAAGATCTTCACCCTGGCCGAGTCCCTGGGCGGCGTCGAGTCCCTGATCGAGCACCCGGGCCGCATGACGCACGCGTCGGTGGCCGGTTCGGCGCTGGAGGTCCCGGCGGACCTGATCCGCCTGTCGGTCGGCATCGAGAACGCCGACGACCTCGTGGCGGACCTGACCCAGGCCCTGGGCTGACCCGCCCCCGCCGGGCCCGCCCGGGCCCGGCGGCCCCCAACCCACCGGCTCCGCCCGGGCCCGGCGGCCCCCAACCCACCGGCTCCGCCCGGGCCCGGCGGCCCCCAACCCACCGGCTCCGCCGGGCAACTCCCGTCTCGCCGAGCCATTCCAGCCTCGCCGGCGTTTGAGGCGCGGGGTCTGGGGGCGGAGCCCCAGGAGACCCGGCTCCGCCGGGCACCGGGCTCCGCCCGGAACCGCGCCTCAAACGACGGCGAGGCCAGGTTTGGCTCGGCGAAGCCGTAAGGGGCTCGGCGGAGCCGGAGTTGAGGGGTTACCAGCCCTGTAGGGGTGGGGAGATGCCGCTCGGGGGGGTGGTCCAGGGGTGGGTCAGGGAGGCCCACACCACGAAGGCCACCGCCGCGGCGAAGAGCACGGCCCAGCCGAACCTGCGCAGGGCCCGCCGCCGCCGCAGGAGGCGGTCGCCCCGGGCCGCGGCGCCCGCCGCGAGCCCCGTCGGCACCGGCGGGTACGGGCCCTCCAGGAGTCGTCTGACCTGCGCTTCCTTCCGGTCGGGGAGCCCGCTCACGCCGCCTCCCGGTTCCGCAGCGCCTCCACGGCCCGGTTGCACAGCACCCGTACCCGCTCCACCGGCATCCCGAGCTGCGCCGCCGTGACCTCCTCCGCGACCCCTTCGTAGAGCCGCAGGACCAGTACGAGCCGCTCCGGCGGGCTCAGCCGCGCCAGTACACCGGCGCCGCCGTGATGGCGCCAGCCGGTCCGGGCGAAGGCCGCGCACAGCTCCTGGCGGGTGAAGTCGTACGGATCGTCCCCGCGCAGGCGCCGCCAGTTCGCGTACGTACGGGCCAGCGCGCCCGCCAGCAGCCGCCGGGCCGGCTCCGGTTCACCGGTCAGCAGGAGCGCGACATGCAGGAGACGCCCGGCCGCGCCCGCGACGAAGGCTTCGAACTCCGCGTAGGAGCCGCCCTGTTGATCAACCACCCGCATAGTCCACATAGTGCGGGCAGCGGGGCCGCCCGGGTCAAGAGGACGGACGGACTCCGCTCAGGAGGCGGGACCGGCTTCGGCCACGGCCGCCATGAGCTCCGACAGCGACAGGTTGAAGCGCGTGAGCAGACCGGTGAAGGATTCCCGCTCGCCCTCGCTCCAGCCCTCCGTCACCCGGGCCATCAGCTCGCGCCGCGAGGAGCGGACCTCCTCCAGCCGGGCCAGCCCCCGCGGGGACAGCGCGAGCACCACGGCCCGCCCGTCCTCGGGGTGCGAGGTCCGCTTGACCAGACCGCTGTCGACCAGCGGCGCGACCTGCCGGGTCACCGTGGAGGAGTCGATCCCCATGCCGCCGGCGAGCGCCTTCACGCCCATCGGGCCTTCCAGGTCGAGCCGGTTCAGCAGCAGGTAGGCGGCGCGGTCCATCGAGTTGCGGGCCTGGCCCACACCGCCCAGACGGGTCTGCTCGGCACGGCGGGCGAAGACCGCCACCTGGTGCTGGAGCGCGTCGAGGAGACCGGCTCCGGCGGGCGCGTCGGGCGCCGCGGGCAGATCGGAATTGGCCGGGGTGGAAGGCATGGCCGTGGGCTCTCTTCGCGTGGGTCCGACAAGGATGGGGGACAGAGTACGCGGCCGTGCGGCGGCTCGTACGCCTCGTACGAGAACTGATACGGCCGGTTGGAGCCCCTGCCCCGCACGTGTCCCGGATGGCGAGATATCGCCCCTCGTCCGGGCGCTCCCGCGGGCGCCCCCGCGGCCCCTCCCGCGGCCCGGAGCCGGCTCCCGCCCGGGCTGCGAGACTGGCGGCATGAGCTACCGCGTGCCCCAGCCCGTCCCCCAGGTCATCCTCGACGACGTCCGGGGGGCCCAGAAGATGCTGTCCGGCGTCTCGCGGGTCACCGCCATGGAGGGCAGCCGGCACCTCTCCGCACTCACCGGTTCCCCGGTCCACCTCAAATGCGAGAACCTCCAGCGCACCGGCTCCTTCAAGCTCCGCGGCGCCTACGTACGCATCGCCGGCCTGCGCCCCGAGCAGCGGGCCGCCGGCGTCGTCGCCGCGAGCGCGGGCAACCACGCGCAGGGCGTGGCGCTGGCCTCCTCCCTCCTCGGGGTCCGGTCGACCGTGTTCATGCCGGTCGGGGCGCCGCTGCCCAAGGTGGCCGCGACCCAGGAGTACGGCGCCGACGTGCGGCTGCACGGGCAGGTCGTCGACGAGACCTTCCTGGCCGCCCAGGAGTACGCGGACCGCACCGGCGCGGTGTTCATCCACCCCTTCGACCACCGCGACATCATCGCGGGCCAGGGCACGGTCGGCCTGGAGATCCTGGAGCAGTGCCCGGAGGTGCGGACCATCCTCGTCGGGATCGGCGGCGGCGGTCTCGCGGCCGGTGTCGCGGTCGCCGTGAAGGCGCTGCGGCCGGACGTGCGGGTCATCGGGGTGCAGGCGGCGGGCGCGGCCGCGTACCCGCCCTCGCTCAAGGCCGGACATCCGGTCTCGATCGACGAACCGATCACGATGGCCGACGGGATCAAGGTCGGCCGCCCGGGAGACGTCCCCTTCAAAATCATCGGCGAGCTCGTCGACGACGTGCGTACGGTCTCCGAGGACGCCCTCTCCAGCGCCCTGCTGCTCTGCCTGGAGCGGGCCAAACTGGTGGTCGAACCGGCCGGGTGCAGCACGGTCGCGGCCCTGCTCAGCGAGCCCGAACTGTACGGTGGCGGCCCGGTGGTGGCCGTCCTGTCCGGCGGGAACGTCGATCCGCTGCTGCTCCAGCGGATCCTGCGCCACGGCATGGCGGCGGCGGGCCGGTACCTGTCCCTGCGGCTGCGCGTGGCCGACCGGCCGGGCGCCCTGGCCGGGCTCCTGGCGGTGTTGTCAGTGGTGGATGCGAACGTGTTGGACGTGAGCCATGTGCGGACGGACCCGCGGCTGGGGCTCACGGAGGTGGAGGTGGAGCTGCACCTGGAGACGAAGGGCCCGGAGCACTGCGCGGAAGTCGCGCGTTCCCTGCACGGCGCGGGATACAAGGTGATGAGCTAGGCGATGAGCCCGGACATCCCCCGTTCGGCCGAGCAGGACCTGCCCGGCGCTCATAGGATTTGCGTAGAAATGCCCTGAATATCCTGATTCTACTGGCCCGATTCACTGGGAGAATCCATATGCCAGGCGCTATCTACGCCGAAGGTCTGGTCAAGACCTTCGGCGATGTACGGGCTCTCGACGGCGTGGACCTCGATGTCCCCGAAGGCACCGTCCTGGGTCTGCTCGGCCCGAACGGCGCGGGCAAGACCACGACCGTACGTGTCCTGACCACCCTCCTGCGGCCCGACAGCGGCAAGGCCGTCGTCGCCGGCATCGACGTGCTGCGGCATCCCAACGAAGTCCGCCGCGCCATCGGCCTGTCCGGCCAGTTCGCGGCCGTCGACGAGTACCTGACCGGCCGCGAGAACCTCCAGATGGTCGGCCAGCTCTACCAGATGAAGGCCAAGGCGGCCAAAGCCCGGGCCACCGAACTCCTCGAACGCTTCAACCTCTCCGACGCCGCGGACCGTACGGCCAAGACGTACTCCGGCGGCATGCGCAGGCGCCTGGACCTCGCGGCCGCCCTCGTCGTCAGCCCGCCCGTGATGTTCATGGACGAGCCGACCACCGGACTCGACCCCCGCAACCGCCAGCAGCTGTGGGGCATCATCCAGGAGCTGGTCGCCGGCGGCACCACCCTGCTCCTCACCACCCAGTACCTGGAGGAGGCCGACCACCTCGCGCACGACATCTGCGTGGTCGACCACGGCAAGGTCATCGCCCGCGGCACCTCCGACCAGCTCAAGGCCCGTACCGGCGGCGAGCGCGTGGAGGTCGTCGTCCACGAGCGGCAGCACATCACCACCGCGCGCGAGGTGCTCGCCGGCTTCGGCAAGGGCGAGACCACGGTCGAGGAGCACACCCGCAAACTGACCGTGCCCGTGTCGGGCGGCGCCAAGCTGCTCGCCGAGGTCATCCGCGAACTCGACGGCCGGGGCATCGAGATCGACGACATAGGCCTGCGCCGCCCCACCCTCGACGACGTGTTCATCTCCCTGACCGGGCACGCCGCCGAACGGGCCGCCGAAGAGAACGAGAACGGCGACGCACCGGCCGCTCCCGCGGCCGGGGACCGCAAGACGGCCCGCAAGGAGGTGGCGAAGTGACCCTCACCTCCCCGAACCCGGGCGCCTCCCCGCACCGCGAACCCGCCGCGCCCCGTCCGCGCGGCGGCGTCGTCCAGAGCGTGAACGACTCCCTCGTGATCGCCAAGCGGAACGTCATCCGCCTCAGCCGGATCCCCGAGATGTTGATCTTCGGGCTGATCCAGCCGGTCATGTTCGTGGTGCTCTTCAGCTTCGTCTTCGGCGGCTCGATGATGATCGGCGGCTCGACCAGCGCCAGCGACTACCGGAACTTCCTGATGGCCGGCATCTTCGCCCAGACCGTCACCTTCGCCACCGCGGGTGCCGGCGCGGGCATCGCCGACGACATGCACAAGGGGCTGATCGACCGCTTCCGCTCGCTGCCCATGGCCCGCGGCGCCGTCCTGACCGGGCGCACCCTGGCGGACCTGATGCAGACGGCGCTGACCATGGTGGTGCTGGCGATGGTCGCCCTGCTCGTCGGCTGGCGCACCCACACCAGCGTCGGCGAGGTGCTGGCCGGCTTCGCCCTGCTGCTCCTGCTCGGGTACGCGTTCTCCTGGATCGGCGCCCTGATCGGGCTGTCCGTACGCACTCCGGAGGCGGCCACCTCGGGCGGGCTGATCTGGCTGTTCCCCGTCACGTTCATCTCCAACGCGTTCGTCCCCACGGAGAACATGGCGAGCTGGCTCCAGCCCATCGCCGAGTGGAATCCGTTCAGCGCCACCGTCCAGGCCTGCCGTGAGCTCTTCGGGAACCCGGGTGTCTCCCGGTCCGACGCCTGGCCGATGGTCCACCCGGTATGGGCCTCGCTGATCTGGTCGGCCCTGATCATCCTGCTCTTCCGCACGCTCGCGGTCCGCAAGTACCGCGGGGCGGACGGCTGAGGTCCGGGGGGACCCGCACCCGCAGCACCCGCAGTACCCGCAGCAACGCGCGATGCCCGGCCGGGAGAGTCCGGCCGGGCATCGCGCGTTGTCACTCGGGAAGAAAACGGTGACCGAGGGTGATCAGCCGGTGAAGGGCTTGACGTCCAGGATCTTGACCGAGGCCTTCTTGCCGTTCGGCAGCTCGTACTCGGCATCCTCGCCGATCGCCTTGCCCAGCACGCCGCTGCCCAGCGGGGACTGGGGGGAGTACGTCTCGAAGTCCGAGGACGCGTACTCACGCGAGGCCAGCAGGAACTCCATGGTGTCGTCCTCGTCGCCGTCGAAGGCGATCTTCACGAGCGTGCCGGGGGCCACCACACCGTCGGACGCGGGCGCGGTGCCGACCTTGGCGTTCTCCAGGAGCTGCGTGAGCTGGCGGACCCGGAGCTCCTGCTTGCCCTGCTCCTCCTTCGCCGCGTGGTAACCACCGTTCTCGCGCAGGTCGCCCTCCTCGCGGGCGGCTGCGATCTTCGTGGCGATCTCCGTGCGGGCGGGACCAGAGAGGTAGTCCAGCTCCGCCTTCAGCTGGTCGTACGCCGCCTGGGTCAGCCAGGTGACGCTTTCGCTCGTCTGGGTCACGGGTGCTCCTCGTCGGTACAGGGGACTACTGGCCGCCGTCGGCGGACGAAACCACGAGCCTAACAATTCGGGAAGAAAAGGGGGAGGACCCCAGAGGCTCATTGCCTCGTGGGGCGCCACTTCAACCCTCTTCGGACCTCAGTGGGCGGAAGGCGCCGACTGGCAGCCGACCAGCTCGATCATCGTGGCCCGGCCGGTGGTCTTCAGGGTGACGATCTCGTCCACCCGTGACCGGTTCTGCGCGAAGGTGAAGTCCGCGCGGCCCACCTCGGCGTGCTCCTTGTTCTGGGAGCTGAGGGAACAGACCCCGGTGACCGAGGCGTCCTTGCGGACCTCCAGGTGCACCTCCACCTCGGTGTCCGAAATCACCTGGAACTTGATCACTTCGGCGCTCACGCTCTGTCCCGCGACGTAGTCCCAGCCGATCCAGCCGACCACGCCCAGCAGCACCGCACCCAGCACCGATCCGATGATCTTGAGCTTCCGGTCCGCACGCTCGTCCGCCGACCGGCCGTACCGGCCCTCGGGCAGTCCCTCGCGCACCGCGCTCATGATCGTTCCTCTCGCCGGGGACGGCTTGGTCACCCCTGGAATTTTCCGCCCCCCAGTTCGGTCACTATAGGAGCTGAGTGTCGCGCCGAATCGCAGAGGATCCTGTTTTGACCGAGCAGCTTCGACTGATGGCCGTCCACGCCCACCCCGACGACGAGTCGAGCAAGGGCGCGGCCACCATGGCCAAGTACGTGTCCGAGGGGATTCCCGTGCTGGTCGTCACCTGCACCGGTGGCGAGCGCGGCTCGGTCCTGAACCCCAAGCTCCAGGGCGACAAGTACATCGAGGAGAACATCCACGAGGTCCGCGCCAGGGAGATGGACGAGGCGCGCGACATCCTCGGCATCGAGCAGGAATGGCTCGGCTACGTGGACTCCGGCCTCCCCGAGGGCGACCCGCTGCCCCCGCTGCCCGAGGGCTGCTTCGCGCTCGCGGACGTCCACGAGGCCGCCGGCGAGCTGGTGAAGAAGATCCGCGCCTTCAAGCCGCAGGTCGTCACCACCTACGACGAGAACGGGGGCTACCCGCACCCCGACCACATCATGACCCACACGATCTCCATGCTGGCCTTCGAGAGCGCGGCCGACACCGAGAAGTACCCGGAGAGCGAGTACGGCGCGGCCTACCAGCCGCAGAAGCTCTACTACAACCAGGGCTTCAACAAGCCGCGCACCGTCGCCCTCCACGAGGCGCTGCTCGCGCGCGGCATGGAGTCCCCCTACGGGGAGTGGCTGGAGCGGTGGAAGGAGTTCGAGCGCAAGGAGCGGACCCTGACCACCCACGTGCCCTGCGCCGACTTCTTCGAGATCCGTGACAAGGCGCTCATCGCGCACGCCACCCAGATCGACCCGGACGGCGGCTGGTTCCGCGTCCCGATGGACATCCAGAAGGAGGTCTGGCCCACCGAGGAGTACGAGCTCGCGAAGTCGCTCGTCGACACTTCCCTCCCCGAGTCCGACCTCTTCGCGGGCATCCGGGAGAATGCGTAGCTATGAGCGCTACGCAGGCAGCACTGACCCAGCTCCTTCCGCTGGCGGGTGACACCTTCGACAAGAACAAGGTGACGCCCGGCCTCCTCGGCTTCATCGTGTTCGCGGCCCTCGCCGTCGGCGTGTGGGCCCTGATGAAGTCCATGAACCGGCACATGGGCCGGGTGGACTTCGAGGAGGCCCCGGAGCCGGCCGCCTCCGGCGGGGACGGCACTCGGGCCCCGTAAGGCCGGACCGGGACCGGTGCGGCGCTGCGGGGACCTTCGCGTGCATGCCGCCGCCCCGGCCGCCTCCGGCGCGGACGGCACCCCGGGCCCCGTAAGGCCGGGCCGGGACCGGTGCGGCGCTGCGGGGACCTTCGCGTGCACGCCGCCGCCCCGGCCGGGAAGCTGGTCGGGGGCTTTCGCGCGTGCGCGATCCGGCTGCCGGGTCCGCCGCAGGGCGCTTCCTGCGTTCCCTCCGCCCTCGGTCCGCTTTCCGGCCTGCGGCCCCGGCGGGTTCCCGCCCCTTCCGCTCCCTGGGCCACCACGAAGCCGCCCGCCGGGCCGGTGGCCGGCCCAGGAGCGCGCCCGGGACGCGCCGTGACCCACCCTGCCCGCCGGGACGCGAGCGCGTCAGGCCCGCGGGACCCCCATGACCTCCCGCGAGTGCAGGTTCGGGACCAGGCCGAGCCGCCATGCCTGCCAGCCCTCCGCCGGATCCACCCCCCGGCCCAGGATCACCCCGTAGGTCTCCAGGCAGTCCTCCAGCCGGCCGTCCCGCGCCGGATGCGGCGCCTGCGCGAGGCGCCCCAGCTCCGCCCGCGCCTCCTCCGGCGCCGCCGGCACCGCGTACGGCAGCATCGTGCACCGCAGGAAACGCGCCCAGTCCTCCCCGCGCCGGTCCCCGTACGCGATGAACAGCCGCACCGCCTCCTCGCACAGGCCCAGCGCCTGCGACAGCCGGCCGTTGCCCGCGTCGATCACCGCCAGCTCCAGACACGTCCACGCCTCGCCGTGCGCCAGCCCGATCCGCCGGAAATCAGCCCGCGCGTCCACCAGCAGCTGACGGGCGAATCCGGAGTTCCGCAGATTGCCCGTCTGCGCCGCCCGCTGGTCCCGCGTCACCCGGCCCGAATGGTGGCGGGCGTACGCCAGCCCGTACACGTCCCGCATCCGCGAGAACATCGTCCGCGCCCGCTCCAGCTCCCGTACCGCCTCGTCGCGCTCGCCGCCCACCTCCAGCGCCTGCCCGAGGTAGTACTGCGTCCACGCCTCCCCCCGCGCGTCCTCCGCCTCCCGGTGCCGGGCCAGCGCCTCCCGCAGCCCGTCCACCGCCGGCCCCGGATCCCCGTCCACCACCCGGGCCCGGCCCAACTGCGTCAGCGCCCAGGCCTCACCACGGTCGTCGCGGGTACGCCCGTACAGGTCCAGCGCCAGCCGCAGCTCCACCTCCGCCCGCTCCACGTCCCCGAACCGCAGGTGCACCTGACCCAGCTGGAAGTGCGCCCACGCCTCCCCGTGCACGCTCTCGCTCTCCCGGTGCAGCGCCAGCGAGGTCTCCAGCAGCCGCGCCGCCTCCGCCAGCCGCGCCCGGTCCCGCTCCACCGCCGCCAGCGCGTGCAGCCCCCACGCCCGGTCACCCGCCAGCTCCGGCGGCTCCTGCAGCACCAGCGCCTCCCGGATCCGCACCGCCGCCTCCGGAAGATTGCCCTGGTGGTGCAACGTGATCCCGAGCGAGACCAGCGCCATCGCGGCCGCCGCCTCCTGATCGGCCTCCATGTACTGGTCCACCACCGACGCCAGCGTGGTGCGGGCCTTGTCCAGCTCGCCCAGCTGGCGCGCCGCGATACCCGTACGCCACTGCACCGACCGCACCAGCCGCCCCTGCTGCCCCTTCAGCCCGTTCTGACCCGCCGCCACCACCTGCGTCAGCTCATCGATCTCACCCAGCCGGTACAGGTCCCCGCGCAGCAGACAGAAATCGCACAGCGCACCCAGCAGATCCAGCACCGCCTGCTGATCCACCCCCTCCGAATGCCGCAGCGCCGCCGTGATGAAGCTCGACTCGTCGTCCAGCCAGCGCAGCGCCGCATCCAGCGAGGTGAAACCGTGCCCCCCGACCGGCCCCTTCAGGAAGGTGTTCGCCCGCGTCGACATCTTCCCGTCGACCATCCGGATCACCGAGTCCGCGAGCCGCGCGTAGTCACGGATCAGCCGCTCGTGCGCCGCCGCGGCCTGCGCCCGGTCCTCGTCCGCCACCGACCGCGCCGCCGCGTACGCACGCACCGCGTCGTGCATCCGGAACCGCTGGCCGCGCACCCGCTCGATCAGCCCGGCCTCCCACAGCTCCTCCAGCGTGCGCAGCGCCGCCGCCTCCGGTACGTCCGCCAGCGCGGCCGCCGCCGCACCGCCCAGCGACGCCCGCCCGGCCAGCGGCAACCGCCGCAGCAGCTGCCGGGCGGGTTCGGCCAGCCGCGCGTCCGCCGCACGCAGCGCCGCCTCCACCGGGTGCGCCGCCGCACCGCCGGCCAGGGCCCGGCCCTCGCCCGCCAGCGGAGCCAGCAGCCGCAGCGCGAGCGGCAGCCCGCCGCTCAGCTCCACCACCGCGGCCAGGTCCTCCTCCGCGACACCCGCCGGACCCGCCGGACCCGCCGGACCTGACGCACCCGCCGGACCTGACGCACCCGCCGTACCCGCCCGCGGCGCCCGGAGCAGCTCCGCCGCCTCCCGCGGAGCCAGCCGCTCCACCGGCAGCTGGTACACCCACGCCGCCAGATCCGCCGTCAGCTCCAACGGCTCCCGCGCCGTCACCAGCACCAGGCTCTCGGAACGCTCCGGAACCAGCATCCGTACCTGCGCCGCGTCCACCGCGTCGTCCAGCAGCACCGTCACCGGCAGCCCCTGCAGATGCTGGTGATACAGCTCGCCCAGGCGCCGCACCTGCTGCTCCGCCGACGCACCCTCGCGGAACAGCAACTGCTCGCGGGGCGCACCCAGCCGGTTCATCAGGTGCAGCAGCGCCTCCCGGGTGGCCAGCGGCGCCTCCCCGGACGCCTCCCCGGCCGAACCGCCCCGCAGATCCACCACGCACGCACCCCGGAACTGATCCCGCAGACCGTGCGCCGCAGCCAGCGCCAGCGCCGTACGGCCCACCCCCGGCTCACCGTGCAGCACCACCACCACCGGCCGGGTCTCCGTACTGGCCCGGGCCGCCTGCACCCACTGCGCGATCCGCGTCAGCTCGGACCGCCGCCCCGCGAACACCTCCGCCGGAGCCGGCAGGTGCCCGAAGGAATGCTCCAGCGCACTGCGCCGCCGCGCCTCCGCGCTGCGGTCCGCCCCCCGCAGCCGCGGAGCGGGCCGCGCCGCGGGCCGGGCCGCCGCGGGCCGGGCCGCCCGGGCCGCCGCGGCCACCGCACGCTGCTGCTCCAGGAACGGCCGTATCCCGCGCACCTCCAGCGCCGACAGCCACTGCAGCTTCAACTGCTCCGGCCCGCCCGGCCGGCCCCGCTCCCCGGCCCGCCGGTTCGCGGCCGGCAGGTGCAGCGCCGTCACCTTCACCACCGTCGCCACCGCACCGGAGATCCCCACCACGGCCCCCGCGGTCAGCGCCGTACCGGCCGCGACACCCAGCGACAGGTCCGCACCCACGGCCGTGGCCGCCGCGACCGCCGTCACCAGCAACGCCGTGGAATGGTTGCCCCGCCGGAAGGCCTCACCGAGCGACTGCTCCCCGGCCGCCGCCTCGTCCAGAGCCCGCACGTACGCCTCGTACTCCGGCGCGGCGCTCGCGGCGAGCGCGTCCAGCGCGTCCCGGCCCCGGGCCAGCAGCGTCGCCCGGTCGATGCCCGCACCCGTTCCCCGCTGCGCCGCGTCGTCCACGGCCCGCTCCAGCAGCCGCTCGGCCTCACCGCGATGGCTGTCCCGCATCGGCATCCCCCTCAGAGAGCTCCGGCAACGAGCCCCAAGTGTCCTGCGGGACTCCGCCGAGCGCGAGGGAATCTGAGCTAGTTCAGAGGGAACTGCGCACTCTCTCCTACAGTCGGGTCGAAATCAGTCAACCGGCATATTCGGAGGGCAACATGACGCTACGTCGCTTACGCACCGCTCTGGCGTCGGCCCTGTGCGCGACGGCACTGCTGCCGACGCTGACCGGATGCGAACCCCGGCCGCCCGCAAGGGGATTCGTCGCACGTCACGAGAAACCGGCCCAAGCCGACCGCGACAGCGCCGACTTCCTGCAGCGTTCGAAACTCGTCGAGCTCGTCACCGCCGACCTCAACGCCTACCTCGACGTCCCCCACCGGATCACGGTCGTCGCCCGCTCCTGCGCGGGCGAGGGCAGCGGCTACGACCCCGAGACCCACCGGATCGAGCTCTGCTACGACGACCTGACGGAGGACCGGGAACTGTTCGAGGAGGCCGGCCGCCGCCCGGCGGACGAACCCCTCTCCGAGGTCGTCCGGGAGACCCTCCACCACGAGGCGGGCCACGCACTCATCGACGCCCTCGACCTCCCGGTCCGCGACCAGGGCCGCGCCGAGGAGGACGCCGCCGACCGCTTCGCCCAGCTGATGCTCCTGCGCACCCCGGAGGGCGACCGCACCCTGCTGACCGCCGCCCGCGCCTACGACCTCGCGGCGGCGGCCGACCCCACCCCGGACCCCGACGACGAACACGCCCCGGACCCGGCCCGCGCGGAATCCCACCGCTGCGCGGCCTACGGCAACGCCCCGGCCCGCCACCCGGACCTCGCAAGCCCGGCCCGCGCGACCTGCCCGGCGACCTGGACCGCCACCCGCGACACCTGGACCCACGACCTGACACCGTTGCTCAGACAAGAGTGATCGCGAAATCGAACCATCTGATTTTCTGGTAATCCATGGATCGGTATGTAGCGTGCCGCATTTTGAGAAAGCCTGAATTTCAGGTTCATTGTCTCTCTATCATTTCCCCTGAGATATCAAGGGGGTTGACGTGCGTGAGGATCACGCGACGCTGGCTGCGTTGGGGTTCAGCTCCGACGACCTGGAAGCCATGGGGCTGAGCAGGCCCGCGACGGCGGAGCCGTCGGGGCTCATGGATGCCTACCTGCGTCGGAGCAACAAGAAGGAGGATCTGGCCACTCTCCGGGGACATCTTCGGGAACTGGTGCGCTGGGCGCAGGTCGAGGGAATTCAGATCCGGCACGTCTGGTTCGAGCAGCTCTCGGCCTCCAAGGCCTACGTGCGGCGGTGGGAGTTCGAAAAGGCCACGCAAGCGATCCTGAAAGGCAGGTCCAAGACGCTCGGCGTGTGGAAGACGGACCGCTTCGACAGGCGCGGGATGGGGGCGGTCGGGCGGATGCTCGACGAGTTCGACCGACGGCAAGCGCGGCTCGTGTCCATCTCCGAGGGGCTGGACTCCGCAAAGGGCGGGCGCTTGGTATTCGCGATCCTGAGCGAGCGCGCAAGAGAGGAAGCCAAGGACATCGCGAAACGCGTCAAGATGGGCCACGACTCACACAAGGCGGAGGGCCGGCGTGGAACGGGCAGGCCCCCGTTCGGGCTCTGCAGCGCACCGGGAAGCGGCAAGGTCGAGCCGAACCCCGACGAGTACGAGACCGCCCGTCGACTGGCGGACATGCTGCTCGACAGGAAGACCACGAAAGACACGGCGCACCGACTCAACGAGGAGGGCCACCGGACCCGAAGCGGTGCCACGTGGTCCCCCACCGCGGTGAGCAAGCTGGCTCAGTCCCCACTCTTCGCGGGCATGGTTCCGGTTCGGCGTCGCAAGACGGACGAGCACGGGAACGTCCTGGACTGTTGGGAGGGGTACGGCGAACCTCTGCGCGACGCCAAGGGCGAGGTCGTCCTGTGCGGCGCGGGCGTGGTGACTCCGGCCGAATGGTTCAGGATCAAGGCCTTGATCGCCGAGCGGACCGACAATCGCTGGTCGAGGGGCAAGCCCGAGGCGAAGTATCTGGGCACAGGCAGCTATCGCTGCGGAAGGATGCGGGACAAGGAAGGGACCGGGGAGTACGAACCCTGCGGCGGCGCGATGAGTCACCGTGGTGGGCGCTACCGATGTGAAGTCCGGCAAACGCGCGGCAAGTCGATCTGTCAGGGTGTTGTCACGCTGGCCGAACGAATCGACCACGCTGTGGGTCAGGCCTGGATCAGCCACATCACCTCTCTCGAACCGGACGATCCGGTGATCACCGCGATGGCGCGCCGCTGGCTCGCTTTTGCGGACCCCGAAACCCAGGCGAAGAAGGAAGAGACACAGAAGGCGCTCGAAGCGGCTCAGGAGCGCGTGAAGAAGCTCGAAGACGACTTCTACGTGTACGGGAAGATGGACGAAGCACGGTTCGAGGAGCTGAGTGAGGGGCAGCGAGCCCTCATCGAGAGCACGACCGCCGCCTTGGAAGCCCTTGACGCCGAAGCTGACCGCAAGCCCGTCATGCGGATCGATAGTCTGCGGGAAGCCTGGGGGAAGGCGGATATGAGGGACAAGCGAATGCTGTTGAAGTGCGCGCTGGGAGAAAAGGGAATCACGGTCCGGGCGGCGGCCCGACAGGGGGATCCCACGCCGATCCTTGCGCGACTCGAGTTCGACTGGCTCTCGAAGGCGGACGTCTCCGCCGGATCGTGACGCGGAACCTTGAGGCGGGGCGTAGGTTCCTGGCTCTCCGTCTTCTTCATCCGGGTGCTGATCGGGACTCACCGTCCTGCGCCACGCCTGGGCATTCGGGCCGGGCCTCGCCCGGTGCGCGAGGATGGGGGGCATGCCCAACCGACTTGCGCACTCCACGTCCCCCTACCTCCTCCAGCACGCGGACAACCCCGTCGACTGGTGGCAGTGGGAGCCCGCCGCCTTCGACGAGGCGCGCAGGCGCGGCGTGCCGGTATTCCTGAGCGTTGGGTATAGCAGTTGCCACTGGTGTCATGTCCTCGCGCACGAGTCCTTCGAGGACGAGCTGACCGCCGCGTACATGAACGAACACTTCGTCAACATCAAGGTCGACCGCGAAGAGCGCCCCGACGTGGACGCCGTCTACATGGAGGCTGTGCAGGCGGCCACCGGGCAAGGCGGCTGGCCCATGTCGGTCTTCATGACCGCCGACGCCGAGCCCTTCTACTTCGGGACGTACTTCCCGCCCGAGCCCCGGCACGGCATGCCCTCCTTCCTGCAGGTCCTGGAAGGTGTCCACGCGGCGTGGACCGGCCGCCGCGAAGAGGTGGGGGAGGTCGCGCAGAAGATCACAAGGGACCTGGCCGGCCGTGCGTTCAGCACCGAAGGCACAGGGAGGCCGACCGAGGAGTCCCAGGCCAATGCCCTGCTCGCCCTGACCCGGGACTACGACCCGGCCAGCGGGTGGTTCGGCGGAGGCGACACGAAGTTCCCACCGAGCATGATCGTGGAGTTCCTGCTCCGTCACCATGCCCGGACCGGGGCCGAGGGGGCCCGCGAGATGGCCGAGGGGGCGTGTGGGGCCATGGCCCGCGCGAGCTTGTTCGACCAGGTGGGAGGCGGGTTCCACCGGTACGTGCTGCGTCAGCATGCCGGTGGCGCCTTGGTACCGCACTTCGAGAAGATGCTCTACGACAACGCGCTGCTGTGCCGGGTGTACGCGCACCTGTGGCGCGCCACCGGGTCCGATCTCGCGCGCCGGGTCGCGCTGGAGACCGCCGATTTCATGGTCCGGGAGCTGCGCACCGACCAGGGCGGCTTCGCCTCCGCGCTCGATGCCGACAGCGAGGATCCGCTGACCGGGGCGCATGTCGAGGGGGCCTACTACGCCTGGACGCCGGCCCGGCTGCGCGAGGTGCTGGGGGAGGACGACGGGGATCTGGCCGCCGCGTACTTCGGGGTGACCGAGGAGGGGACCTTCGAGCACGGGGCGTCCGTCCTGCAGCTGCCCCAGGACGGGCCCGTGGTGGAGGCGGGCAGGCTCGCCGGGATCAAGGAGCGGCTGCTGGCCGCACGGGGGCTGCGGCCCGCGCCCGGGCGGGACGACAAGATCGTCGCCGCGTGGAACGGGCTGGCGATCGCCGCGCTCGCCGAGTGCGGGGCGTACTTCGAGCGGCCCGACCTGGTGGAGCGGGCGACCGAGGCGGCCGATCTGCTGGTGCGCGTGCACATGGACGGCCGGGCGCGGCTGTCGCGCACCAGCAAGGACGGGCAGGTCGGCGCCAACGACGGGGTGCTGGAGGACTACGGGGACGTGGCGGACGGCTTCCTCGCGCTGGCGTCCGTGACCGGCGAGGGGGTCTGGCTGGAGTTCGCCGGGTTCCTCGTCGACCTGGTCCTGGACCGGTTCACGGCCGAGGACGGGTCGCTGTACGACACGGCGCACGACGCGGAGAAGCTCATCCGCAGGCCGCAGGATCCCACGGATACGGCCGCCCCGTCGGGGTGGACGGCCGCCGCGGGCGCGTTGCTCTCGTACGCGGCGCACACCGGATCGGAGGCGCACCGTACGGCGGCGGAGCGGGCGCTCGGGGTGGTGCACGCGCTCGGGCCGCGGGTGCCGCGCTTCATCGGGCACGGGCTGTCGGTGGCCGAGGCGCTCCTGGACGGGCCGCGCGAGGTGGCGGTCGTGGGCCGTCCGGAGGATCCGGCGCTGGCGCTGCTGCACCGGACCGCGTTGCTGGGGACGGCTCCTGGGGCGGTGGTGGCGGTCGGTCTTCCGCGTGCGGCGGACGGCACCGGTGGTGAGTTCCCCCTTCTTGCCGAGCGCACACTCGTGCACGACCTTCCGACGGCGTATGTGTGTCGACATTTCGTCTGCGCGCGGCCTACGACGGAACCGGTCGAACTGGCCGAGCAGTTGGGTGTGATTCGTCCCTGAAGTGACCGGAGTGCCGTCAATTCCGGTTGCGCGTGCATGAGTTAAGAAACGTGCTTTTTATCTGCGATGCAGCTGAGTGTCATGTTCACTGCCTAATCTTTTGGCTTCGGGAGTCACCGAGACGGCGCACCGGGGGGTGCGTGCAAGGGGGAAGCGGGGGCGGCGGGCCGGGGGGCCCGCCGTGAGTCCCCGGGGGGTTTGCTGATCGCCGCCGGGGGGCGGCGGGTCTGTGGGGGGCCTTGTGTACACGTCTGTGTTCATCGCTGTCATTTCCCTGGCGCTCTTCTGGATGGCCGCATTCACGCTCTGGTGGCAGATGCACGCGTGGCGGACCCCCGAGGTGCTCGCCTCCACGCGTTTCGACCGCCCCGATGGGGACGGCCGCCTCGCCTTCTCGCTGCTGCTGCCCGCCCGCCACGAGCAGGCGGTCCTGGAGCACACCATCGACCGGCTGCTGGAGTCGAGCCACACCGACTACGAGATCATCGTGATCGTCGGACACGACGACCCCGAGACGGCCGCCGTCGCCGAACGGGCCGCCGCCCGCGCGCCGGCCCGCGTACGGGTCGTGGTCGACCACCACGAGACGAAGAACAAGCCGAAGGCCCTCAACACCGCCCTCCCGTCCTGCCGCGGTGACATCGTCGGAGTCTTCGACGCCGAGGACCAGGTCCACCCCGAGTTGCTCGCCCACGTCGACCACGCCTTCCGCTCCACCGGCGCCGACGTGGTCCAGGGCGGGGTCCAGCTCATCAACTTCCACTCCAGCTGGTACAGCCTGCGCAACTGCCTGGAGTACTTCTTCTGGTTCCGCTCCCGGCTGCACCTGCACGCCGAGAAGGGCTTCATCCCGCTCGGCGGCAACACCGTCTTCGTGCGCACCGAGGTGCTGCGCGAGGCCGGCGGCTGGGACCAGAACTGCCTCGCGGAGGACTGCGACCTCGGGGTGCGGCTGTCGTCGGTCGGCAAGAAGGTGGTCGTCGCCTACGACTCCGACATGGTCACCCGCGAGGAGACGCCCGGCTCGCTGGTGAGCCTGCTCAAGCAGCGCACCCGCTGGAACCAGGGGTTCCTTCAGGTGTACCGGAAGAAGGACTGGCAGCAGCTGCCCGGCCGCGGCCAGCGGTGGCTGGCCCGCTACACGCTGATGACGCCCTTCATGCAGGCCGCGTCGGGGGTGATCATTCCGCTCAACTTCGCCGTCGCGGTCCTCCTCGACGTACCGGTCGGCATCGCGATCATCACCTTCCTCCCCATGATCACGGCGATGGTGACCTTCGTGTTCGAGATCGTCGGCCTGCACGACTTCGGCCGCCAGTACGGTCTGCGCGTCCGCTTCGTGCACTACGTCAAGCTCGTGGTCGGCGGCCCGTTCTACCAGGTGATGCTCGCGGGGGCCGCGATCCGTGCGGTCTGGCGCGAGCAGCGCGGCCGCAACGAGTGGGAGCTGACCAGCCACACCGGCGCCCACCTGACCGCCACTGCCGCCGCGACCCCGACCGCCACCGCCGCCGCCACTGTGCAGGCCACCGCGCCCGCGTACGCCACGGCGCCCGCTCCCGTCCCCACCACCGCCGCACCCGGTGTCGTCTCCGCCTCCACCGCGATCCGAGAGGAAAGCCGCCAGTGACCGCCACCCTGCCCACGGCCACTGATCCCCAGCCAGAGACCCGCACCGTCCCGGACCGCCGGACGCCCGTCGCCGGCGGCCTCGGGGTGCGCCCGGCCGCGCCCGCCCGGCCCCTCGTGCGCTTCCGCTCCTCCCGCCCCGACCTGCTGCTGTGCGGCGCCCTGCTGCTGGTGATCGTGCTGGTCCAGGGCTGGAACATCACGAACTTCCCGACCCTGAGCGACGACGAGGGCACCTACCTCGCGCAGGCCTGGGCCGTCCAGCAGGGCGACGGCCTCGCCCACTACACGTACTGGTACGACCATCCGCCGCTCGGCTGGATCCAGGTCGCGGGCCTGACGTACCTGCCGTCGCTCTTCGTGCCCGACTGGATGACCGTCGCGCCGATGCGGTTCTCGATGCTCGCCGTCTCCGCCGCCTCCTCCGTGCTGCTGTACGTCCTGGCGCGCCGGCTGTGGCTGCCGCGCTGGGCGGCCGGGCTCGCGATGGCCCTCTTCGGGCTGTCGCCGCTCTCCGTGGTCCTCCAGCGGGAGATCTTCCTCGACAACCTCGCCGTGATGTGGATGCTGCTGGCCTTCTGCCTCGCCGCGTCCCCCAGCCGCCACCTGTGGCACCACTTCGGCTCCGGGCTGGCGGCCGCCACGGCCGTCCTGACCAAGGAGACGATGCTGGTGGTGCTCCCGGCGCTGCTGGTGACCATGTGGCGCCACAGCCACCGTGACACCCGTAAGTTCGCGGTCACCGGAGCGATCACCGCCTGTGCGCTGATCGGACTGTCGTACCCGCTGTACGCCCTGCTCAACGGCGAGCTGCTGCCCGGCTCCGGGCACGTGTCACTCATCGACGGCATCACCTACCAGATGGGCCGCGAGGGCTCCGGCTTCATCCTCACCCCCGGGTCCGGCTCCAACGGCGTCTTCCGGTCCTGGCTCTACTACGACACCGTCCTGCCGCTCGGCGGGCTGGCCGGCGCCGTCCTGCTGCTCGCCACCATCGGCTGGTCAGTCACCGCCCGCGCGCTGGCCGGCCCCGCGCTCGCCGCCGTGATCCTCGCCGCCGTCGCGATGCGGCCCTCCGGCTACCTGCCGGCGATGTACGTGATCCAGGCGCTGCCGTTCCTCGCGCTCGTCCTCGCCGGGGGCGCGGCCAGCATCACGCACGCCGTGCTGCGCCGCCGCCGAGGTCCGGGTGAGCGCCGGCCGCGGGTGTGGGCGCGCCGGGTGCTGGTCGGCGTACTCGTGGCGTCGGCCGCCGTGTACGTGCTGCCGCGCTGGTACGACGGCAACCGCACCGCGCTGACGGTGGACGCGAACGCCCCGTACCGGCAGGCCGCGGACTGGCTCGGCAGCGAGGTGGCCGATCCGGCGAACACCCGGGTGCTGCTGGACGACGCGCTCTGGCTGGACGCCGTGCACCACGGCTTCGAGCCGGGGCTCGGCGCGATCTGGTTCTACAAGGCGGACCTCGACCCGGCCGTCACCAAAACCCTGCCGCGGGGCTGGCAGGACATCGACTACGTGGTCTCCTCGCCCACCGTGCGCCGTGACGCGGTGAACCTGCCCAACGTCAGGGCGGCGCTGGAGCATTCGGCGGTGGTGGCGGTCTTCGGGTCGGGCGAGGACCGCATCGAGATACGCAGGACCGACAGGACCGACAGGACCGACAGGACCGACAGGACCGGCCGCGTCGGCGGTGCCGACCGTACGAGTGGGAGCTGAGCCACCATGAGCGAGGACCTGTGGCACCTCCATGCCCCGGTCGATGCGGAGCTCACCGCTCCGAAGACCCTGACCGGCAGCGTCACCCTCATCATCCCGACCTTCAACGAGGCCGGGAACATCACCGAGTTGCTGCGCCGGCTCGGTGAGGCGCTGCCCGACCACCTGCCCTGCGAGGTCCTGTTCGTGGACGACTCCACGGACGACACCCCCGCCGTCATCGAGAAGGCCGCCGCCGACCATCCCTTCCCCGTGTCGGTCCTGCACCGGGAGACGGCCGACGGCGGGCTCGGCGGCGCCGTCGTCGAAGGGATCAAACGCGCGGACACCGACTGGATCGTCGTCATGGACGCCGACCTCCAGCACCCGCCCCACCTCGTCCCCGAGCTCGTCGGCGAGGGCATGCGCACCGGCGCCGACCTCGTCGTCGCCTCCCGCTACATCAGCGGCGGCAGCCGGGCCGGGCTCGCCGGGAGTTACCGCATCGCCGTCTCCCGCGCCGCGACCTGGCTGACGAAGGGGCTCTTCCCGCGCGCGCTGCGCGGGATCAGCGACCCGATGAGCGGCTTCTTCGCGATGCGCCGCTCCGTCGTCACCGCCGAGGCCCTGAAGCCGCTGGGCTACAAGATCCTGCTGGAGCTGGCGGTGCGCTCCCGTCCCGGCAAAGTCGCCGAGGTGCCGTTCGTCTTCCAGGACCGCTATGCGGGGGAGTCGAAGTCCACCGCCCGCGAGGGCATGCGCTTCCTCGCCCACCTCGCCTCGCTGCGCTCGGCCGCCCCGCTGGCCCGCATGATCGGCTTCGGGCTGATCGGGCTCTCCGGCTTCGTCCCGAACCTGGCCGCGCTGTGGCTGCTCACCCAGGCGGGGATGCACTACCTGCCGGCCGAGATCGTCGCCAACCAGGCGGGGGTCCTGTGGAACTTCCTCCTCATCGAGACCCTGCTCTTCCGCGACCGGCGCCGGCACCGCCACTGGGCGGACCGGGTGGGGCGCTTCGCGCTGCTCGCCAACGCCGATCTGCTGCTGCGCATCCCGCTGATCGCGGTGTTCGTCGCCGAGCTCGGGATGGAGGTGCTGCCCGCCACCGCCCTTGCCCTGGTCACGACCTTCGTCCTGCGGTTCGCGGCCACCGAGGCCCTCGTCTATCTGCCGCGCCACAACAGGAGCTGAGCCGCACAGAAGGGAACCTTTCCATGCGTCTGACGATCCGGCGGAAGGCCGGGCGGCGGGCCGCCCTGCTTGCCGTCGGGGCGATGACCGCGAGCCTGCTGCTCACCGCACCGCAGCAGGCCACGGCCGGTCCGCCCAATCTGCTCTCCAATCCCGGTTTCGAGACCGCCGGAGCCGCCGGCTCCGGCATGCCGTCCTGCTGGTCCAAGTCCGGCTGGGGCGACAACGACTTCACCTTCGCCACCGTCGCCGACGCGCACGGCGGCACCAAGGCGATGAAGGTCTCGCTCACCCGCCGTGTGGACGGCGACCGCAAGGCGCTGGTCACGGAGAACAGCACCTGCGCCCCGACCGTCACGCCGGGCAGGCAGTACGACCTGTCCGCCTGGTACAAGTCGAACACCCCGGACGTGTCGGTGACCGTGTTCCGCCATGACACGACGGCGGGCTGGCAGTACTGGACCGACCTGCAGAATCCGCCCGTCAGCGCGGCATGGGCGCGTACGGAGGTCCGTACGCCGGCCGTTCCGCCGGGCACCGACAAGATCGCGTGGGGTCTGTCGGTCTACGGGGTGGGCACGCTCACCACCGACGACTACGCGCTGGAGGAGGTGGGCGCCGTCCCGCCGCAGCCGGCCTGTTCGGGGACCGCGGAGGAGTGCGCCAAGGGCAAGTGGCAGGTGATCCCGGCGCAGAACCCGGTGCGTTCGATGCACGCGGTCGTGCTGAACGGGGGCACCTCCCAGACGGGGTCCGGGGGAGGGAAGGTGCTGCTGATCGCGGGCTCGGGCAACGACATCGCCCAGTTCAACGCGGGTACCTTCACCTCCGCCGTCTACGACCCGGCGAACGGGTCCTTCAAGACGATCCCGACCCCCGTCGACATGTTCTGTGCGGGCCATGTGCAGCTGGCGGACGGCCGGGTGCTGGTGATGAGCGGCAACAAGGGGTACCCGTCGGCCGACGGATCGATCGGCTACCAGGGGCTGAAGGACTCGTACATCTTCGACCCGGTGACCGAGAAGTACACGAAGACGAACGACATGAACGGCGGGCACTGGTACCCGTCGGCGACGATCCTCGGCAACGGTGACGTGATCTCCTTCGGCGGGCTGAAGGAGGACTCCACGGGCAATGTGACGGCGGAGAAGTTCTCGGCGGCGCAGAACAAGTGGCTGCCGATGAACGAGGTCAACCAGACCTGGTCGTACTGGGGCCTGTACCCGTCGATGATCCTGATGCAGGACGGGCGGCTCTTCTACTCGGGCAGCCACACCTTCGGCAACGGCACGCCGGGCACCGGGGCCTCGATCTACGACTACGACGCCAACACCATCACCGACGTGCCGGGCCTGCGGAACAAGGACGAGCGGGACGAGTCGGCGAGCGTGCTGCTGCCCCCGGCCCAGGACCAGCGGGTGCTGACCATCGGCGGCGGCAACAACGAGCGCAATCCGGCGGCCAACCGGCTCACCGACATCATCGACCTCAAGCAGCCCAGCCCCGCCTACACGGCCGGCCCGCCGATCCCGCAGGGCCTGGTCGACCAGGGCCAGGGCAAGCGGCCGCAGACCGGTGCCGAGGGCAAGATGTTCGTGTCGGCGGTGCTGCTGCCGGACGGCAAGGTGCTGGAGACCGGCGGCGGGCTGCACGACCGGGCCGACCCGGTCTTCGAGGCCTCCTTCTTCGACCCGACGACCAACACCTACCAGGCGGGTCTCGCCACCGACCCGATCCCGCGGACCTACCACTCGGCGTCGTTCCTGATGCCGGACGGCCGGGTCATGTCGGTCGGCGACAACCCGGGCAACGGGACGTACAACCACAACGTGTCGATCTACACCCCGCCCTATCTCTTCAAGGGCGCCCGCCCCCAGATCACCTCGGTGATCGACACGCAGTGGGTGTACGGGGACACGCAGCGGATCACCGTCAACCGGCCGGTCGCCAAGGCGGAGCTGATCCGTCCGGCAGCGGTCACCCACTCCTCGGACCCGAACCAGCGGTTCGTGGACCTGCCCATGACCGTCGACGGGAACAACATCGACCTGAACGTCACCAGCAACCCCAACCTGGCGCCGCCCGGCTGGTACATGCTCTTCGCGGTCGACGCGAACGGCATCCCGTCGATCGCGACCTGGGTGCACCTCGGCGGCCCGTCCGCGCTGGCGGCCACCCAGGAGCAGCCCTCCGCTCACGAGCACACCTTCGCCGACAAGCTGGGGCCCGCCAAGGAGAACCCGGCCAAGCGGGACTCCGCCCCGGTCGCGCCGAGCGTGGCCGGCTGCGACCGGCACTACGGCACGGTCAACGTGTGCGTACCGACCCGCTTCCCGGCCGAGGTGCAGGCGACGACGAAGGCCCGCTGCGACTGGCTGGCCTCCCACACGTACCCGAAGCGCCTCAAGGTCAACGGCAGCGATCCGCTGCGCCTTGACCCCGACCGCGACGGCCACGCCTGCTGAAGCCGGACCCGGCGACGGCGACGGACCGGGACCCTGCCTCCCCCCGGGGGCGGCAGGGTCCTGGTTGCGGGCCCTCTTGATCCGCGCACACTGGGAGGGATGTGGCTGCCGTCACCCAGCAGGGAGGCCGAACCATGGCAAGTCCGATCAGCGCATCACAGACCGCGCGCATCGTGCGGCTGGCGGCACGCGTCAGGCCCGAGATGTGGGACGCGATCAATCCGCACGGGCCGGTGTTCGCCGCCGGCGTGGCAGGGGTCCGTTCCCTCGACCGAGACTCCGAAGTCGCCCTCAACCCACAGCCGCTCCCGCCCCGCGAACAGCTGCGGATCGCCCTCCTGCAGACGGTGAAAGGGGTCGCCGAGACGGCGATCGGGGCGCACCAGGGGGGCCGCGACCCCCGCGAGATCCTGCAGGCGGTCGGTGACGACATGTGCCCCACACCGCCGCACCCGAAGATCCCCTGGCCCAAGAACTGGCCGGGACCCTGGCCGCCCGGGGAGCCCTTCCCCATCGACCTCGTCGACCCGCAGTACGCGACGCCCGCCGTCCAGGCGGTGGCCGGGCTGGCGTTCCAGGGGTATGCCGACGGCATCGCCGACGAGAAGCTGAGCGCCGTCTTCGGCGAGCTGGCCGACCGGCTCTTCGACGCGGCCCTGCACAACTCCGGTTCCGGCTCCGCCTGAGCGCGCCGACGCGACCGGGGCCGGGTCCGCCCCTTGATCAGTGCTGGTACGCGGCGAGCGAGATGCCGACGTAGTGGGCCACGAAGGCCGCGAGGGTCAGCGAGTGGAAGACCTCGTGGAAGCCGAAGAAGCGCGGCGAGGGGTTCGGGCGCTTCATGCCGTAGATGACCCCGCCCACGCTGTAGAGGAGGCCGCCGACGATCACCAGGACCAGGACGGCGATCCCGCCGGTGCGCATGAAGTCGGGCAGGAAGAAGACCGCCGCCCAGCCCATGGCGATGTAGCAGGGGGTGTAGAGCCAGCGCGGGGCGCCGACCCAGAAGACCCGGAAGGCGATGCCGGCGGCGGCCGCGATCCACACCGCCCACAGCAGGGTCCGCCCGGTGGAGGGAGGCAGCAGCAGGACGGTCAGCGGGGTGTAGGTGCCCGCGATGATCAGGAAGATGTTGGCGTGGTCGAGCCGCCGCAGGATGGCCTCGCCCCGCGGACCCCAGGTGCCGCGGTGGTAGACCGCGCTGACGCCGAAGAGCAGGCAGGCCGTGAGGATGTACACCCCGCAGGCGACGCGGGCCCGGGTGGAGTCGGTGAAGGCCATCAGCACCAGGCCGGCGACGACCACGGCGGGGAACATCCCGAGGTGCAGCCAGCCGCGCAACAGCGGCTTCTCCTCCAGGGCGGTCTCCGCCGCCTCCAGGGCCTCGACTACCGGTGTGGCCTCGGCGGCCGGGACGGCGGCGGCATCAGAAGTCATGCGCGCCATGCTACCTACGGGTCCGTAGGTTTCCGTTAGTGGTCTTTACGGAAGATTGACGGACGTGGCAATGCTCACGTGAGAGGCCCTCTGGACATATGCGCACATCCACCGGATGATCAGATGAGTGCGGTCGGCACCGGATGAGCGGAGCGCGAAGCGTCCGGGTCGCAGCCCCCACGGGGCAAACACCAAACACACCCCTCAACAAGGAGCAATCGTGGCGCGCGACAACGCGGCTCCCACCATCCCGACGACTCACCAGGAACTCATTTCCTGGGTGGACGAGATCGCAGCCCTCACCCAGCCGGACCGCGTCGTCTGGTGCGACGGCTCCGAGGCCGAGTACGAGCGCCTGTGCGAGGAGCTCGTCACCAAGGGCACGTTCAAGAAGCTCGACGAGACGAAGCGCCCGAACTCGTACTACGCCGCCTCCGACCCCTCCGACGTCGCGCGCGTCGAGGACCGGACCTTCATCTGCTCCGAGAAGGAGGAGGACGCGGGCCCGACCAACCACTGGAAGGCCCCCGCCGAGATGAAAGAGATCTTCGCCGGCGGCGAAGGCATCTTCCGCGGCTCCATGAAGGGCCGGACGATGTACGTCGTCCCGTTCTGCATGGGCCCCCTCGGCTCCGAGCTCTCCGCGATCGGCGTCGAGATCACCGACTCCGCCTACGTCGCGGTCGCCATGCGCACCATGACCCGCATGGGCAAGGCCGTCCTCGACGAGCTCGGCACCGACGGATTCTTCGTCAAGGCCGTCCACACCCTCGGCGCTCCGCTCGCCGAGGGCGAGGCCGACGTGCCGTGGCCCTGCAACACCACCAAGTACATCTCGCACTTCCCGGAGACCCGCGAGATCTGGTCCTACGGATCCGGCTACGGCGGCAACGCCCTCCTCGGCAAGAAGTGCTACGCCCTGCGCATCGCGTCCGTCATGGCCCGCGACGAGGGCTGGCTCGCCGAGCACATGCTGATCCTCAAGCTCACCCCGCCGGCCGGCGAGGGCGAGACCACATACGTCGCCGCCGCCTTCCCGTCCGCCTGTGGCAAGACCAACCTGGCCATGCTGGAGCCCACGATCTCCGGCTGGACCGTCGAGACCATCGGCGACGACATCGCCTGGATGCGCTTCGGCGAGGACGGCCGCCTCTACGCGATCAACCCCGAGGCCGGCTTCTTCGGCGTCGCCCCCGGCACCGGCGAGCACACCAACGCCAACGCCATGAAGACCATGTACGCGAACACCGTCTTCACCAACGTCGCGCTCACCGACGACGGCGACGTGTGGTGGGAGGGCATGACCGAAGAGGCGCCCGCGCACCTCGTCGACTGGAAGGGCAACGACTGGACTCCGGCCTCGCAGACCCCGGCCGCCCACCCCAACGCCCGCTTCGCCGTCCCGGCCTCGCAGTGCCCGACGATCGCCGCCGAGTGGGAGGACCCCAAGGGCGTCCCGATCTCCGCGATCCTCTTCGGCGGCCGCCGCGCCTCCGCCGTGCCGCTGGTCACCGAGTCCTTCGACTGGAACCACGGCGTCTTCATCGGCTCGAACATCGCCTCCGAGAAGACCGCCGCCGCCGAGGGCAAGGTCGGCGAACTGCGCCGCGACCCCTTCGCCATGCTGCCGTTCTGCGGCTACAACATGGGCGACTACATGGCCCACTGGGTCAAGGTGGCCGCCGACAAGGACCAGGCCAAGCTCCCGAAGATCTACTACGTGAACTGGTTCCGCAAGAACGACGCGGGCAAGTTCGTGTGGCCCGGCTTCGGCGAGAACAGCCGCGTCCTGAAGTGGATCGTCGGCCGCCTCGACGGCACCGCCGAAGGCGTGGAGACCCCCATCGGCATCCTGCCGACCAAGGAGTCCCTCGACCTCGACGGCCTGGACCTCCCGGCCGAGGACCTCGACTTCCTCCTCACCGTCGACAAGGAAGTCTGGCGCGAGGAGGCCGCCCTGGTCCCCGAGCACCTCAACACCTACGGCGACCACACTCCCAAGGAGCTGTGGGACCAGTACCACGCACTCGTGGAGCGCCTGGGCTGAGCCAGGACGCGCCCTGAAGAAGGGCCAATGAACGTGGGAGCCCCCGACCAAGCGGCGTCCCACCGCTGTGGGAGCCCCCGACCAAGCGGCGCCCACCGCAGCACCGGCCCGTCCTGTCAGGAGCGTCCGCGCTCCTCCAGGTAGGCCGTGTGCGTCTGCTGACGGCGGGCCTCCACCTCGTGGAGGCCCGCCGTTACGCGTTGCGCCTCCTCGCGCAGGAGCCCCAGCTGCCGCTCCAGGTGCCGCTCCGGCGACTCGCCGCCCGGCGTCATCCGGCTCCACCAGCGGGTCCGGTTGTACGCGTCCACACTCTCCGGCACGTCCTGCCGGACCGCCCGCGACACCGCGTGCACCGCCTCCGGATCGGTGACCAGCACATCGGCCACCCACCCCGGCTCCAGCAGCGCCCCGTACAGCTCCAGCAGTTCCGCGAGGGCCTCCCCGGCCCCCGACGGCAGCTCCACCTCGGCGACGTACTCCCGCAGCCGCCCGAAGTCCTCGCGCAGTACGCCGAGCTCCTCCCGCGGATCGAACGGCGGCGGCGCCGTCCGCTCCGGCGGCGCGATCAGCGCGCCCGCCCCGTACAGCCCGGCGACCACCACCGGCCAGTACGCACCGGCCACCCCGGCAAGGGTGAGGGCCAGGCCGGCCACGCCGCAGGCGGAGCCGGCCAGGTTCTTCCTCGACTCCAGGTACTTCAGGCCCCGGGCCGTCCTACTGGTAGCCACGGATCTCCTCGAAGGCTCCGGCCAGCGAACCGCCCCCGGCTACCGCTGTGGGGCCCCCCGTGCCGGTGGCGTCGAAGAGCCGCCCGCCGGTCAGTTCGGTGATGTGGGTGAGTTCCTTGCGGTCCGAGTCGCCGAACAGCACCGCGAAGACGGGCGTCTGCTTCTGCGCCGGAGGCAGGGCCGCGTGGAAGGAGTCGAAGTGCTTCGCCCCGACACCCTCGGTGTTCTCGCCGTCCGTCATCAGCACGATCGAGGTGAACGCGTCCGCGCCGCCCTGGCCGAGGTGCTGGTACGCCGCCTCCAGACTGCCGTAGACCGCCGTACCCCCGTCCGGCTCCAGCGACTTCACGTCCCCCCGGATCGCGTCCAGCGCCGGACCCGGATTGCCGGGCTCGACGACGTGGGTGCGCACCTTCTTCACCTTGGAACCGAAGGGCAGCAGCGTCACCTCCTCGCGGTCCCGGAACCGCTGCCCGGTGCCCGAACTCCCCGAGCCCGTCAGATCGGTGAGCGCCGACTTCAGCCGCCCGATCCGGTCCTCCTCGCTCATCGAACCCGAGGTGTCCAGCACGTACACCGTCCGCGAGGGCCGGCGCAGCTCGTTCTCGTACGAGGCCAGCAGCCCGTCGGCGACCGACCGCGAACCCGGGAAGGGCAGCTCGCGCCGCTTCTCGGCGTCCAGCCCGGCGGCCGGCGCCACCCCGGCCGCGACCGGGCGGCGGAAGGTCTGCTCGGTGATCGCCTTCTGCGCCTCCGGGCCCCGCAGGTACTCCGTGAGCGCCCGCCCCGCGTCACGGGCCCCGGCCGGGGCCGAGGTCAGCAGCGTCAGCGGATAGTGGGCGGTGACCACACCGTCGCGCGGCCGGATCACCGTCAGCGGAGCCCCGGCGTCCTTCGCGTCCCGGTTCATGGACAGCAGCACCGACTCGTAGTTCACCAGCGCGTCCACGTCCCCGCGCTTGCCGTACGCGGTGACGAGCCAGCCCGAGGAGCCCGACGTCAGCTTCTGCCCGGCGAAGAACTCCTTCAGCCGGGGCGTGGCCGCCTTCACGTCCGCGTCGCTCAGCGCCGCCTGCGCGCCCGACAGCCCCGAGGCCACCGACACCAGCGCCGAGAAACCGGAGTTGGAGCGCACCGGATCCGTCATCCCGTACGTCAGCTTCCCGGCGGCGACGGCCTCGTGCACCGCCGGCCAGGTGACCTCCTCAGGCTTCCAGCCGAGCCGGGCCAACGCCTGCGGCTTCACGCCGAGGGCGACCGGCGAGGACATCACCGAGGTCTCGCTGGAGAGCTTCCCGGCCGCCTCCGGCCGCAGCCGCAGATAGTCGTTGGAGGAGAGCCAGATCGCGTCGTACCTGCCGTCGGCCTGCCCGGAGGCGACCTGCTCGGCGGCGTCCAGCGTCCCGGACCAGGTGAGCTTCACGGTGACCCCGGTGGTGGCCTTGGCGGCCTTCAGCACAGGTTCCATGTCACTGAGCTCGCTGGAGGCCAGCACCCGCAGCGTGCCCTCCTTGTAGGCCGTCTCCGCCGGCTCGGCCGCACCCTCGGAGGTGCAGGCCGTCGCCGCCGTGAACACGGCGAGGGCGAGCGCGAGCGCGAAACCCGTCCGGCGCAGCCGACGGCCCGGCCGCGGGGGCCGGGGCCGAGCCCCCGCCGCCGCCCGTACCCGCCCGGCCGCGCTCACAGCGCACCCCCTTCGAGCGCACCGGCGGTCCGCGTCCGCGCGAGGTACGCCGACGCGCTCTGCAGCTCCCCGGCCAGCGACTCCACCGTCGCCGCCATGTTCTCCGTCGCCTGCACCTTGAAGGTGTCGATCGCGTCCAGCGTCTTGTAGATCTGCGCGAACGCCGACCGCAGCGTCTCCGCGCCCACCGCCGGATCGGCCGCGATCCGCTGGATCTCGCCGCTCTGCGTGGACAGCATCTCCGCGTTGCCCCGGATCAGCTCCTCGGTGGTCCCCTTCAGGGCGTTGACCTGCTCGATCACCTTGCGCTGGTGGTCGAGGGCCGAGGCCAGCATCACGGCGATCCGCAGCGCGGACACGGTGGTGGTGGCGGCCCGGTCGACGCCCTTGATCAGCTCGTCGTTGCTGCGCCGGACCACGTCCATCGCCAGGTAGCCCTGCGCGCAGACCGCCAGCTGCGTCAGCAGGTCCTGGTGCTTCTGCCGGACCGGGAAGAGCACGTCCGCGCGCAGCGCGTCGGCCGCACCCGGATCGGTGTGCTCCGCCTCGGCGACCCGCTGCTCGACGGCGCTGTCCAGGGCCTCGGTCAGGACGGCGTACTCCTGGAGCTTGCCCATCGTCTCCCACAGGCGCGAGCGCTCGGTGTGCAGGGCCGCGTTGTCGCGGCGCAGTTCGTCCTGGCCGCTGCGCAGCGAGCCCACGATCTTGTTGAGGGTGGCCTGCGAGGAGGCGTACTTCGCCACGTGGTCGCGGAACTTGTTGCCGCCCGGCAGCTTCGCGAGCAGCTTGCGGGCCCCCTTGGCGGGCGTGTCCCGCGGGTCGAGGTCCTCGACCGTGCGCCGCAGCTCCACCAGGGAGCCGGCGACCCGGGCCTGGGCGTCGCCGCCGCCGTCCGGGCCCAGCGAGCGCACGGCCCGCTCCAGCATCCGGTTGGACTGCTGGGCGGCGCTGCGGATGTCGGCCTGGCCGAGGCCGGCTACCTCGCCGATGCGCTGCGCGAACTCGGGGGAGCGGGCATCGATCGCGGCGAGCGAGCCGACGTACTCCCCGGCCCGGCGGGCCATCTCCTCGCGGACACCGTCCTGCAGCGGGACCAGCCCGGCGGCCTGCTCCTTGCGTACGGGGGCGACGGGCTCCGGAGGACTCAGGTGGAAGGACGTGTCCTCGGGCGGTGTCAGTGTCATGGCGTGTCCCCCTGGCCCTTGGCGCGCTGGGCCAGCGCCATCAGGATCTTGACGGTGGGTGTGCCGACCTGGCGGATACCGGTCAGCCCCGTGTTGAGGTAGGCGGTGTGCGGGGCCGTCGCGGCGGCGAATTCGGCCACGCCCTCCTGCGGGCGGAACCCGCGGAGCACGGCCAGTTCGCGCAGCTTCGGATCGGTGGCGAGGAGGGTGCCCAGCTCCCTCGCCTGCTCGGTCAGCGGCACGAAGGTGTGTGCCGAGTTGACGGTGGTGTCCGGGTAGAGCACGACCATGTCGCCCGGGTCCTGGTGCTGCATCAGGAGCGAGGCCACCTGGGACTCGTACACCAGGATCAGCGGTTCGCCGCTGCCGCTGATGAAGGCCCGGAAGGGGTCGTCGGTGCTGGGCTCCAGCGCGCCCTGGACGGAGATCAGCTTGCGCATCAGCGGCGCGGTGCGTGCGATGCCGGCGTCGTCGGCGACCACGGTGCTGCCGTTCGCCACGTTGGACGTGGCGGCGAGGAAGAGGGCGCCGGAGTTGGAGGACGACGGGTCGGTGGTCTTGATGAACACCGTGCCGGTCAGCTCGGCGTGGGCCGCGGAGCCGGGCAGCTGCTGCCAGGTCCGGTCCTCGCCGGAGGCCTTGAGGAAGGGACCCATGAGCAGGGTCCCGGAGCTCTTGCCGGTCATCTTGGCGAGGCCGTTGGCGGCCAGCACCTCGGCCGCGCCGGAGCGGGCGATGACGATGAGGGGGGAGAAGAACGGCTTGGTCTCCTGGGCCCCCTTGAGCCCGGCGGCGGCCGCGACCTCCTTGGCGGGTTCACTGCTGCTGGGGAAGGCGAAGTCGAACTCCTTGAGGGCGAGTTGGTCCATCGCCCAGGAGCCCGAGGTCTCCGTCTTGACGGTGTAGCCCTTGGCGGCAAGGGCCTTGACGACGTCGGGGTCGCGGAAGAATTCGGACTTCTCCGAGCCGATGACGCCACGCACGGTCTTCGTTGCCGTGGTTTCTGGGTGATCCTGCCCCTGGAATGCGACGACGTAGAGCACGCCGCCGATCAGGAGGAGGCCCAGGACGATTCCTAGGATGCGTCTCACGGGTGCAGAATGCTCGCGGAAACCCACATTCCGCGCCGATTTGAATGAACGTCAGGTGTCCAGGCGGTCCCACTTCGAAATGCTGTGTGAGCCCTCGGGTGCTGGTGGGCGGGGCGGCGGCCCGGGAGGATCGGGGCATGGGCGTGAGCACGTTGAAATGGCAGGGCTGGCTGGTCGGCCTGGTGACGGTGGCCGGGCTGCTGGTGTTCGCCCCGCTGGGTCTGTACGTGTGGGCGAGCGGCGGCGATCCGCCGCAGGCGCCACCGCGGGCGGCGGTGGAGGACGTACGGGTCACCGGGTGCCGAATCGATCCGGCCAGCCGCCGGGTGGTGGCCGCCGTGGAGGCGGCGGGGCGGGCCGAGGGCCCGGGCGCGTACGTCGTCACGGTGGAGTTCCGCGACAGCGCCGAAGCGGATCCGCAGAGGCGGGCCGCGCAGGCGCTGGTGAAGATCCCGGGCGTGGCTCCGGGCGCGACCGAGTACGGGGAGGCGGTCGGCCCGGTGTGGCCGGTGGCGACGGTGCCCTGGTGCGGGATCGCCGGCGCGGAGTTCGCGCGGACGACCTAGCGGACGAACCCGTGAGGGATTGCGCAGGGAGTCGCCACCGGTCCTCACCGTGGGGCGATCAGCCGTTCTGGTTCACCTTGATGACGACGGTGCTGCACACCTTGTCGGCGAAGGTCTGCTTCTTCTCGTCCCACAGCGGCCACAGGTAGCCGAGGTAGCAGGCGGCGCTGTCGAGGAAGTGCGCCAGCTTGCGGACGAACGCCATGCCGAAGCCGAGCGTGGCCCCGTCGTGCTCGCGGTGCACGCTGATGCCGACGATCTTCTTGCCGAACGTCTGGCCGGTGGTGCCTTCCTTGTAGATCTGGAAGAAGAGCATGCCGAAGAAGTACAGCGTGCCGATCAGGCCGAAGACGCCGGCGATCGCCTCGGTCGACTCGTCGCTGGCGATGGCCGCGCCGACACCCATCAGCGCGTACATCGGGCCCGCCATGATCAGTCCGTCGAGCAGGGCGGCACCCACGCGCAGACCCCAGTGGGCCAGCGGCGGCATCCCCGAGCCCGGCATGCCCGGCGCGTGCATCCCCGGCGGCGGGTACGCGCCGTACGGCGGCGGGGCCTGCTGCGGGTAGCCGTACTGCGGGACGGCGCCCTGCGGCGGCTGCTGCGGGTAGCCGTACTGCGGGGGCACACCCTGCGGAGCCTGCTGCGGGTAGCCGGGCTGACCCTGCGGGGGCTGCTGGCCGTAGGGGTTGTTCGGGTCGCCGAAGCTCATGGGCGAATCTCTCCAGAATGCTCGAACGGGGACGAAGCGGAGTGGAGGAGATTGACCATGTGGAGCGGCCTCCCCCGTGCAACCGCGTCTTTCAGCCCTCATCGTGTTCGGAGCACCGGATTCTGTCCAATTTCCGCCCCTGGCGCGGGACCTCGCGGGGGGAACGTGGCGCCCGGTCCGGAGCCTCCGCGGCCCCGGACCGGGGCCGTCTAGAGGGCGCCGGCCAGGTCCGAGGACTTCAGGGCGGCGGCGTGCGCGTCCATACGCTCGGCGGCGAGGATCGCGACGGTGGTGTCGGCGCGGGACGCGGCGACGAGGAGTGCGCGGGCGGCGAGGTCGTGGGCGCGCTGGTGCAGCGCGGCGGTGTCCTCGGCGCAGTGGCGCGGCGCACGCGCGGGCCGGGCCCCGCGCAGTCGTGCGACCTGGGCGGCGATCTCGGCGGCACCTTCGTCGAGCCCGAGCTCGTCGGTGACGGCGAGCAGGGCCGCGAGATGGCCGGCGAGCTGGATGTCCAGCGCTTCGCCGCGGCTGCTGTGCGGGTAGTCGGCCGGAGTGGCGCCCATGCGGTGGACGACCGGCTTCGTGCGGATCGGCTCGTACATGAGGTGGCCTCCTGCGTGGTCAGGAGACCATCCTACATTGGATTGGTTCTAAAGTTGAGCTGAATCCTGTTGTTGGGGGGTGCGTCTCGCCGGCTGGACTCCGGCGAGTCGCACCGTGCGCCGCTACAGCTGGCTGTAGCCGTCGAGGAAGTTCCCGATCCGGGTCACGGCATCGGCCAGATCCTTGGCGTTCGGCAGGGTCACGATCCGGAAGTGGTCGGGCTCGGGCCAGTTGAAGCCCGTGCCGTGCACCACCATGATCTTTTCGGCCCGCAGCAGGTCCAGGACCATCTGCCGGTCGTCCTTGATCTTGTAGACGGACGGGTCCAGCCGCGGGAAGGCGTACAGCGCACCCTTCGGCTTCACGCAGGTGACGCCCGGGATCTGGGTGAGCAGGTCGTACGCGACGTTGCGCTGCTCAAGGATCCGCCCGCCGGGCAGGACCAGGTCCTCGATCGACTGCCGGCCGCCGAGCGCGGTGGCCACGGCGTACTGCGAGGGCATGTTCGCGCACAGGCGCATGTTCGCGAGGATCGTGAGGCCCTCGATGTAGCAGGTGGCGTGCTTCTTGGGGCCGCAGACCGCCATCCAGCCGGCCCGGTAGCCGGCGACGCGGTAGTTCTTCGAGAGGCCGTTGAACGTCAGCGTCAGCAGGTCCGGGGCGATGGCGGCGGTGTTGTGGTGCACGGCGCCGTCGTACAGGATCCGGTCGTAGATCTCGTCCGAGCAGACGACCAGGTTGTGGCGGCGCGCGATGTCCGTGAGCCCGCGCAGCATCTCTTCGTCGTAGACGGCACCGGTCGGGTTGTTCGGGTTGATGATGACGATCGCCTTGGTGCGATCGGTGACCTTGCGCTCGATGTCGGCGAGGTCGGGCATCCAGTCGGCCTGCTCGTCGCACCGGTAGTGCACGGCCGTGCCGCCGGCCAGGGACACGGAGGCGGTCCACAGCGGGTAGTCCGGCGCGGGGACCAGGACCTCGTCGCCGTCGTCGAGCAGCGCCTGCATCGACATCTGGATCAGCTCGGAGACGCCGTTGCCGAGGTAGATGTCCTCGACGTCCAGGTCGATGCCCTTGGTCTGGTAGTGCTGCATGACCGCGCGGCGCGCGGAGAGCAGCCCCTTCGCGTCACCGTAACCGTGGGCGGTGCCCAGGTTGCGGAGCATGTCCTCAAGGATCTCCGGAGGGCACTCGAAGCCGAAGGCCGCGGGGTTGCCCGTGTTGAGCTTGAGGATGCGATGACCTGCTGCTTCGAGCCGCATCGCCTCTTCGAGCACGGGGCCGCGGATCTCGTAACAGACATTGGCGAGTTTGGTTGACTGGATCACCTGCATGACGGGAGCTTACGGGCCCGGGTGCGCGCTTGACGTGTGTTTTCGAAGAGAGGTCCGAGGGGCGATTTGTCCCACTTCGGGCAATGCGTGGGTGGGGAAGTGGTCCCCCCTTGGAATCCGGGGCCGCGCCCGCGTTCCGACCTGCGGAATGAGTGGGGCGCGGGCGTGTGCGAGCACCTGGTGTTGCGCTCGTCACCCCAGGTGGCCGCCTGGATCGTGAACGACCGGGTAGGCCGCATGAGTACCCCACATGAGTACGTGCACTCATGTGGGCGCCGGTGCTGCGACGGAGGCTGGGTGCATGAACCAGGGCGAGTGGAAGCCGGCGGACCACCGCCGGCGCACCGAACGGGTCGGCACGGTCGTCGTCGCGGTGGCGGGCGCCTTCATGGCGGCAGGGGCGATCTACATCGGGTCCGTCCTGCTGGTGTACGTGTGCAGCGGCAACTGAGGAGCGCGGGACAGTGGTTTTCGTAGTCGGTGACATGGAGATCGCCACGGTCGGCACGGATGGCGACGACCGGGCGATCGAGTTCCTGGTCAGGCCGGAAGGAGTCCTGGAGGAGGCCCGCTTCGCGATCTTCCGCGAACACGACCAGGACTGGGAATCGGCCCGCCTCGCCATCGACCCCCACTCGGGCAGCGTCCCCCTGGCGGCGGTGGAATGGGCGGTGGAGTTCGCCCGCGAGTACCTCTGAGGGGGTGGGAGGGTGGGTCGGGGTCGGGGTCGGGGTCGGGGGCGGGGGTGGGGAGGTGGGGCGGGGGCTTCGGGGTGCGGGAGCCGGCTGGGCGGGGGCGAGTAGGCGGGGCGGGGACTCGGGTAGTCGGGAGCTACTCGATCGGAATCAGGGATGGGTATGGGGGTTTCCCGTCAGTCCCATCGTCCCTCCGTGTCGGGCCGGTCCCTCAAGGGCGCTCGTTCCTCGCGTCGCTTCGCGATGGCCTTCGGCCACCCTTGACCGACCGTCCCGCCCCGGAGAAACGAAAGACTGCCGGGAAGCCCCCAAAGGAACGGGCCGGGTGTTCAAGGATGAGGACGGGGCGGCCAGAGACGTGCTGCCCGGTCGGGCGCGAAGAGCCACGGTCAAGAGGCGGGGCCCATCACAGACCAGGGCCCGTGTCGGGGGAAGCGCATCCAATCGCTACGCGCTCCTCATCTCTCAGCGTCCGACGACCGTCCTGGGCTGGACATAGGCCGCCCACGACCCGTAGGTGCTCCTCCAGGGAGGCGTCTGACGGCCGGCTGGGGTGAAGAAGGCCGGGACAGCGGCTATGTCGTCGTGAGTGCGGGTCAGCGCACGTGGGCGGGCCAGAAGGCCGACCGTTTGCCCCAATTACACCTGTTTGTTCATGGACTTATGGGGTGATGCTCGCGCTGACCCGGTTCTACGACGGAATAGCCGAGCTGCCGGCCGGCCGCCCCTCTCAGCAGCTCTCATCAGCCCCTGCCGGCCGTCGGACGCGGTCATGGAGAAGCGCGTAGCGATCCGAGGCGGCCTATGCCCAGCCCCAGACGGTCGTCGGACGCTGAGACGTGAGGAGCGCGTAGCGATTGGATGCGCTCCCCCGACGCGGATGCCGGTCTGTGATGGGCCCCGTCTCTGGACCGTGCTCACCCGGACCCCCTCGCGCATCTCTGGCCGCCCCGTCCTGATCCTTGAACTCCCGGCCCGTTCCTTTGGGGGCTTCCCGGCAGTCTTTCGTTTCTCCGGGGCGGGACGGTCGGTCAAGGGTGGAGCGCAGCGACATCACGCAGTGACGCGACGAAGGAGCGCCCTTGAGGGACCGGCCCGACACGGAGGGACGATGGGACTGACGGGAAACCCCCATACCCATCCCTGATTCCGATCGAGCAGATCCCGCCCTCCGGAGCCCCGCCGTACTTCCCGGCCCCCGCCCCGCCGGCTCCCGCCCGCCGAAGCCCCCGCCGTACTTCGTCTGATTCCGGACACCCGACCCCACCCGCTCCCCCCGGTGTCAGTGGTGGCGCATACCGTTCGAGGTGTGAAGCCGCTCAGGATCATTGCCGGGGATGCGACGAGTCCCCAGGCCAAGGGGCCCAAGGTCATCGCGCATGTCTGCAATGACCTCGGGGGGTGGGGGAAGGGCTTCGTGCTGGCCGTTTCGAAGCGGTGGGGCGAGCCCGAGGCCGCGTTCCGGGCCTGGCATCGGGGGCGCAGCGGGAACGACTTCGGGCTGGGCGCCGTGCAAGTGGTGCAGGTGAAGCCCGACGTGTGGGTGGCCAACATGGTCGGCCAGCGCGGCATCCGGACCGGAAGCGGGGGGCCGCCCATTCGCTATGACGCCGTGGAGCGGTGCCTCACCGCGCTCGCCGGCCATGCGGTCGAGCTCGGGGCGAGTGTTCACATGCCGCGCATCGGGTGCGGGCTCGCGGGCGGTACGTGGTCGCGTATCGAGCCGCTGATCACCGGGGCGTTGTGTGCGCGCGACGTGGAAGTGACCGTGTACGACCACGGGTGAGTCGCGCGTTCTCAGCGACCGGTGGCCGGTGGGTGGCGGACGGGCCAGGCCGACGCCGGGATCCGGGGTGCGCGCCGCTTGTGGGCTTCGCGCGCCAGGAAGGCGGCCCCCGAGACGACTGCCGTGAGGAACGGCAGCGCCAGGGCGGCCGGCCGCCAGACGGCCCAGAATCCCAGGGCGCTCACCCACGCCGCCGACGAAGCGGCAGCCAGGGCCACCAGCAGCGTGATCCTGGCCCAGAGGGGCAGCCTGCGGCTCACCGCGACGGTCGCGTATCCGAGGACCGCGCTCGCCGTGAGGGTCACGGCCAGGGCCGCGAGTGTGACGGCAAGCCAGACGGCAAACCCGAGGACAAGCAGGGGCAGGCCCATGTCGTGCCGACCTCCGGACTCGGGGCGACCGGTCGCGAGGGCAGAGGGATTCGCATTCCCGCTGTTCCGGCAGGTTCACCGGAGGTCATACTGCCAGAACATTGAACGTGTTCAACACTGCCCCCTGTCACCCGTAGGCCCGGTGTCGGCGGCACGGTCCGGCCGTGGGGGCGTGGCACGATCGCGGGATGGAGTACCGGTACGCCACCGAGGCCGATGCACCCGCCATGGCCGAGCTCTTCGCCGCCAACCACCACGACGCGCTGACGGAACGGCAGCGGGCGGAACAGGGTTTCGTGCAGGGCCGCTTCGACGCCGGCGTGCTGCGGGCGATGGCCGGTGCGCGGGAGCTGCTGGTCGCGGACGACGGGGGCCGGATCGCCGGGCTGCTCGCGCTGTCGGCGCCCGCGGCTCTGGCAGACCCGTCACCGCCGGTCGCGGGCCTGCTCCAGGCCCAGGAGGCACTGGAGTGGCAGGGGCGCCCGCTGGCCGAGGCGCGGTGGCTGCTCTACGGGCCGGTCGTGGTCGCCGCCGCGTACCGGGGGCGTGGTGTGGCCCGGGCGCTGTTCACCATGGCGGTGGCGGCGGCTTCGGAGCGCGCCGACGCCGTGGTCGCCTTCGTCGAGGCCGGGAACGTGCCGTCCTGGAAGGTGCACGTCGACGGCTTCGGCATGGTCCCGCTGGGCGACTTCGTCGCGGGCGGGCGCACGTACAGCGCGGTCGCCGCGGCGACGCTCTGACCCTTGCGCGCGGAGTGCTCAGCCCATGCGCTCCAGGATCACCAGCGGGATCTCGCGGGGCCGGGCCGCAGCGCGGTCGTCCTCGAAGGGGGGCCACAGGGCCGTCATCATCTCCCAGTACACCTCCCGTTCCTGGGGCGTGGCGGTGCGCGCCAGCGCCCTGAAGGTGGCGGCGCCGACCTGGAGGCGGACCTCCGGGTGGGCGGTGAGGTTCCGGTACCAGTGGGGGTGGTCCGGGGCGCCGTAGGCGGAGGCCAGGACGATGTGGCGGCCGGCGTCCTCGGCGTAGATCAGCGGGGTGCGGACGGCGCGGCCGCTGGCGCGGTCGAGCGTGGTCAGCAGGAGGGTGCGGACTCCGTGCCAGAGGTGCCCGTCGGCTCCCGCGGTGCTCACGTAGGCGCGTACGTGGTCGAGCCGTGGGCCGGGTCGCGGGTCGGTGGGGTGGTCCCAGTCGACATCGAGTGCGTGCATTTTCCTGTCCTTAGGGTCGTGTCCCTCTTGCGGCTAACGAGCATTAACGATTCTGGATGCGCCCGACCCGTAGCGCATGCCCACAGGTCTGGACCAAGCTCGTCGTATGGATCTGGAGCTGAGGCACCTCAAGATCGTCAGGGCCGTCGCCGACGCCGGGAGCCTGACGCGGGCCGCCACCGCGCTCGGCCTCGCGCAGCCCGCGCTCAGTACGCAGCTCAAACGCATCGAGCGGGCGCTGGGCGGGGCGCTGTTCCTGCGGGGGCGCGACGGCGTACGGGCCACGGCGCTCGGTGAGCTGGTGCTGGAGCGGGCCCGGGTGCTGCTGCCCGCCGTGTGCGAGCTGCAGGAGGACGCACGGCGGTTCGCCCGCCAGGGGGCGCACGGCTACCGGCTCGGCGGCACGCACGGACCGCTGCTCGGCGGGCTCGTGGACCGGCTCGCCCACCAGGAACCCGGCGTGCCCGTGACCACGTACACCTCCTGGTCGGAGAAGGAGGTCGCCGCCGGCGTCGCCGAGGGCCGCCTGGACTTCGCGATGGTCGGGGTCTGCGGGGAGAGTGCACCGCCCGAGCCGGGGCGCCTGGCCTGGATGGAGGTGGCGCGCGACCCGGTGTACGTGATGCTGGCCGAGGACCATCCCCTCGCCCTGGCCCCGCGTACCGGGATCGAGCTGGCCGAGCTGGCCGCCGAGGCATGGACGGAGGTCCCCGGCGACGGGTGTTTCGGCGACTGCTTCGCCGCGGCCTGCGTGCGGGCCGGATTCACGCCCGCGTGCGTCTACGAGACCGACACCGCCTCCTGCGTGCACCTGGTGCAGGTGGGGCGGGCGGTCGGACTGTGCCGGGCCACGTTCCCGGTGACCCCGGGGGTGGTCACGCGGCCCCTTGCCGGGGCCCCGCTCATCTGGCGGCACCTGCTGGGCTGGCACCCCGCCGCGCGGGTCGCTGCGCGGGCTGCCGATGTGCTGGAGCATGCGCGGGCTGCGCATACGGAGGCCCTGGCCAGGTCGGCCGGGGCGGCGGCCCTGCGGGTGGCTCCGCTGCCGACCGTGCCGTCGCCTGCGGCGTGACTGTGTACCGGGCGGGTGCGGCGCCGTTGCGGGGGCGCTGCCCCCGAGCCCCCGCGCCTCAATCGCCGGCGGGGCTGGAAGATCGGGGCGCTGCCCCCGGGCCCCCGCGCCTCAATCGCCGGCGGGGCTGGAAGATCGGGGCGCTGCCCCCGAGCCCCCGCGCCTCAATCGCCGGCGGGACTGGAAGAGCTGGGGGCGCTGCCCCCGGGCCCCCGCGCCTCAAACGCCGGCGGGGCTGAGATCGCGCCGGCGGGGCTGAGATCGTGGGGCTGGGGTGCGGGGACGCCCCCGGCGGGGCCGGGGGCGGTTGCGGCAGTCCTCGGGTGCGGTGCCGTCGCTACGGCAGGTAGCGCTCGATGACCTGCGGGCCCTCCTTCTCCATGAGCTTCCGGGCCTTCTCGATCCGCTCCGGAGTCGGGTCGTGGCCGGTCACCATCACGAGGTCCTCGGGGTCGTACGGTCGCTCCCCGCCCGTGAAGAGGCGGTCCGACCGTGTGGGCTGCTCGTCGGGTTCACTGACCATCGCGTACCTCCTACGGTTTTCCCCTGGCCCCATCCTCCGGCCGCCGCCCCATGAACGCACCTCGACCGCGCGCGGGCCGCCCGGCGGCCCCGGGCATAACACCGGGGAAGGGGCCAACCGGCAGCTCCCGCACGGCGGTTCGGATTTCTACGGTTTCCGCAGACCCCACCGGAAACCGAGGAGATCCCCCATGCTCAAGCGACACGCCCGCGCGGCGTGTACCGCCCTGGCCGCCGCCGGGCTGCTGCTGGCCGGGACCGGCGGCGCCATCGCCGATTCCGCCCCCGCCGCGCCCTCCGCGGCGGCCACCCTGCGCACCGCCGACGCCCCGCCCGAGCTGCTCGCCGCGATGCAGCGCGACCTCGGCCTGACCCCCGCGCAGGCCACGGCGCGCCTCGCCCACGAGGCCGAGGCCGGGGCCACCGCCGCCCGGCTGCGCGACCGGCTCGGCGCCGCCTTCGCCGGGGCCTGGGTGGACGGGGCCGACGCGGGCACCCTCACCGTGGCCACCACCCGGGCCGCCGACACCGCCGCGATACGGGCCGCCGGGGCCCGGGCGAAGCTGGTCACCCGCACCCTGGCCGACCTGGACGCCGGCCGGGCCGCACTGGACCGGGGCGCCGGCGCCGCGACCCCCGTCCGCTACGTCGACCCGCGCTCCAACACCCTCGTCGTCGAGGAGACCGAGGCGGGGGCGGCCGCCGCGCTGCTGGCCGCGACCGGGACCGACCCGGCCGGTGTCACGGTGGTCCGTACGGCCGAGGCCCCGCGCCCGCTGTGCGACCTGCGCGGCGGGGACGCGTACTACATGAACGGCAGCGGCCGCTGCTCCGTCGGCTTCCCCGTCACCAAAGGGGCCGTGAACGGCTTCGCCACCGCCGGGCACTGCGGGCGCGCCGGAACCGCCACCAGCGGCTTCAACCAGGTGGCCCAGGGCTCCTTCCAGGCCTCGGTCTTCCCCGGCAACGACATGGCCTGGGTGGCCGCGAACACCCAGTGGACCGCGACCCCGTACGTGAAGGGCAGCGGCGGCGCGAACGTGCAGGTCACCGGCTCGGTGCTGCAGCCGGTCGGAGCCTCGGTATGCCGTTCCGGATCGACCACCGGATGGCACTGCGGCACGATCCAGCAGCACAACACCAGCGTCACCTACCCCGAGGGCACCATCTCCGGCGTGACCCGTACGACGGTCTGCGCCGAGCCGGGCGACTCGGGCGGCTCCTACCTCTCCGGGAGCCAGGCCCAGGGCGTCACCTCGGGCGGCTCCGGCAACTGCTCCGGCGGCGGGACCACCTTCTTCCAGCCGCTGAACCCGATCCTGTCCGCGTACGGACTGACCCTCAAGGTCAGCGGCAGCGACCCCGGCCCGGGCCCCGGGCCCGGAGACCCCGAGCCGGGCGGCACCTGGAAGGCGGGCACCGTCTACGCGGCCGGCGCCACCGTCACGTACGGCGGCTCGGCCTACCGCTGCCTCCAGGGGCACCAGGCCCAGACGGGCTGGGAGCCGCCGAACGTCCCGGCGCTCTGGCAGCGGGTGTAGCCGTACGGCCGCGCACGCGCGGACCGGTGCCGTGACTGCCAAGGGGGGAGTCACAGCACCCCCGTGTGCGCGCGGGTCAGACGAGGACCGCCGCCAGCGTGCCCAGCGCGCCGAAGACGGTGAGCAGGGCGCAGATCGACAGGTTCACGATCCGGTGCTCCCAGAAGACCGCGACGAACTCGCGGATGGTGGCGCTCGGCCAGTAGTACTTCGCGGTGGGGGATCCCAGCACCTGCCCGTTGACGCCGGTCTTGCGGGCCAGCATCGCCGCGCGGAAGGCGTGGAAGTTGTTGGTGACCACCACGCACCGGTAGGCCGGGTCGTGCGCCGTCATGATGTCCCGGCTGAAGAGCATGTTCTCCTCGGTCGTGGTGGAGCGGTCCTCCAGCACCACGTGCTGCTCGGGCACGCCCTGCGCGATCAGCCAGTCCGCCATCGCCCGGGCCTCGGCGACCTTCTCGTCCGAGCCCTTGCCGCCCGAGACGAGGAGGACCGGCGGCCGCCCGCTCCGGGCCAGCTGGGCCTCGTAGATCTGCTGCCCCTTGCGCAGGCGGGAGGCCAGCAGCGGCGGCACGCGGTCGCCGCCGACCAGGCCCGAGCCCAGCATGACCACGTGGTCGACGTCGCCGCGCACCTTGATCCGCCCGTAGAGGAAGGCGTAGCCGAGGAAGCAGAAGAAGACGAAGGAGACGTAGCCGGCGACCACGGTGACCGTTCCGGCGATGCCGCCGAGGAGGGGGGAGCCGACCACGCCGACGAGGACCAGCAGTGCGATCAGCGCGAAGATCGTGAGGCCCGCGAGCATCGACAGCAGGTTGGCCGGCCGGAAGCCCTCCTTGCGGATCATGACCACGCCGTTGCGGACGAGGAAGACGCCCAGGGCCAGGGCGGCGAACGCGGGTGAGGCGAAGGCGAGTACGACGACCGTGACGGCCGCCCAGGTGGGCAGCTTGCCGACCTGGAGGAACAGCGCGGAGAACGCGCTGAGGAAGGTCAGCCCCAGGAGCACGGCGTTCTGGAAGCGGCGCCGGTCCTGCCGGACGCTTATGCAGAATGCGAGGAAGAGCAGGGCGGCGAGGGCGAAGGCGACCATGCGGTCCATCGTAGATGTCGGATCTACCGAAGATCGCGGGCGGTTCGGCGCACCGAGCGTCCGGCCAGCACGTCCGTCCGGCGCCCGTCGCGCATGACGAAACGCCCGTCGATCAGGACGTGCGGGACACCGGTCGGCAGCACGCGCGGCCGCTCGTACGTGGACCCGGCCGCGACCGTGTCCGGGTCGAAGAGGACGAGGTCGGCGCGGTATCCCACGCGGACCAGGCCCCGGTCGGGCAGCCGCAGGCGCGCGGCGGGGCGGCCGGCCAGGTGGGCCACGCACTCCTCCAGGGAGAGCAGCCCGAGTTCGCGGACGTAGTGGCCGAGGTAGTGCGGGAAGGTGCCGTAGGCGCGCGGGTGCGGTTTCGCGCCCTGGAGGATGCCGTCGGAGCCGCCGGTGTGGACCCGGTGACGCATGATCGCCCGGACGTTCTCCTCGTCCCCGACGTGCTGGAGGATCGTCGGCGCGAGCCGGTCGCCGAGCAGGAGCCCTCGGGCGGTCTCCCAGCCGTCCAGGCGCCTGCCGACGTACGGGCCGTAGGCGGGGTCGGCGGTGCCCGAGATCTCGATCGTCGACCAGTCGACGGGCACCCCGTGGCAGCCGTCGGAGCCCTCGACCTCCAGCGCGTGGCGGATCCGCTCGGCCTGGGTGCCGTCGCGCAGCCGCGCCAGGACCGCCTCCGGGCCGCCCTCGTTCGCCCAGCCGGGCAGGAGCGCGACGAGGGTGGTGCAGCCGGGGGTGTACGGGTAGCTGTCGAGGGTGATGTCGGCGCCCCCGGCCAGTGCCGCGTCGAGCAGGGCGAGCAGTTCGCCGGCCCGGCCCCGGTTCTCGCCGAAGTTCATGGTGGCGTGCGCGAGGTGCAGGGCGCAGCCGGCCTCCCGGGTGAGGGCGACCATCTCGGCGTAGGCGGCCAGCGCGTCGTGGCCGTAACTGCGGTGGTGCGGGCAGTAGTAGCCGCCGTACCGGGCCACGACCCGGCACAGCTCGGTCAGTTCGGCCCCCGTGGCGTACATGCCGGGGGTGTAGGTGAGGCCGGAGGACAGGCCTACGGCGCCCTGGGCCAGGCCGTCGGCGACGAGCCGGCGCATCCGGTCCAGCTCGGCCGCGGTGGCCGGGCGGTCGTCCCAGCCGAGGGCGTAGGCGCGGACCGTGCCCTGCGGGACGAGGTAGGCGGCGTTGACGGCGATGCCCTCGCCGCCGAAGCCGCGGTCCAGCCGGTCGAGGTACTCGCCGACCGTGCGCCAGTCGAAGTCGATGTCGTCGCCGGGGCCGTTCCAGCCGGCGATGGCGGCCCGCACCTCGCCGAGGGTGCGGTCGTCGACGGGCGCGTACGACAGGCCGTCCTGGCCGAGGACTTCGAGGGTCACGCCCTGCGCGGCCTTCGCGCTGTGGTCCGGGTCGCGGAGCAGGGCGAGGTCGCTGTGGGCGTGCATGTCGACGAAGCCCGGGGCGAGGGCGAGCCCGTGCGCGTCGAGGGTCCGGCGCCCGCCGCCCCGGAGCCCGCCGCCCGGGAGCCTGCCGATCTCGGTGATCCGGCCCTCGTGGACGCCGACGTCGGCGGTGTACGAGGGCCCGCCCGTGCCGTCGACGACGCGGGCCCCCCGGATGACCAGGTCCACCGGACCGCGCCTAGAAGAAGGTGCGGACGTAGTCGGTGACGGTGCCGTCGGCCTCCACGACCGGGATCAGCGGCCACTTCTCGAAGATCGTGCAGGGGTGGGACATGCCGAGGGCCACCCAGTCGCCCACCTGCACGTCCTCGGCCGAGTCGGTCTCCAGCCAGGCGTGCTGGTCGGACAGCTTGACCACGCGGACGCCGGTGGCGGGGCGCTCCACGCCGGTGAGGGCGTCGCGGACGAGCTCGGCCTCGGGCAGGCCCAGGTCGTAGGCGATGTCGCGCTTGCCCGCGTTGACGAAGGCCTGGGTGGGGGAGGGACGGGAGACGACCTGGGTCCACAGCCGGAACGCCGGGCGCAGCCCGCCCTCCTCCGGATGCCGGTTGAAGGGGGTCAGCCGGGTGTACCAGCCGTGGTCGTGGGAGACGTACGCGCCGGAGCGCAGCAGCTTGAGGACCGGGCGGGAGAGCTCCGGGAGCTCGGCGAACACGTCGGCGACCGCGTCGAACCAGGCCGAGCCGCCGGCGCTGACGACGATCTCGTCGAGGTCCGCGGGGAAGCGGCCCGCCTTGTCGAACTCGACGGCGAGCGCGGTGAGCCGGCGCAGGTACGCGTGGACGGATTCGGGGTCGGCGCCGGGGACCTCGGCCTCGTACCCGCCCATGCCGACCAGGCGCAGGGTGGCGGTGGCGGCGACCGCGTCGGCGACGGCGCGGCAGTCCTCCTCGGTACGGGCCCCGGTACGGGCGCCCTCGCCGGCGCCGAGCTCGACGACGACGTCGACGACGGCGGGCGAGTCGCGCAGGGCGCGGTCCATGAGGTGGACCCCGCGCACGGAGTCGACGTAGCAGACGAAGCGGAAGCCGGGGTCGGCGGCGAGCTCGCCGGCCACCCAGCGCAGGGCGGCGGGATCGACGAGCTCGTTGGCGAGGAAGATCCGCTGGATGCCGAAGGCGCGGTAGACGCGGGCCTGGTGGGGGACGGCGGCGGTGATGCCCCACGCGCCGTGCTCCAGCTGGCGGCGGAAGAGCTGCGGGGACATGCAGGTCTTGCCGTGCGGGGCGAAGGCCAGGTCGTGACGGGCGGCGTAGGCGCCGAGCGCGGCGAGGTTGTGCTCCAGCGCGTCCGCGTCGAGGGTCAGGACGGGGGTGGTGAAGCCGCCGGTGTACAGGTCGCGGCGCTCGGCGGCGAGCCGGCCGACGGTGAGGCCGTGCGTCTGGGCGTCCGGGGGGAGGCCTTTGAACCGGTGGTCGACCGGCTCGTCGGCGAGGTCCTTGACGGGGTCGCTGTCGCTGGCCATGCGGGTGCCTCCGGGGGTTGCGTGTTGTGCAACAGTCGTTGCGTGTGCCGCTGCATGCTGTCTAACATCCGGGGTGACGGCGGGTCAACGTGCGGCGCCGCCGCGGGGGCTGCGCCCCCGAACCCCGCGCCTCGATCGCCGGCGAGGCTGAATCTGTGCCGGCGCGAGCTTGCAGGTCCGGGCGTGGCCAAACCGAGCCTCGCCGGCGATTGAGGCGCAGGTCCGGGCGGAGCCCGGGGTGCCGCCGGAGCCGGCGTTCGCAGTGACGGTCACGAAAGGACGCGGCATGAGCCAGTCGGTGGAGCGGGCGCTCCGGATCCTGCCGCTGCTCGCGAAGGGCCCCGCCGGCCTCGGCGAGGTCGCCGACGAGCTCGGCGTGCACAAGAGCACCGCGCTGCGCCTCCTGCGCACCCTGCACGAGCGCGGCTTCGTCTACCGCTGCCCCGACGGCCGCTACCGCCTCGGCGCACAGCTCTTCGCGCTCGCCGCCGAGGCCATCGAGAACCTGGACGTCCGGGAGATCGCGCACCCCCACCTCGTCGAGCTGAACCGGGCCACCGGGCACACCGTTCACCTCGCCCTCCACCAGGACGACGAGGTCGTGTACGTCGACAAGGTCGACAGCCGCTACCCGGTCCGCATGTACTCCCGCATCGGCAGGCCCGTGCCCCTCACGGTCGCCGCCGTTGCCAAGCTGCTCCTCGCCGACCTGCCCGAGGCCGAGCTCCGGGCCCTCGCCGGCCGGATCGAGTACCCGCGCTACACCGCCCGTTCGACCCCGGACGCGGCGGCCTTCCTGCGCGAGCTGGACCTCGTACGGGAGCAGGGCTGGGCGACCGATCTCGGCGGGCACGAGGAGTCCGTCAACTGCCTCGGGGCGCCGGTGCACGGGCCGGACGGGCGGGTCGTCGCCGCGCTGTCGGTGTCCGCGCCGGGTGTGGTCGTCTCCGCCGAGGGGCTGCTCGAACTGCTGCCGCAGGTGCTGCGTACCGCCGAAGCCATCAGCCAGGACTACTCAGGAGTACAGGAGAGCACGTGAGCGAGAAGAACGTGAGCGAGAAGAACGTGACTGAGAAGAACGTGACCGAGAAGAACGTGACCGAGAAGATCGCCATCACGCCCGGCACCCACACCGCCCCGCCCGCGAAGTTCTCGCACGGGGTGCGGAAGGGGAACATCCTCCAGGTCGCCGGCCAGGTCGGCTTCCTCCCGCACGTCGACGGGCAGCCGCCCACCCCCGCCGGGCCGACCCTGCGCGAGCAGACCCTCCAGACGCTGGAGAACGTCCGTTCCGTCCTGGAGGCCGGCGGTGCGGGCTGGGACGACGTGATGATGATCCGCGTCTACCTCACCGACACCGGGCACTTCGCCGAGATGAACGGCATCTACAACGCCTACTTCGAGGAGCAGGGCCTGAAGGAGGCCCCCGCCGCCCGCACCACCGTGTACGTGGGCCTGCCGGCCGGGCTGCTCATCGAGATCGACGCCCTCGCCGTGCTCGGCTGAGGCGGATCCCGGACATGCGGGCGGGGCGCCCCCCTGGCGGTGGGGCGCCCCCTTTCACACGGTCAGCCGGTCACGGCGTCGCGCAGTACTGGGCTTCCTTGCCGATCGAGCGGTACATGCAGTCCGCGTTCTCCAGCAGCTGGAGCACCGCGTCCTTGTTGCGCGCGGTCTCGCGGTCGATGACCTCGTCCGGCGGGTAGAAGCCGCCGCCGCCGCTCTCCGGGTACATCTCGAAGGTGTAGGAGAAGATCTTCTGGTTGCCCCACAGCCAGTCGTCGATCGTCCCGTCCGTGATGTACAGGTCGCTCGACTGCTCCGGCGTGTAGCCGTTGCTCGCCGCCATGCTGGTGCCGATCTTCTTGTAGACGGCGAGGTCGTCGGCGGTCAGGCCCGGGGCGGTGTCGTTGTAGGTCCAGCCGAAGGGCCACAGGACGAGCTCGCTGTAGGTGTGGAAGTCGATGGCGGCCTTGATCTGCTGCTTGCCGCCGACGACCCGGCTGCGGACGAAGTCCGCGACGACCTTCACCTCGGGCGCCGACTCGGCGGAGGCGCCCCGGTAGGTTTCGGAGCTCTTGCTGCTGCTGGAGCCGCCGCAGCAGCCGAACTTGTAGTTCCAGTTGCGGTTCTCGTCCGTGCCGACGTAGGAGGAGCCGGAGTTCGGCTGGCGGTTCTTGCGCCAGGAGCGGTAGGAGCCGGTGGCGATGTCGTACTCGCCGCCGTCGGGGTTGAGGTCCGGGATGATCCAGATCTCGCGGCCGTTGACCGCGCCCGTGACCCGGGAGTCGCTGCCGTACTTGGAGGTGAACTCCTTGAGCAGGTACAGCGCCATCTCGACGGTCAGGTGCTCACGGGCGTGCTGGTGGGCGGTGAAGAGCACCTCGGGCTCGGCCTCGTCCGTCGCGACGTTGTCGCTGATCTTGATGGCGAAGAGGTCCCGGCCCTGGTACGACTTGCCGATCACCTGCTTGCTCGCGATCGCGGGGTACTGCGCGACGAGCTGGTTGATCTCCGCCGTCGCCTCGGCGTAGTTGTGGTACTTCGAGTCCGCCGAGGGGAAGTCCATCGGGCTCGCCGCGATGCCGGGCAGCGAGCGGTCCGGGGGCCCGGGCAGGGCGGTCAGCTTGTAGCCGAGCGCCTTCAGCTTCTTGGCCTGCATGGTGTCGGCACTGACCACGACGGTGTGGTCGTCCACCTCGTCGATCGAGACGCCCGTACGGAGCAGGGCGGTGCGGTCGGTGGCGGTGGAGGGGCCGTGGATCCGGTACTGGACGATCGCCTCGTCCTGGGTGGCGGTCGAAGGGGTGGGCGGAGGGGAAGCCGTCGCGCTCATGCCGTAGGCGGGTGCGCCCAGCGCGAGCGCCAGCAGGGCCGCCGTGAGGGCGGCCCTCCGGCGGGTATGGAGCCGCATGCGTTCTCCTGGGTCGGGAGTGTGGGGGTAGCCGTGCGGACGCGCACAGCGTGCTCTCGTGGCATGTCCCGGTCAAGGACACGCTGTGCAGGCCGTACCGATCCGGCCACCCCTACACGTACCGCCTACGGGAGTCCGTGGACCTTGGGACCCACCGAGTTCGACCAAGCGCTACCCGCCTTGGCGTCCCAGTTGGTCGACCAGGTCATCGCGCCGCGCAGACCGGGGTAGGTCTTCGACGGCTTGAAGGAGCCGCAGTTCGTTCCCCTGGTCAGGCAGTCCAGGGCGTTGTTGACGATCGTCGGGGACACGTAGCCGCTGCCCGCGCCGCTGGGCGAGGCCGGGACGCCGATGCCCACCTGCGAGGGGTCGAGGCCGCCCTCCAGCTGGATGCAGGCGAGCGCGGTGAGGAAGTCCACCGAGCCCTGGGAGTAGACCTTGCCGTCGCAGCCGTTCATCGAGCCGCTGTTGTAGTACTGCATGTTGACGACGGTGAGGATGTCCTTGATGTTCAGCGCCGTCTTGAAGTAGCCGCCCTGCGTGGACTGCATGTCGATCGTCTGCGGGGCCATGGTGATGACGAGCGAGGAGCCGGCCTTTGATGACAGAGAGCGCAGGGCCTGCGTCATGTAGGTGGGGTTCAGGCCGTTCTCGAGGTCGATGTCGATCCCGGTGAACCCGTACTCCTGCATCAGGGCGTACGCGGAGTTCGCAAGGTTGTTCGCCGAGGTCGAGTCGTTGACCGTGATGGTCCCCTTCTCGCCGCCGACGGAGAGGACGACGGACTTGCCGGCCGCCTTCTTCGCGGCGATGTCGGCCTTGAACTGGGCGACCGTGTAGCCGCCGAGGCCGGCCGAGTCGAGGTTGAAGGTGATGGCGCCGGGCGTGGTGGTGGCGTCCGCGAAGGAGACGGCGATGATGTCGTACTGCGCCGAGACGTCGGAGATCTTCTGGACGGTCGCGCCGTTGTTGAAGTTCTGCCAGTAGCCGGTCAGCGCGTGCTTGGGGACACCCGGGCCGGGGCCCGGACCCGGATCGGTGCCGGTGGTGGTGCCGGTCACCGGGGCGGACTTCGGGCCCTCGCCCGCCGTGTTGTACGCGCTCACCTGGAAGGAGTACGAGGTCGAGGCCGCGAGCCCGGTGATCTGGGTCGAGGCGGCGCCGCCGGTCACGGTCTTGACGCGGACGCCGTCCTGATACACGTAGTAGCCGGTGGCCGAGCTGACCGCGTTCCACGAAAGGGTGAGGGCGCCCGCGCTCTGGCCGGAAACGGCCGTTCCGGCCGGTGCGCCGGGGACCGACGGGCCGGGGTCGGTGCCGCCTCCGCCGTCCGGGCCGAAGACGCTGAACTCGTCGACGACGTAGGCCGGCTGGCCGTACCAGCCGTGCGTGTAGACGGTGACCTGGGTGGTGCCGGGGCCGGTGGTGAAGGTGGTGGAGAGCTTCTGCCAGCCGGCGCCCGACCCGGGCGTCCAGGTGGAGACGTCCTGGGTGCCGGTCCCGGTCGCGCCGAGGTAGACGTAACTGCCCTGGACCTGCGTGCTCAGTGTGTAGGTCGAGTTCGGCTTGACCGTGACGGTCTGGCTGCAGCGGGCGTTGTCCTGGCCCGCCGGGGTGGCCTTCAGGGCGCCGGATCCGGCGTAGACCGGCGAGGAGACGGAGGCGCCCGTTCCGCCGGTGCAGGACCAGTTGGCGAGACCGGACTCGAAGCCGCCGTTGCGGGCGACGTTCACGTCGGCGGCCTGTGCGGTACCGGCGGCGAGGGCGGACAGGGCGCCCGCGGCCAGGGTGACGGCGATGGGGAGGGCGAGGGAGCGTATGCGGTTCACGTGGGCTCCGGTGGGGGGAGGAAGAGGGGTGTGGGGAGAGGCGGACCGAGTGGGGTGGGTCCGACTCAAGGCGTTGGCTGCCAAGTTGGTCCAGACCAATCCCCGTGTCAAGAGTCTTCGCGATGTGGCTTGAAATGGCCCGCTATGCGATCCCTGTTGTCCGGGTTTCCGCCACCTGTGACATGTGCTGGTAGCACGGGAATCTTCAAGGCCCTGCCCCGCCAGGGGCGACGCGGATATGGTGCTGGGGCAAGGGGGAGCGGGTCGATCGGATGCGGTCGCGCAGTGCGGGAGCGGACGCGAAAAGTCCGTATCGAATCCGCGTCGAGTCCGCGTCAGGTCCGTGCCGGGTCCGTGTCGAGCGCGCGTCGGGCACGTGAAGTGCCCGCGGCGTACGGGGCGTACGTGCGGGGTGTACGTGGGGGAACGGGGGAATGCGCGTGCCGACCGCCATCGCTGTCACCAGCGCCGATCTGGTACTTCCGGCCCCTGACCGGCACACACCCGGGGCCGCCTTACTGCACCCGCCCGAGCAGCTCGACCTGGAGTCCGCGCTCGCCGAGACGGGCGCCCTGCTGGAGCGGCACGGCCACCTCGTGGCCCTCGTACCGCCCTGGCTCCCCCGCTCCACCGTCCAGCGTCTGCACACCGTACGCGCCATCCTGGAAACCGACCGGATCGCGCTCCTCGGCATCGATCTGCCGCCGCTGGGAACGGCCCTGCTGGCCCGTCAGCTGCGCCAGCTCAGCGTCTGCGACTTCAGCCCCGGAATCATCGCCTCCGCGGCCCGGCTGCTGTCCCACTACATCTACGCGGGCGCCCTGCTGGGCTCGGTCGCCAAACTCGACCGGGTCCGGGTCCCGGTCGGACTGGGGGCGCACGCCAGGTCCTGGTCGCCGAGCGCGCAGTTCGCCGTCATGGCCCACCCGAAACCGCACCTGGCGAAACTGAGCGGCGGCGGATCCCAGGGCGGGGGCGCCCACGGCCCCCGCGGCGCGGTGCTGCCGGCCGGCCCCGAGTTCGCCACGCACCTCACCTTCGCCCGCGGCCAGCTCACCTCCGACTGGGTCACGGCCGAACTGGCCCCCGCCTGGCAGGTCCAGGGCGTCCTGGAGAACCCGCTGCCCGCCGCGTCCCCCGGCTGGTGGGGCACCCCGAAACTCGTCGAGTTCGCCGCCGGCATCCCGGACCTGTCCGTGCTCTACCAGCTCGTCGCCTCGGTCCGCCGGGAGGAGTGCCGCTGGTGCGGGCTCGAACTCATCGGCGACCGCTGCGGGTTCTGCGCGGCACCGCTCACCGCACCGCCGCCGCCCGCGAGCACCGCCCGTTCCAGACCCTGATCACTCGAACGCACGAATGAATGAAGAACGGCGAGGTAGGTAAGGCCCATGAACTCACGCCAGCGCCGCGGCGTCATCCTGCTGCTCCTGTCGGTCCTGTGCGCACTGGGGGCCTTCGCCGGAGTCCTCGTGGTGATCGGCGACGTCAACTCCAAGGTCGGCGCCGAGGTCGTCGCGTACCGGGCCAAGGGCGACATAGCCCCGTACAGCCCGCTGGCGGCCGGGCAGTTCGAGGAGGTCAGGATCCCCAAACGGTGGCTCTCCGACACCGCCGTCACCGACCTCGGCGCACTCAAGGACAAGATCGCCCTCACCACACTGAAGAAGGGCTCGCTGCTGCAGGCGGACATGTTCGTCGACCGGCCGCAGCTGCAGCCCGGTGAGCAGGAGATCGCCATCATGATCGACGCGGCCACGGGCGTGGCCGGGAAGATCACCTCCGGCGCCAAGGTCAACATCCTCGCCACCTTCAAGGGCGCCAAGGACACCGATCCCTCGCGATCGGTGATCATCGTCGCCAACGCCCGGGTCCTGGGCGTCGGCAAGCTCACCGCCCTGGACAAGGACAGCGACCGCAAGGGCCCCGCCGAGGCCGTTCCGATCACCTTCGCCCTGAGCACCAAGGACACCCAGCGCGTCGCGTACGCCGAGTCCTTCGCGGAGCACGTACGCCTGGCCCTGGTGGCCCCCGGCACCGATTCGGCGCCCGCCCCGGGCGACCGCACGTACACCCTCGACGGGGACAGGTGAGGCCCGGATGACCACCCGAATCCTCCCCGCGGTCGGCGACCCGGACGCCGCGCGCGCCATCGTGACACTGCTCAGCCAGCTCCCGGCCGCCGAGCCGGCCGCCCCCGTCCCCGACGCGACCACGCTCCTGGACACCCTCGCCCGGCTGGCCGCCGACTCCATCGACGAACTCCCCGAGGTCGTCCTCGTCCACGAGCGGATCGGCCCGGTGCCCGCCCTGGAGCTCATCCGGGAAGTCGCCCTGCGCTTCCCGGCGGTGGGCGTCGTCCTGATCTCCTCGGACGCCGGGCCGGGGCTCTTCTCCGCCGCCATGGACTCGGGCGCGCGCGGCCTGATCGGCCTCCCGCTCTCCTACGAGGAACTCGCCGCCCGCGTCCAGGCCGCCGCCCAGTGGTCCGTGGGCGTACGCCGCCACCTGGGCGGGGGCGCCGCCGCCGACGTGTTCACGGGCCCCGGCGGCCGGGTGGTCACCGTCACCGGAGCCAAGGGCGGCGTGGGCACCACCTTCACCGCCGTGCAGTTCGCGCTGGCCGCGGCCGCCTCGGGACGGCGTACCGCACTGGTCGACCTGGACCTCCAGGCGGGCGACGTGGGCTCGTACCTCGACGTGCAGTTCCGGCGCTCCATCGCCGACCTCGCCGGGATCCAGGACATCTCCCCGCGGGTCCTCCAGGACGCCGTCTACGACGACGCCTCGGGCCTCGCGCTGCTCCTCGCCCCGGCGGACGGGGAACGCGGCGAGGAGGTCGACGACCGGGCCGCCCGGCACATCGTCGGAGCCCTGCGCAGCCGCTACGAACTCGTCGTCGTCGACTGCGGCACCCAGGTCACCGGGGCCAACGCGGCGGCCGTGGAGATGGCGGACGTGGCGGTGCTGGTCACCACCCCGGACGTGGTCGCGGTACGGGCGGCCAAGCGCATGGTCCGGATGTGGGAACGGCTCCAGGTCCGCAAGGCGGAGGACACGGCGATGGTCGTCAACCGCTGGAGCAAGCACACCGAGATCCAGCCCGCCCTGATCGAGAAGATCACCAAGACCCGCGCCACCCGCACCCCGGTCCCGGCCGCGTTCAAGGAACTCCAGGCCGTGGTCGACGCGGGCCGCGTCCAGGACCTCGACAACCGCTCGACGGTCAAACAGGCCCTGTGGACCCTGGCCGGCGAACTCGGCCTCCTGTCCACCCCGGACCCCGCCCCGTCCGCCGCCACCGCCCCGGGCGCCTCGCTCGCGGTCCGCGCGACGGGCCCGGTGGCCCGCCTGCGCCGCGGCCGGGAGGGCTGAGGCATGCCCGCCCGCAGACCGGGGCGCGGGGACCGGGGCCAGGTGGCGATCGAGTTCGTGGGCACGGTGCCGCTGATCCTGCTGCTCGTGGCGGCGGTGTGGGAGTGCGTACTGATCGGGTACGCCTTCTCGCTGGCGGGCAACGCGGCGGACGAGGCGGCGCGGGCGGGGGCGGTGGCGAAGGGGGGAGATCGCGACGCCTGTAAGGCTGCCGCGGAGGAGCACATCTCGCCCGCGTGGGGCATGCGCGCGGACTGCGTTCCTTCGGGCGACATCTACAAGGCGACCGTGACGCTCAAGATTCCCGTCCTCTACCCCGGGCTCAACTTCGGCGAGATCACGGGCACGGCCGGTGCGGCGATGGAGAGGGAGTGACATGAACCGGAACCGGAAGTGGCGCTCCGACCGGGGCCAGGTGGCGATCGAGTACATCGGCTTCGTACCGATCCTGCTGTTCGTCGCCCTCTGCGGGATCCAGCTGGGCTGGGTGGCGTACGTCCACGAGCAGGCCGACACGGCAGCCCGTACGGCGGCTCGGGTGGAGGCCCGTAACGGCGAGGGCGGTGAGGCGGCGGGGGCGGCGGCCGTCCGAACCGGCCTCGGAGCGAAGGTCAAGATTTCCAAGACCGCGGATGCCGTGACCGCAGTGGCGACGATAGAGATCAACTCCATCGTCCCAGGACTCGACCTGGACGACGCCGTGGCCACGGCGGTCATGCCCAACGACGACCCGAAGGTGACCGGACCATGAGCCTGCGTTCCCGGGTCAACACCCCCGACGACCGCCACAGCCCGCGCGAGGACGGACGCCTCGTCTCCTCCTACCGCGCCAAGCTGCTGGAGGAGATCGACCTCGCCGAGATGTCCGCGCTCGCGCCCGCCGAGCGCCGGGCGCGCCTGGAACGCGTACTCGGCCACATCATCAGCCGCGAAGGCCCCGTCCTCTCCACGGTCGAACGCGCCCAGCTGATCCGCCGCGTCGTCGACGAGGCCCTCGGGCTCGGCGTGCTCGAACCGCTCCTCGAAGACGCCTCGATCTCCGAAATCATGGTCAACGGCCCCGACCACATCTACGTGGAACGCGCCGGCCGGGTCGAACAGCTCCCCATCCGCTTCGCCTCGCACGAGCAGCTGATGCAGACCATCGAACGCATCGTCTCCACCGTCAACCGGCGGGTGGACGAGGCCAACCCGATGGTCGACGCGCGGCTCCCCAGCGGCGAGCGCGTCAACGTCATCATTCCGCCGCTCTCCCTGACCGGCGCCACCCTCACCATCCGCCGCTTCCCGCGTGCCTTCACCCTGCACGAGATGATCGCCCTCGGCTCGCTCGACGAGCAGATGCTGCTCCTGCTCTCCGGCCTCGTCGCGGCGAAGATGAACGTGATCGTCTCCGGAGCCACCGGCACCGGCAAGACCACCCTCCTCAACGCCCTCTCCGGCCTGATCCCGGAGGGCGAACGCATCATCACCATCGAGGACTCGGCCGAACTCCAGCTCCAGCAGGCCCACGTCATCCGCCTCGAATCCCGCCCCGCGAACGTGGAGGGCAAGGGCCAGATCACCATCCGCGACCTGGTCCGCAACTCCCTGCGCATGCGCCCCGACCGCATCATCGTCGGCGAGGTCCGCGGCGGCGAGACCCTCGACATGCTCCAGGCGATGTCCACCGGCCACGACGGCTCCCTGGCCACCGTCCACGCCAACAGCTCCTCGGACGCCCTGATGCGCCTGCAGACCCTCGCCTCCATGTCGGAGGTCGAGATCCCCTTCGAGGCCCTGCAGGACCAGATCAACAGTGCGGTGAACGTCATCGTCCAGCTCACCCGCTTCGGCGACGGCTCGCGCCGCATCACCGAGATCTCCGTCCTCGAATCGCACGGCCGCGAGCCCTTCCGGATCACCACGGTCTGCCGCTTCGGGGCCCAGCCGATGGGGGCGGACGGCCGCGTCCGCGGCTACTTCGAGTACTACCCGCTGCCCCGCAGGATCGCCGAACGCCTCTACATGAACAACCAGCCCATCCCGCAGGCCTTCGGCGTCGCGCCGGAAGACCCCCTGACCGCCCGCATCACCCGGACCGCCCTGTGAACCCACTCGTCCTCGCCACCCTCGGCGCCACGCTGCTCGCCTGCGTACTGGTCGTCGCCGGCCTCCAGGCGTACATGGCCGGCCGCGCCCAGCGCGCCGCCCTCATCGAACGCCTCTCGGCGAGTGGTGTCCCGGAGCCCGTCGGCCGGCGCCGCCGCTTCCCGACGGTAGACCGGCGGCTGCGCAAGACGAAGCTCGGCCGCCGGATCGAGCTGAAGCTGGCGACCACCGGCCTGGACCTCACCCCCGGCGAGTTCTTCGTCTACATGCTGGGTTCGATCGCGGGGGTCTGGCTCATCGCCTCCTCCCTCCTCGCACCGTTCTTCGGCCCGGTGGCGGGTGCCATCGGCATCTGGGCGGCGAACGCCTTCCTCAACTGGCAGCGGGCGCGCCGTACGGAACGGTTCATCAACCAACTCCCGGACCTGGCCCGCATCCTCGCCAACGCCACCCAGGCCGGACTGGCCCTGCGTACGGCCATCGGCATCGCCGCCGAGGAGCTGGAGGCACCGGCCGGCGAGGAGCTGGCGCGCGTCGCCGACCGCCTCGCCGTCGGCCACTCGATCGACGACTCCCTCGGCGAACTCACCGAGCGCCTGCCCTCCCGCGAACTGGTCGTCCTCGTCTCCACGCTCGTCCTGTCCGCCCGCGCGGGCGGCGCGATCGTGGACAGCCTGCGCAACCTCACGGTGACGCTGGAGCAGCGCAAGGAGACCCGCAGGGAGATCCGTACGCAGCTCTCCCAGGTGACGGTGACGGCGTACCTGGTCCCCGCCATCGGCCTCGGGTCCCTGCTGATGGTCGACCTGATGATGCCGGGCGCGCTGGACCGGATGACGGGCGCGTTCATCGGCCAGACGGCCGTACTCATCGCCCTCGGCCTCTTCGCCCTGGGGTTCATCCTCATCCGCCGCCTGTCGAAGATCGACGTGTGAGGGGGCGGACGGGACGATGATCGGACTCCTTCTCGCACTGGCCGTGGCCCTGTCGGTCCTCGGCGCGTTCCACGGCATCCGCCTCTACCGCGCGGACGTGAAGCTGCCCACGGACCTCGCGCTCGCCCTGGAGGTCGGTGCCACCCGTACGACGGCCGTCGGCTCCCTGGTGGACCGGATGGGCATCCGCTGGGCCCCGGCGGTGCTGCGCCTGATGGGGCCGGCGCGCGTGGCCCGCAAGCGCCGCCAGATCGACATGGCGGGCAACCCGGCAGGCCTCACGATCGACCGCTACGCGGCCCGGCGGGCGGTGTACGGGGCCCTGGGCGCCCTCGGCGCCTTCTCGATGCTGATCAACGGTCAGCTGGTCGCCGCACTCCTCATGGTGGCCTTCGGCCTGTTCTGGATCGAGGCCGGCCTGTGGTCGGCGATCCGGGTCCGCCGCGACCACATCGAACGCACCCTGCCGGACTTCCTGGACGTGCTCGCGGTCGTCGTCAGCGCCGGGCTGGGCTTCCGGCAGGCGCTGGAGCGGGTGGCGGACAAGTACGAAGGCCCCTGGGCCGACGAAATCCGCATCACACTGCAGCAGATGAACATGGGCGTCAGCCGCCGCCAGGCCTTCGACGAACTGCGCCGCCGCAATGACAGCGAACAGGTCGCGCAGTTCGTGACGGCCCTGCAGCAGGGCGAGGAGCTCGGCTCGCCGATCGTCGAAACCCTGATCGCGATCGCCGAGGACATGCGCCGCACGGATGCCCAGAACGCCCGCCGCCGCGCGGCCCGGGCCGTCCCCAAGGCGACGTTCGCCGTGACCATGTTCATGCTGCCGGGCACGCTGATCCTGCTCGTCTGCGGTTTCGTGTACGGCGCGAACGTCGACTTCGACGCGCTGTTCGGGGGTGGCTGAGCCATGGCCCGGCTGAGCGTGCTCATCGCGGACGGCAACCCGGTCATCCGGGCGGGCCTGGCGGCCATCCTGTGCACGGCCGAGGACCTCGACGTCATCGCCCAGGCGGCGGACGGCCGCGAAGCCCTGAGCCTGACCCGCCGGCACGCCCCGGACGTGATCCTGCTGGACGTCCGGATGCCGGGCGTGGACGGGATCTCCGCGCTGCCGCACCTGGTGCGGCTGGCTCCCGTACTGATGCTGACGTACAGCAGGGAAGCCGAAATCATCTGCGAGGCCCTGTCGTTGGGCGCCGGCGGCTATCTCGTACACGGCGAGTTCACGACGGACGACCTGCGGAGGGCGGTACGCGACGTCCCGCTGGGCCGCCCCCACTTCACGCCGACGGCGGCGAGCGCACTGCTCGCGGAGCTCCGGGCCTCTTCGCATCCGCAACGAGTTGTGGCACAGTCTTCTGAGCGGATGCACAACTCTGTTGTCTTCGGGCTGAGTTCCCGGGAGGTGGAGATCATGGATCTGATCGCGTCCGGGATGAGCAACCAGCGGATCGCGGCGGCCTGCTTCATCAGCGAGAAGACGGTCAAGAACCACATCAACCGCATCTTCGCGAAGCTCCAGAGCGCCACGCGCAGCGAGGCGATAGCCCGCTGGCTGGGAACCGCCCGTCCAGGAGTGACCGGTCATGGGTAGACAGAGTGCGCAGTGGGTCCGTAATTGGGCCCCGGGACCCTTGGTGACGACTGGTGACTCGCCGTACCGTCCGCAGATCGACACCGGTACCGGCCCGGGAGGGAACCCCCATGTCACAGAACACGCTGCTGAAGGCCGCCGTGGAGGCACGGATCAGGGTGAACGGCTGGACGGACTCGGCCGTGACGAGACTCCGCAAGCGCCACGCGAACCCCGACCGCGGCCAGACCGCCTTCGAATACCTGGGCATCATCTTGGTGGTCGTGGTGATCGTTGGAGCGATCGTCGGTTCTGGGGTGGGATCGGAGATCACGAAGCGGATCAAGCAGGCGGTGACGGATATCAAAGCCGGCTAGTGGATACGAGGGGGAATCATGGGCGTGACCGGGGGCAGGCGTTTCCCATCTACGTAGTCGTCGTGGCGGGTTTGCTCTTCGCCGCGCTCGCCTTCTTCGTCATCGGTCAGGCGTCAGTCAGGCGAAGCGACGCCCAGGGGGCCGCGGACGCTGCCGCCTTGGCTGCTGGGCGTGAGGCCAGGGACGCGGTACTGCTCGGTCTCGACCTCGCCGCATTGAAGCCTGCGGACTGGCAGAAGATCGTCGATGGGGTCTTTTTCAAGGCTGGTGGAGCCTGCGCGGCGGCGGAAGCCTTCGCGGCGAAGAACGATGCAAAGGCGACAGGCTGTGATCCCTCCCGCCTCCCGAGGTTCACCGTCACGGTGGAGACGAACGGGACAGTCGGAGAGTCAGTGATTCCTGAGACCGGCAGCATGCATAGCACCGCAACAGCCACGGCCTTGATCGAGCCTAAGTGTCGACTTGGCGCGGTTGCCACCCCGACTCCCACTCCCACCTCGACGGCCGGGGCCGAGTCGCCGGCCCCTACGCCTACTCCGCCAACGGTGAACTTCACGTGCAATGGGGAGCCGGTCGAACTGGATCCGTCGAAGCCAGGCTCGCTCAGTGCATTGACCAAAAAACTGTTCAGTGTGCGACTCGTCGGCTGACAAGGAACGAGAGACAAGGAAGCGTTCATAGATGAGCATTCGGCGCGTGGTGAAGGTCCGTGGGGGAATGGCCGTTGCATGTGCGGCGGTCATGGCCCTCACGCTGGCCGGCTGCGGTGGCGACGGAGACAGCAACAAGCCGAAGGAGCCGCAGAAGTCCTCGACGCTGCAGTCTCAAGGATCTGGATCTCAGAACCCGGCGCCGAGTGCTAACCAGGGCTCAGAGCCAACCGAGGTCATCGCCACGCTGAACGGACAGACCGGGATGACCCTGCTGATCAACTCCGCGCGTCGCGATCCCGGCGGCTTCCTCACCGTGACCGGGCAGATCAAGAACACGGGTAGTCAGTCGTACAAGGACACCGTTGCTTGGCGTGGGATCGAGCTCAAGGGGACTGGAGAGTCGGTCGCCGGTGCAACACTGGTCGACAAGGTCGGCAAGAAGCGCTACTACGTGCTTCGAGACACGGAGTCCAGGTGCTTGTGCACAACCGGGGTCTCCAGCGTCGATGCCGGTCAAGTGATCCCCTTCTTTGCCCAGTTCCCAGCACCGCCGGCTTCTACCAACGAGGTGGAATTCAGCCTCCCGACCTTCGCCACGGCCGCTGTCAAAATCTCTGGGTGACCCCATGACTACACGCCATCAAGTAGCTGCAACTGTCATAGTGTCTGCACTCGTTGTCGCTGGAGGGCACCTCATCGGCGCCACTGCCGCCTACGCCGACGACGTCAAGCCGTCCGTACCCCCCGGCACCGAGCCATCCGCCTCCGCACCCGTGCAGATCGACTCCAACGCCCCCGGGCTCAAGATCCCGCAGGGTGGGACGCTCGCCCCCATCAAGGTGCTGGACATCGCCGAGGTCGTCGAGGATCTCGGTGGGGAGCAGCGGCGGCAGGAGACCAATCAGACCGTCATGATGGCGCTGCAGTCGGAGGTGTTGTTCCCGGAGAACAGTGCCGTGTTCAACGCGCAGGCCGCCGCCCGGATCCAGGCCATCGCCAACGAGATCAACACGCAGAAAGCCACCCGCATCCGCGTCTTCGGGTTCACCGACGACCAGGGCAGCTACGAGCACGGCAAGGAGCTGTCCAAGCAGCGCGCCGATGCCGTGCAGGCCGAGCTGGCCAAGACCGTCACCGATCCGAACGTCGTCTTCGACGTCCGCGGCTACAGCGAGGACTACCCGATCGCCGACAACAGCACGGAGGAAGGCCGCAAGAAGAACCGCCGCGTCGAGATCACCTTCCCCCGCAGTACCGGCGGTGGCTGAGGGGCCGACGGCTTCCCGGTGTCCGGGTAGCGCCGGGCCGCACCTCGTGTGCGTAGATCTCCGCGCAGGGACGCAAGGCCGTGCTCTCGGGCGGCTGGGCGTCTGCGCGTCACCGTGACAGACGGACCGATGACGCAGTCCCTCGGTCGGTGGAGCCGTTGCCGCGGGTGTATCCCGGCCCGGGCGTCGCTCGTCGTCGCCGGCGACCGGAGGTACAGCTGCCGTACGACCCCCTCGACCGTGGTTCCTCCGGCCCGGTCCGGCAGCCGGTGCTGAGCCCGACGAGCATCGCGAGGGAGGCTGGCACGCAGGAGGCCGGCGGTGGAGGCGGCGGCGGGAGGCTTCCACGATCGTTCCGAGGGCGAGCGACTGGGCCAGTACGCACAGGACGAGCTCGGTGACGAAGGGCCATGTCCCGGGCCGGCCGTCCCCGGGGGCCATGTCATGGGCCAGTCCCGCCAAGAGGGACAGCGGGAACGCGCACAGGGCGGGCAGTACCCGTACGAGGCCAGGGTCCGACGCGAACAGCGTGACGGCCGTCGCGATGGCCACGGCGACGCCGACGAGACCAGGTAGATCACCAAAGCACGAGCGGTCATCGGGTTCCCCCCGGGGTGTGTGGACTCCCTCCATGGTCGGGAGCGCCCGGGGTCTTGTCGTGAGTGCCCGTACCCAGGATGTGCACAGTGCGGTGCGTGAGGTCCGGCCCCTCCCCTGTGGGGGCCGGACCCGTGCGCATCAGCCGAACTGGCCCGGCTGGTAGTCGCCCGCCGGCTGCTGGACGATCACGTTCATCCGGTTGTACGCGTTGATCAGGGCGATGAGGGTGACCAGCGCGGCCAGCTGGTCCTCGTCGTAGTGCTTGGCGGCGTCGGCCCACGCCTCGTCCGTGACGCCGCCGGCCGCGTCGGCGATGCGGGTGCCCTGCTCGGTCAGTTCCAGGGCCGCACGCTCGGCGTCGGTGAACGCCTTCGCTTCGCGCCAGGCCGCGACCAGGTTCAGCCGCAGCGGATCCTCGCCGGCGTGCGAGGCGTCCTTGAAGTGCATGTCGGTGCAGAATCCGCAGCCGTTGATCTGGCTGGCGCGGAGCTTCACGAGCTCCTGTGTGGCGTGCGGCAGGGTCGAGTCCGAGATGACCTTGCCCGCGGAGTTGATGTACCGGGCGAACTTGGTCGCGACCGCGTTGCCGAAGAGGTTGAGACGCGCTTCCATCGTGATCTCCTTGCCATGTCGACGGTTACACAGCTTTGACGGAATGCGCGGCCCGGATGTGACAGCCCCACGGGACACGATGGTGTGACCTGTATCACACATCCAGGAGGAGCTCCGCGATCTCCCGGGCCCGGTGGGCCGGCTCCGGGCCGGGGGTGAGGGCGGCCACCGCCGTCGCCCCTTCGGTCAGGATCAGGAGCCGGTCGGCGAGGGCGGGATCGGCGGTCAGGTCGGTCAGCAGGGCGTGGAGTTCCGCCTTGTGGGTGCGGATGATCTCCGGGGCCGCCGCCCCCAGTTCCCCGTACGCGTTGAGGAACGCGCAGCCCCGGAAGTCGGGCTCGGTGAACCAGTCCGCCAGCCAGTCGAAGACCGCGAGCACGCGCGCACGCGGCTGCGCCGGGGCGAGGGCCGCGGTGCGCAGGGAGTCCAGCCAGCGCCGGTCGCGGCGTTCCAGGTAGGCCGTGACCAGGGACTCCTTCGCCGGGAAAACGCGGTAGAGGCGCTTGAGGGGGACCCCGGAGGCGGTGCGGATGCGGTCCATGCCGACGGCCTGGATGCCGTGCCGGTAGAACAGCTCCTCCGCCGCGTCCAGCAGTCGGGTCCGTGCCTCTTCATCGTCCATGAGGGCAGGGTAGCCCGTTTCCCCTTGCGGTGAGAACGCTCGTTCTCGTACGGTGAGTGGCGAGGAGAACGTCCGTTCTCACCCTTCTCCCCTCCGGAGGATCCGTCGTGACACGTCCGCCCCTGCCGCCCTTCACCGAAGAGTCCGCCCGCGCGAAGGTCCAGGCCGCCGAGGACGCCTGGAACAGCCGCGACCCCGAGCGCGTCGCCCTCGCCTATACGGAGGACTCGGTCTGGCGCAACCGCGACCGCTTCCTCACCGGCCGCGCCGAGATCCGCGCATTCCTCGCCGACAAGTGGGAGCGCGAGCTCGACTACCGGCTCCGCAAGGAGCTGTGGGCCTTCACCGGCAACCGCATCTCCGTCCGCTTCGAGTACGAGTGGCACGACGCCGCCGGCCAGTGGTTCCGCAGCCACGGCAACGAGCAGTGGGAGTTCGACGACGACGGCCTGATGAGGCGGCGCGAGGCGAGCATCAACGACGTCCCGATCGCCGCCGAGGACCGCCGCCTCCCTGCCGCTTCGGGAAGTGGCACGGGGAGGTGACGGTGATGCAGGGGTCCGGCCCGGTCGCCCTCGCCCTCCTTGTCAGGCCAAGGCCCTACGCCTCGTGGTGGGCCTGGGTGATGAGGTCCGTCGCGACCTCCAGTGCCGCCAGGCGGGTCTCCTCCGGGTTGCCCTCGACGTGCTGGAGGAACATCATCCCGGCGTGCAGCGTGAACAGCGCGCTGACGCAGCGGACCTGGTCCGTCAGCGGGCCGTCCTGCGTGCGGAGCAGTTCCACCAGCGTGAAGAGGCGTTTCTTGACCGTCTCGCCGATGGTGAGCTCGCGCGTCGTCGCCTGGTTCTCCTGCATGAAGCGGTACAGCACGGCGCCGCCCGCCATCGCCTCGCTGTAGCGGCGCAGCACCTCGCGCTTGGTCTCCAGGGTGCGCGGCTGGCCCTCGGCCCACGTGATCAGCTCGTCGATGGGCCGCGTCAGGTCCTCGAAGATGCTGATGATGATGTCTTCCTTGGTCTTGAAGTGGTAGTACAGCGCCGCCTTCGTGACCTCCAGCCGCTCCGCGATCTCGCGCAGCGACGTCTTCTCGTACCCCTGCTCGGCGAAGAGCTCCAGTGCGACGTCCTGGATGCGCTGACGCGTGTCGCCACGGCGTCGCTGCGGACTGCTGCTGGACATGGCTCTCCCCAATTACTTACTTGACGCCCGGCTAGTTGCGGGTCTACCGTCCCCATTGTAGTGAACTAGCCGGGCGGCAAGTAAGTGCCGGTGCGGGTCGTAGTGCGAGCGGTAGGGCCAGGGGAGTGGACATGGTGGACAAAGTCAAGCCTGCGGGGACTTCGGAGGAGGTGAAGCCGCGCAGCGTACGGGTCGTCCTCATGGCACTCATGATCGCGATGCTGCTGGCGATGCTCGACAACATGATCATCGGCACCGCGATGCCGACGATCGTCGGCGAGCTCGGCGGCCTGGAGCACCTGTCATGGGTGGTCACCGCCTACACGCTGGCCACCGCGGCCTCCACTCCCATCTGGGGCAAGATCGGCGACATGTACGGGCGGAAGGGTGCCTTCCTCACCTCGATCGTCATCTTCCTGATCGGCTCCGTGCTCAGCGGCATGGCCCAGGACATGGGCCAGCTGATCGGCTTCCGCGCGATCCAGGGCCTCGGTGCCGGTGGTCTGATGGTCGGCGTCATGGCGATCATCGGCGACTTGATCCCGCCCCGTGAGCGCGGCAAGTACCAGGGCATGATGGCCGGCGTGATGGCCCTCGCCATGATCGGCGGCCCGCTGGTCGGCGGCACCATCACCGACCACTGGGGCTGGCGCTGGTCCTTCTACATCAACCTGCCGCTCGGCGCGGTCGCGCTGGCCATGGTCACCGCCGTGCTGCACCTGCCCAAGAAGCGTTCGCAGGGCAAGATCGACTACCTCGGCGCCGCGCTGCTGACCGTCGCCATCACCTCCACCGTCCTCGTGACGACTTGGGGCGGCACCGAGTACGCGTGGGGCTCCGTCGAGATCCTCGCCCTCATCGTGGTCGGCGTCCTGTCGACCGCCGCGTTCCTCTACGCGGAGACCAAGGCCGCCGAGCCGGTCATGCCGCTGCACATCTTCCGCAGCCGCAACTTCACCCTCATGTCGGTGATCGGCTTCCTCGTCGGCTTCGCGATGTTCGGCGGCGTGCTCTACCTCCCGCTGTTCCAGCAGTCGGTGCAGGGCGCCTCCGCCACCAACTCGGGCCTGCTGCTCCTGCCCATGCTGCTCTCGATGATGGTCGTCTCGCTGATCGCGGGCCGCGTCACCACCAGCAGCGGCAAGTACAAGATCTTCCCGATCGCCGGCGGCGCGCTCATGGTCGTCGGGATGTTCCTGCTCGCGACCATGGACACCGGCACCACCCGCCTCGTGTCGGGCCTCTACATGGCCGTCCTCGGCGCCGGTCTCGGCTTCCTGATGCAGATCACCATGCTGGTCGCGCAGAACAGCGTCGAGATGAAGGACATGGGCGTCGCCTCCTCCTCGGCGACCCTCTTCCGTACGCTCGGCGGTTCCTTCGGCGTGGCCCTGATGGGATCCCTCTTCACCACCCGGGTCACGGACACCATGGCCGAGCGCCTGGGCCCGGAGGCCGCCGCAGCCGCGGGCTCCGCCCAGCTGGACGCCGCGAGCCTGGCCAAGCTACCCGAAGCGGTACGCGACGCCTATCAGCACGCGGTGGCCGCCGGTACGCACTCCGCGTTCCTGCTCGGCGCGGCCATCGCCGTACTGGGCTTCGCGGCGGCCTGGTTCGTCAAGGAGGTCCCCCTCCGCGGTGCGGGCCCGGCTGCCCCGCCCGCCACCGCGGACGACGACAAGGCGGCCCCGGCCGCGCAGGAGTCGCTCGCGCACTGACCGGGTACGCACCGCACCGGCATCAGCGCCGGCATCAGCGCCGCCAGGGAGGCGGCACCACCGGGACGACCGGGGGTGCCGCCTCCCGGCCTGTCCGGGCCCGGCTACCGGGGGTCGTCCGTCTCCCAGGGGTAGGTGAAGGCGCCGGGTCGCAGGCCCCACGCGGCGAGCACGACGAGCAGACCGGCCTCGTCCGCCGCGTCCGCGGACGCGACGAGGACCGCGCCGATGTCGTGGTCGAAGCCGTCGAGGCGATCGCCGTCGTACTCCCAGTGCTCCAGGCGGAAGCGGCGGTCCGGGTCGCCGCGCACCCAGCCCTCGTCCCGCGCCCGGTGGTCGGCCCGGCTCCGGGCGGGGGCGATGTCCACGAACGCCCGCCGCTCGGGGCGGGAGGCAGGGACTTCCGTCACCAGTCTGCGGCCCAGGCGGAGCGTGGCCAGTTTGTCCCGAGGCCAGTCGGGTCCGTCATGCATGCGCCCCGTTTTCGTCCGGCCCGCCGTCCCGCGTGCCGGTGAACCACCTTCGCTGTGACGGGACTTGGCGCCCGGCGGCGCGGAGTCCGGGGATCGGCCCGTTTCGGGCGGGTTCGCGCGGGCAGGTATGCAACTCCATGGAGGACTAAAGTCCCATCGGTCCCAACCGTCCCATAACAGGGAATTTATGGGCTATTTGGCTGGAACTCCTCGGCGGCGGTGAACGTCCTGATCCACAGAACGCTCACAAAGCGGATGGGGAGGGGACAGTTCATGAGTTTCTTGGCGCGCGCGAACAAGAAGGGCGTCCGGGCCGGTGCCGCCGTCGTGGCTTCGGCCGCCGCCGTGGCGGCGACCGTGTGGGGCGTGGCGGCCCTGGTCGGACCGGACGGAACCGCCGCCTCCCAGCAGAACGTGGCCCGGCCCGGCGCCGGTGACAACTCCGGCCGTGGCGACGACGGCCGGCCCGGGCAGCAGCCGCAGGGGATACCCGAGGGCATAGCCCACGCGTCCGAGAGCGGCGGCAACGCCGTCAACATCACCATCGACGACGGCCCGGACCCCCGCTGGACCCCGAAGGTGCTGGACGTACTCCGGCAGCACGACGTCAAGGCGACCTTCTGCATGGTCGGGCCGCAGGCCAAGGCCCACCCCGACCTGGTGAAGAGGGTGGTCGCGGCCGGACACCGGCTCTGCGACCACACCATGAGCCACGACACGGCCATGGACAAGAAGTCCGTCGCCTACCAGGAGCAGCAGATCCTGGAGGCGAAGAAGCTGATCGAGGAAGCCGCGGGCAGCGGCGCGAAGGTCGAGTACTACCGGGCCCCCGGCGGCGCGTTCACCCCCGACAGCCGGCGCATCGCCGCCGCGCACGGCATGCGGCCGCTCGGCTGGAACGTCGACACCAAGGACTTCGACAAGCCGGGTACGGCCGCCATCGTGAGCGCCGTCAAACGCGAGATCGGCAACGGTCCGACGGTGCTCTTCCACGACGGCGGCGGCAACCGCGCCCAGACCGTCGACGCCCTCGACCAGGTGCTGACCTGGCTGAAGGAGCAGGGCCGGCCCACCGGGTTCCCCGTCCGCACCGCCCCGGACACCCCCGCCCCCGCAGGCGCCCCCAACGCGCCCGGCGCGCCCGGCGCCTCCTGACACGCCGTCCGCCGCGCGAACGGGTGACGGTCGACGACGCGGACCCGCCCGCGTTGTTCCCTGGTCGGGCACGGACGAACGTACGCCCGACCAGGAGGCTCCTGTGGCCATCGCCCCCGCCAGACTGTCCGACCCGGTGGTCGGCGCCCTCGTCGCCGCCGTCAACGCACACGACAAGGACGCCTTCCTCGCGGTCCTGACCGCCGACGCGACCATGTCCGACGACGGCTCCGACCGCGATCTGCACGACTGGATCGACCGCGAGATCTTCGACTCGGGCGGCCACATGGACGTCCAGTCCGAGTCCGACGGCGGCCGCACCCTCCTCGTCACCTACCGCAACGACACCTGGGGCGAGATGCGCACCACCTGGCGCTTCGTGATCGCCCCCGGCGGCGGCCGGATCAGCCGCTTCGAGACCGGTCAGGCCTGAACGGACCCCTTGGCGGCTTCCCGGGCGGGCTTCAGTTCCCGCGCCACGCCCAGCACCGCCGCCGTCAGGCGGTCGTTCTCCGGGGCGCGCCCGCCCGGGAAGGCGTAGCGGCGGCGCGTGTAGCCGTACGCGATCCCCGTGACCGGATCGGCGAAGCCCTGGGCGCCCGCGGCGCCGGAGTGTCCGAAGGCCCCGGGGCCCACCGCGGGCTGCTGCGCGAAGCCGAGCCCGAAGTGGTCCGGCTCCGCGGTCACCGCGTCCTGGCCCGGTGTGTGCAGCCGCGCGAACTCGGCGGCCGTGTCCGGCGCCAGCAGCGGAGCCCGGCCGTCCACCACGCCGATGGCCGCCGCGTACAGGCCCGCGACCCCGCGCGCCGAGCCGACGCCTCCCGCCGAGGCCGGGCCGAGCGCCCGGGTCTTCGGGTGGTTGGCGTGGGCGACCGGGTCCATCGGCGGCTCGCGGTGCGCGTTGAAGGCGACCGCCAGCAGCCTCGGCGGCGGCCCGGCCGCCTCCCGCGCCGCCCGCTGCCCGGGCGTCGGCAGCATCTCCAGCACCGGCTTCCACCGGCCCTCCTGGGAGGCCGGCAGGCCCATGTAGAGGTCCAGCCCGTACGGGGCGCGCACGCGCTCCTCGTACAGCTCCTGGATCGACCTGCCGGTCGCCCGCCGGACCACCTCGCCGGTCAGCGCGCCGATCACGAAGGCGTGGTAGCCGTAGGCCTCGCCCGGCACCCAGAACGGCTTCTGCGCGGCCAGCCGGGCCGCGATCAGCGCGTCGTCCGCGATCTCGTCGTAGTCGAAGCCCTCGTCCGTGCCGATCAGCCCCGACCGGTGGGCCAGCAGCTGGCGCAGCGTCAGCCGCTCCTTGCCGTCCCCGGTGAACTCCGGCCAGTACGAGGACACCAGGCGCTCCAGGTCCAGTACGCCGTCCTGCACGAGCAGCGCCACCACCAGGTGCGCCGCGCCCTTGGTGATGGAGAAGACCCCGCTGACGGTGTCCCCGTCGGTGTCCTCGCCCGCCCACAGGTCGACCACGCGCCGGCCCCGGTGGTGCACCACGAGCTGGGCCTCGGGGGAGTGCGGCTCGGCCGCCACGAAGGCCGCGAACTCCTCCCGCACCGGCTCCCAGCCCGCCACCACCGTGCCGCCCACGCCACCGCACACGCCACCGCCCACGCCGCCGCTCGCGTACTCGCCCACCGGATCCCCCGTCGATCGTCGCATCGTCATATCTCCTGACCCGGAACGGGAGTTGATCACCGGGTATTCCGCGGCGACCGGAACCGGGCACTCCCGTACGGGTGAAAGCGCGCCCGGCGTCGTTCCGGCCCGCCGGAGGGCCCCGTTGGTCCGGGCATGAAGCGCACCCGCATCGCCGCTCTCGCCCTCGCCACCGCCTCCGCGGCCCTCGCGCCCCTCCTGGGCCAGGCCGCCACCGCCGCGGAGGGAACGGCGTACCTCCAGGACCCGGCAGGCGGCGAGAAGACCATGAAGTCGATGTGGACCAAGGACGAGATGCACAAGGTGGAGGCGCAGTTCCGCTTCCATCCCGGGGTTCAGTACAGGACGGTCACCCGCCCCGGCTCCTCGGGCGCGCCGGACTACGAGCGCAAGGTCGCCGACCCCAAGACCCTGGCGTGGCTGCCCGGGTACGAGTTCGCCTGGTCGGTGTCGGATTCGACGGTGGTGAAGAAGGCGGTGACGGTGAAGGAGGGCGAGCACCCGATCGTCGTGCACGCCGTACTGCGCTCCGCCGACCGGGCCAAGGTCGCGGAAGTGCGCAAGGAGCTGACCGGGAAGCCGCCGACCGGGCGGGAGAAGGTCGCGGGCGACAAGCGGATCGCGTGCGACACCGGGGAGTACACGGTGGAGTGGTCGGTCACGCGCTCGGGCTACGGAACGCTGGCGGGGACGCTGCGCTGGAACTCCGGCTGCGAGCAGTACCGGACGGCGTTCGCCGCGGACCACGGGCAGCAGCGCTGAGGGTCCGGGTGGAGGCCGGCCGCCCCGTGCACCTTGTGGGTGCTCGTCGGGCGACTGGGCCGAGGCCTTGGATCAAGTGCCGTAGTGGCCATGGTGCCGCACGGGGTGGTCTGCGGCATGGGTCGAAGGTCCCGTGTCGAGGAACTTCTCAGTGCTTCTTGGAGGCCTGGGCGGCCTGTCCGGCGATGTCCTCCAGCACGCCCTTCGGGCTGCCGGCCGGTTCCACGGCGCGTCCGATGTTGCGCTTGATGGTGTCGCTGACCGTCAGCCAGGCCGGGTCGTTGACCGGGTAGAGCTGGGCGCCGCGCAGCGCGTTCAGGAACTGCGTGTCGTTCTTGTCCAGGCCGCCCCCGGCCGGGGTGCGCGAGGCCGTGACGGTGGACGGCAGCAGGTGGTACCGGTCCGCGAAGTCCGACAGGTTCTTGTCCTGGTAGATGAACTCCAGGAACTTGCCGATCTCCGCGCGCTTGCCGTTCTGCTTGAAGGCCATCATCCAGTCGGCGACACCGACGGTGGGCGGCGGCACCCCGGTGCCGAGGTTGTCCGAGACGGGCATCGAGGTGGTCGAGACACCGATGCCCTTGGTGCGCGCCTCGTGGGCGAGCGAGGGATACCCGTTGACCATGCCGACCTCGCCGCGCAGGAAGGCCGCGAAGGCGTCGGCGCGGTTCAGCTGGGACGGCGGGGTCGGGCCGGTGAGCCCGGGAGCGACCATCTCCTGCTTGACCCAGGCCCAGGTCGCGATGTTCTGCTCGGAGGCCAGGCTGTAGTTGCCGCTGCTGTCGGCGTAGCCGCCGCCGTTGCTGAGCTCCCAGATCAGCGCCTCGGCGTGCGCCTCCTCCGGGCCGAGCGGCAGGGCGTAGGGGTACTTCACTCCCTTGTCCTTGAGCGCCTTGGCGTCGGCCTTGAGGTCGGACCAGGTCTTGGGGGGCTCCTTGATGCCGGCCTTGGCGAAGAGCGCCTCGTTGTAGAAGAGGAGACGGCTGCTCGCCACGAAGGGCAGGCCGTAGAGGGTGTTGCCGACGGAGCCCGCGTCGGCGAGCGGCTGGAGGAAATTCGCCTCGGCGGTGACCGAGAGGAGTTCGTCCGCGGGATACAGCTTCCCCTGGGCCGCGAAGTCCGAGTAAGACCCCATCAGCGCCACATCCGGCGCCTTGCCGGCCTTGACCATACGGGAGACCTCGCGGTCGATGTCGGCCCACGGCAGGAGCTTGACGTCGAGCTTGATTCCGGGGTTCGCCTCGTTGAAATCGGCCGCCATCTTCTCCCAGTAGGGCTTGGAACTGGTGGCCGGGCTGTCGCCGTATTCGGCGGCGACCAGATGCAGCGTACCGCTGTCACCTGCATCGTCTCCGGACCCACCGCATCCGGCCAGTGGTATCAGCAGACCGAGCACGGCCGTGGTGGCGGTCGTGCCGGAAATTCTTCGTCGCACGGGTGTATTCCCCTGATTTTCTTTTGGATCCCGTTATTACTTATGAGTTGCTCCGGGCTGGGGTGTCCCTCGATGGCCCGTTGGCCGGAATTCTCTCCTGAGGGAGGGGTGGTTGATTCCATTGGGGGCGCACTTGTGGTCAATGCTCCAAGTGGGGGTTTTCCTAGTGGTGTTTTCCGATATGTGATCCAAATACTGGACGCGCGTAGACATGCCGAAAAGCCCGTTTCCGGTCTCGGAACGGGCTCTGCGGGTTCTCACGGCTCTGCGGGCTCTGCGGGCTCTGCGGGCGCTGCGCGCGCCTCGGGTACGGCTGAGACCTAGTCGGCGAACTCGCCCGCGTACGGGTCGGGCTCACCCGTCTCCGGGTTGCGGCCCTCCTGCCAGCGCCGCTGGGCCTTGCGCCAGTGCACGAAGCTGAGGTGGCCGCCGTCCCAGAAGGTGATGCTGACGGGGCTCACGTCGAACTCGTCGGAGCACAGCCGGTAGAGGAACTCCGCCATGCCGTACGGGTAGACCGCGAAGGAGTCGGCGGTGTGCCGCCCGCAGACCAGGACCGGCCACTGGTCCGGGTCGGGGTCGGAGGTGAGCCAGCACAGGATGTCCGACCCGCCGGTGACGCCCCAGGCGATGATCGACTCGGGGTCCACGTCGAAGGCGGAGCGGCCGCCCTCCGCCTCCCAGGTCTGGCGGGCGTTGTCGGTCTCCTCGGCCATCCCGGCCGGGTCCCACTGGAGGCCGGGCTTGGGCAGCGGCAGCAGGATGCTGGCCTCGCCGTTGATGGAGCCCGCGCCGAAGCGGCCCATGAACGCGACGAAATCGGCCGGGAACCGGGTCCCCCAGACGGCCTCAACCGCCGGCCAGTCGATGTCCTCGTCGGCGCCGTGCGTCGCCGGCATGATCTGCTCCAGCGCCTTGATCCGCGCGTTCTCCGTCATGCCGCTCCCCTGATGCCCCAGCTCAACCGCCCCAACCTACTGCCAGTGAGGGGCCTCGCCTAGCGGCGAGTGAGACGCCCGGGTACGTCCACCTTGATGAGGGTTCCGGCTCGCAGACCCCAGGCCGCCATGGCGCCGGCCGCCGACTCCAGGACGTGCCGGGAGCGCAGTCGCGGCAGCCCGAGCCGGCCCGGCTCCATGGTGACCACGGCGAGCACGCCGAGGTCGCGGTCGAGATACGCGACGTCGATCGCGAACCGCATCCGGAAGGTGTGCACGCTCGCCGCGGGGGTCAGCAGCATCGCGCCGTCGATCCCGTCCCGCCCGAGCAGCCCGCGGGTCCGCGCCCCGTACGAGGCGGCGACCTCCAGGGGGATGCGGTGCGTGCCGGCGTGCAGTGTTCCGGGGCCGTCCTGCCAGTTCGCCATGCCGGCCAGCCTAGGGGGTGTCCTGCCGGTCAGGCCGGGCTCGCGGTGGCCGGTGCCGCGCCTCGCCGCGTTGTCCTCGGCCGGCGACGCTCCGCGTCGCCTCCCTCGTCCGCCGTGCGAGCCTTCCCCCCGGCCCTGGCGGGCCTGGGGAGACCCCATGGCACCGGCCGCCGCTCCCTGTTCCGCCCTGATCGGCACGACACCCCCTCGGGGTGCCGCCGCGCGGAGCCGTCCCCTACCCGCCCTTCCGCCGTTCCCCGGGCTCCGTCCGGACCCGGTCCTCACCTGCCGGACGGGCTGAGAGGACAGATCCGGAAACCCCGCGCAGCGGGGCGCGTCGGCGCTACCGTCGCCGCATGGGTGCCGCCTTGATCGTTCTCGCCGCCGGCTACGGCGCCACCGCGGGATGGCTGCTGCCGCGTGCCGCGTACCGGCTCTCCGTCGAGCCGGGGGAGCCCTGGCGCGGCCGCTGCCCCCGGGGGCACCGGGTGCGGGGCTGGCTCGGCCCGGCCCGCTGCCCCGTTCCCGCGGACGCGGGAACGGCCCCGCACCCCTACGGCCGCCGCGCCGCTCCCCTCGCCGCCCTCGTCGGGGCATTCTGCGCCGTGCTCGGGGTGGCCGTCGGGGCGCGGCCCGAGGTGGCGGTCTTCGTGGGGCTCGCCCCGGTGGTCGTGCTGCTCGCCCTCGTGGACCGCGCCGTGCACCGGCTGCCCGACGTACTGACCCTGCCGCTCGCGGCCGGGGCGGCGGCCCTGCTCGGGGTGGCCGCCCCGCTGCCCCGCGCCGGAGGCGACTGGCGGCTCGCGCTGCTGGGCGGCGGCGCGCTCGGAGCGGCGTACCTGCTGCTCCATCTGATCAACCCCGCCGGCATGGGCTTCGGCGACGTCAAGCTGGCGCTCTCGCTGGGGGTCGCTCTTGGGTGGTACGGGTGGGGGGTATGGTCCGCCGGGGCCTTCCTCGGCCTGCTCTACGGGGCCCTGTACGGGCTGATCCTGCTGCTGCGCCGCCCCGACGAGCGGAATCAGAGCTACGCGTTCGGCCCCTTCATGGCGGCCGGAGCACTCACCGGAGTGCTGCTGGGTGGTTTCGGAGCGTAATCATCGTGCGCCAATGCACGCAGCATGCTTTACGAAGGGTTATGGTGGAACCCCCCCCTCGGGCCGGTCCGTATCCCCCCCACGGACCGGCCCGTTTTTTGTTTTCCGGCTTCTCGACCGTGCTGCGCGGCAAATGCGCAGGTCAGCCGCGTTGGGCCCAGATGTTGGTGCCGGGGGTGGAGACGGCGAGGGAGTCGATCTCCTTCAACTCGGCCTCTCCGAGCGGCGCGGACGCCAGCGCGGCCACGTTCTCCTCCAGCTGCGGCACGCTCGACGCACCGATCAGGGCCGAGGTCATCCGGTCGTCGCGAAGCACCCACTTGAGCGCCAGCTGGGCGAGGGACTGCCCGCGGCGGGCCGCGATCTCGTTCAGACCGGTCAGCCGGCGGAGCACCTCGTCCGAGAGCAGGTCCGGGTTCAGGGACTTGCCCTGCGCGGCGCGCGAGTCCGCCGGGATGCCCTTCAGGTACTTGCCGGTCAGCATGCCCTGCGCGAGCGGTGCGAAGGAGATGCAGCCCATGCCGGCGTCCTCCAGGGTGTCCAGCAGCGCGTCCTCCTCCGTCCAGCGGTTGATCATGGAGTAGGAGGGCTGGTGGATGAGCGGGCGCACGCCCATCCCGCGCAGGATCCGCACGGCCTCGGCCGTCTGCTCCGCCGTGTAGGAGGAGACGCCCACGTACAGCGCCTTGCCCTGCTGGACCGCGGACGCGAGGGCGCCCATGGTCTCCTCCAGCGGGGTCTCCGGGTCGAAGCGGTGCGAGTAGAAGATGTCGACGTAGTCCACGCCCATCCGCTTCAGCGAGGCGTCGAGCGAGCTGAGCAGGTACTTGCGGCTGCCCCACTCGCCGTACGGCCCGGGGTGCATCAGGTAGCCGGCCTTGGTCGAAAGGATCAGCTCGTCACGGTAGGGCGCGAAGTCCTGCGAAAAGATCTTGCCGAAGTTCAGCTCGGCCGAGCCGGCCGGCGGGCCGTAGTTGTTCGCCAGATCGAAGTGGGTGATGCCGAGGTCGAAGGCCCGGCGGAGGATCGCCCGCTGGGACTCCAGGGACCTGTCGTCGCCGAAGTTGTGCCAGAGGCCGAGGGAGACGGCGGGGAGCTTGAGGCCGCTGTGGCCGGTGCGCCGGTACTCCATGGAGTCGTAGCGCGAGGGCTCTGCCCGATAGGGATTGGTATCAGTCACGTTGTCCTCCCTATCACGGACTTGTGACAGACCGAGTTGGGTACCCGATCCCACCGCGCAGTAATGTGGCGGACTCGGGGGAGGGACCGCATTTCGCACGGGGGCAAGGCACGGAGGGGCTGGAAGATCGTGAAGCTGCGCGACCTGGTGTACAGGCTTTACGCACGCCGGGTGGAAGGCCGCCTCGACCATGATGCGGCGCCCAAGCACATCGGCGTCATCCTGGACGGAAACCGCCGCTGGGCGAAGGCGTCCGGAGGGACGACGGAGCAGGGCCACCAGGCCGGCGCCGACAAGATCTCCGAGATGCTGGGCTGGTGCACCGAGACGGACGTCGAGGTCGTCACCCTGTGGATGCTCTCCACGGACAACCTGGACCGGCCCGAGGTCGAGCTCCGCCCGCTGCTCAACATCATCGAGAACACCGTGCGGGGCCTCGCCGCGGACGGCCGCTGGCGCGTCCACCACGTCGGCAACCTCGACATCCTGCCCGCCCGGACGCAGACCGTGCTCAAGGAGGCCGAGCAGGCCACCCACGACGTCGACGGGATACTCGTCAACGTCGCCGTCGGCTACGGCGGCCGCCAGGAGATCGCCGACGCGGTCCGCTCGCTGCTGCTGGAGCACGCGCGCAAGGGCACCTCCTTCGAGGAGCTCGCCGAGATCCTCGACATCGACCACATCGCCGAGCACCTCTACACGCGCGGCCAGCCGGACCCGGACCTCGTCATCCGCACCAGCGGCGAGCAGCGGCTGTCCGGATTCATGCTGTGGCAGAGCGCCCACAGCGAGTACTACTTCTGCGAGGTCTTCTGGCCGGCCTTCCGCAAGGTCGACTTCCTGCGGGCCCTGCGCGATTACGCGGCCCGTCACCGGCGCTACGGCACCTGAGTCACCGCAGGGGACGTGCTGCCTCCTGCGCCCCGACGCCCCCTCCCCTCGAAGCCTTCACCAGGGATTCACCGAGCGTCCGTCATATGCCATGGCATGGCCTGGCCTGTTCGGGGAATATCCCTTTCAGGTCGATGCCCGATCCACGGGTGTCGAGTCTCAGCGGACGGCATGGGGTCGTCCGCCCGGGAGGCCCTTTGCACCAGGACGCACGTGCGGTTCGCACGGACGGAGTGGGAGGGCCGGAAATCGGCCCTGGCATGGGTGCCGATGACCGGTCCGGTCTTCATGGCCCGACCTCTTCCGAGGGGGTACGTCCTTCCGTGGTGACCAGCACAAAGAGCCGCCTGCAAGACAGGCGGACCTACGTCCTCGACACCAGCGTCCTGCTGGCAGACCCCAATGCGATCTCGCGCTTCGACGAGCACGAGGTCGTGCTCCCGATCGTGGTGATCACCGAGCTGGAGGCAAAGAGGCACCATCCCGAACTCGGCTACTTCGCGCGCCAGGCCCTGCGCCTGCTCGACGACTTCCGGGTTCGCAACGGTCGCCTGGACGCCCCCATCCCGCTGGGCGATCTGGGCGGCACCCTGCGCGTCGAGCTCAACCACTCCGACACGAGCGTCCTGCCCGCGGGCTTCAGGCTGGGGGACAACGACTCGCGGATCCTCGCGGTTGCCCGCAACCTCCAGGCCGAGGGCTACGACGTCACGGTGGTCTCGAAGGATCTCCCACTGCGCATCAAGGCCTCCTCCGTGGGGCTGATCGCCGAGGAGTACCGCGCGGAACTCGCGATCACCGACGCCGGCTGGACGGGCATGAGCGACCTCGCCCTCTCCGGGGAACAGGTGGACCTCCTCTACTCGGAGGACCGCCTCTACGTGCCGGAAGCCGCGGAACTGCCCGTGCACACCGGACTGGTCCTGCAGTCCGAGCGCGGCAAGGCCCTCGGCCGGGTCACGGCCGACGGCAACGTGAAGCTCGTACGCGGCGACCGCGAGGCCTTCGGGCTGCACGGCCGCAGCGCCGAGCAGCGCATCGCGCTGGACCTCCTCCTCGACCCCGAGATCGGGATCATCTCGATGGGCGGCCGGGCCGGCACCGGAAAGTCGGCGCTGGCGCTCTGCGCGGGGCTGGAAGCGGTCCTGGAGCGCAGGCAGCACCAGAAGGTGATGGTCTTCCGGCCGCTGTACGCGGTGGGCGGTCAGGATCTCGGCTATCTGCCCGGGGACGCCTCCGAGAAGATGAGCCCCTGGGCGCAGGCGGTGTTCGACACCCTCTCGGCGGTCGCCGGGCGCGAGGTCATCGAGGAGGTGCTGAACCGCGGGATGCTGGAGGTCCTGCCGCTCACGCACATCCGCGGCCGCTCGCTGCACGACGCCTTCGTGATCGTGGACGAGGCGCAGTCGCTGGAGCGCAATGTCCTGCTGACCGTTCTGTCCCGAATTGGAGCTAATTCGCGGGTCGTTCTGACCCACGATGTCGCCCAGCGGGACAACCTGCGGGTCGGCCGGTACGACGGAGTGGTCGCCGTGGTCGAGAAGTTGAAGGGCCACCCGCTCTTCGCCCACATCACGCTGACGCGCTCGGAGCGCTCCCCGATCGCCGCACTGGTCACCGAGATGCTGGAGAATCTCTGAGGGTCAGATCGGTCAAAAACCCCATAGCGGGAAGGTGAGTTGGCGCCGCCCGGCAAAGGCCCCAGAGCCTAGCCGGGCGGCGTCGTGCTGCACAGGTCTTTTCTCAAATCGACGGCGACATGCCAGGTGTGACCTTTCACACGCAACGGAGAATTGCCTTGCGGCGTCGCGTTCCGGCAGAGTCTGGTTTCCGTCAGGCCCCGCATACGGCACACCTGTATCTCCCGCGAGGTACGCGCAGCACCACAACTCCACAGCCGATCGCCGTATGCCGCCCGGAGTTTCACGCGGCAGCCCCCGCAAGGGGATTGCCCACGGGCCCGCGCCTCCAGTGACCGTAGAACCACGGAGGCCAGAGTCGAGGGCACTTTTGCGCCCGCGCGGTCACTGCGGACGCTGCTGGAAGGACACCGTGTGAGCCGGATCTCGGTCCGGGGGTTCGCCGTGGCTTCGGCCACCGCGGTCACCACCGTCGGCGCAGTCGTAGGCGTTGCCACCGGCGACCCCACGAACGATCTCGAGACGACCGCGTCCGGCGCGACTCTCCTTGCCGACATCCCGGTCGGCGACCAGGCACAGGTCCAGAGCGCGTCCCTGACGCAGCAGGCCGATGCCATCGCCCACGCCGCCGATGCCGACGCCAAGCGTTCCGCCGAGGAGGCCGCGCGCGTCCAGGCCGCCGAGGACGCCAAGTCCAAGAAGGCGGAGGCCGAGAAGGAGAAGGCCGAGGCCGAGGCGAAGCTGAAGAAGGAACGCGAGGAGAAGGAGCAGGTCGCCAGCCGCTCCGCCGCCCGCGACGCCGGGGACTTCGCCCCCCAGAGCTCCTACACGGTCGCTCAGGTCAAGGCCATCGCCCAGCAGATGGTCCCGTCCGGGCAGTTCCAGTGCTTCTCGAACATCATCAACCAGGAATCCACCTGGAACTACAAGGCCGTCAACTCCTCCTCGGGAGCCTACGGTCTGGTCCAGGCGCTGCCCGGTTCGAAGATGGCCTCGGCCGGCGCGGACTGGCGCACCAACCCCGCCACGCAGATCAAGTGGGGTCTGAACTACATGGAAGACCGCTACGGCAGCCCCTGCGGCGCCTGGAGCTTCCACCAGGCCAACGGCTGGTACTAGCCGGCCCGCGCCGCCGCGAGCGCCGCAGCACCGCACAACCCCGGGGGAGCCCCGCACCGTCGTACGGTGCGGGGCTCCTCGCGTGTACGGTTTTCGAGGTGAGCCCGTAGACCGGGGGCGGGGGAAGGAAAGCGACATGGCGAAGAGGGAAGGCTGGCTCGGCCGGCTCGGGAACAAGCTGAACCGGATGGAGGCGCGGCTCAACGAGCGGCGCGCCGAGGTGGAAGCCGAGACCAGGGGCGACCTGCCGGGCCCCGCCGGGCCCGGGCGGGCAACGGCGGCCGCGGCCTCCGAGGTGTCCGCCGCCGCGTCCGCCGCCGCGACGACCGTTCCCGCGCCGCCCGCCTACCCGCCCGTGGTCCCCGCGCCCCACCTCGCCGCCCCGGCCGCGCCCGTGCGCCCCGACCCGGCGAGCGTCGTCCCCTGGGGGATGCGCGTCGCCGCCGAGGCCAGCTGGCGGCTGCTGCTGCTCGCCGGGATGCTCTGGGTGCTGATGAAGGTGATCAGCGAAGTCCGTCTGGTCGTCCTCGCCTTCGCCGCCGCCATGCTCGTCACCGCGATGCTCCAGCCGTTCGTGGTCCGCCTGCGCAGACTGGGCCTGCCGCGTGGTCTGGCCACGGCCGTCACGGCGATCCTCGGCTTCGTGGTCATCGGGCTCGTCGGCTGGTTCGTGGTCTGGCAGGTCATGGAGAACCTCGACGACCTCTCCGACCGGGTCCGCGACGGCATCAACGAGCTCAAGCTCTGGGCACTGGACAGTCCGTTCCACGTGACCGAGAAGCAGATCAACGACATCGCGAAGAACCTCAGCGAGACCATCGGCACCAACACCGAGCAGATCACCTCCGCCGGACTGCAGGGCGTCACGGTGCTCGTCGAGGTCCTGACGGGCATCCTGCTCGCGATGTTCTCCACGCTCTTCCTGCTCTACGACGGCAAGCGCATCTGGAACTGGGCGCTGGGCCTGGTCCCGTCCGCCGCCCGGGCCGGTGTCGCCGGCGCCGGTCCGCGCGCCTGGCGCACGCTGACCGCGTACGTGCGCGGCACGGTCATCGTCGCCCTCATCGACGCCATCTTCATCGGCCTCGGCATCTACTTCCTGGACGTGCCGATGGCGGTGCCGCTGGCCGTCTTCATCTTCCTGTTCGCCTTCATCCCGCTGGTCGGCGCCGTGGTGTCGGGAGCCCTCGCGGTGGTCGTGGCGCTCGTGACCCAGGGCGTGTTCACCGCCCTGATGGTGCTGCTGGTGGTGCTGGCGGTGCAGCAGATCGAGGGCCATGTGCTCCAGCCCTTCATCCTCGGCCGGGCCGTACGGGTGCACCCGCTCGCGGTGGTGCTCTCGGTGGCCGCCGGCGGCATGATCGCGGGCATCGGCGGAGCGGTCGTGGCGGTGCCGCTGGTGGCCGTCACCAACACGGTGGTGGGCTACCTGAAGGCGTACTCGCGCGAGCAGCACCACCTCGGATCCGGAATGATCGGGCCGGCCCCGCACGGTTCGACCGCCCTGAGCGTGACCCCTGAGCGCGAGGGGCACGTCACACCCTGACCCTCCCCCCGGAACAAGATATTCCGGCGATCGGGGCTGCGATGATCGAACTGATTCGCGTGCCGACGGCATCGCTGAGGAAAAAGGGACACTGGGGGGACAGGCATGATCACCGATCCGGAGCTCGGCGGGGAGTGGCAGACCGAGGCTGTGGAGCCGGCCCGTTCGGCGGACCGGCTCGCTCCGCGCGAGCGGGCGACGGGCGCTCCGGGCCCGGGCCCGCGGCCGTGGCGGTGGGCGCTGGGCGGTGCCGTGGTCGCGTCGGCGGTGTGGGCGGGCGGGCTGTACGCGTCCGGGGACCGGACGGCCGGGCCGGAGATCTCCTACCGGGCGTCGAAGAACCTCTGCCAGGACTTCAAGGCCCGGGCGCTGAGCGGGATCACCGGGGACATGCACGCGAAGAAGCCGGTGAACCACGAGAGCGACCATCCGGCCGTGTACGCGGCACGCTGTCGCCTGGAGAACGCCGGCAAGGACGGGGTGGCCTCGGACTTCGAGGTGGTCGCCCAGGTCGGCCTGCACAAGAAGACGGATCCCTCGGCGGAGTTCGACGCACCGGATCTCCGCATCCTCGCCTACGCGGGCGGCGTGCGCACGGCAGCGGTGCCGGACCTCGGAGAGCGTGCCGTGATGAACGTGATGACCGGAGAGAGCTGGCTGGTCCTCAAGGTGCTGGACGGCGATGTGGTGTTCACCGTCGAAGCGGGCGCCGGCACCTTCGCGGAGACGAACGGCCGACCCGCCACCGACGTCGACGCGGTGCAGGCGGCGATGATCGAGGACACGCGTGAGCTGATGGCGGCACTCAAGAAGTAGGGGGGCGCACATGATCGGGGAGCCCGAGCTCGACGGGGAGTGGGGGCCGGCGGCCCCGGCCGAGGTCGTGGAGGGCGTCGTGGAGCGCGCGCCCGTACGGGTACGGGTACGGGCGTGGCCGTGGCGCTGGGTCGCGGCGGCGGTGGTGGCCACCTCCGCGCTCTGGGCGGGCGGGCTGTATGCCTTCGGGGAGCGGCTGACCGGGCCCGAGATCCGCTACCGGGTCACGGACGACCTGTGCGCCCAGTTCAAGGCCCCGGCCCTGGAAGGGCTGCTCGGTGGTCTCGCGGACGGTTCACCGGAGGCGGGTGTCCGGCATCCGGCGCTGGACTGGGCGTCGTGCTCCCGCAGCGGCGACAGGCCGGCCGTGAGCGGGGGCGTGCACGTCATGGCCACGGTCGAGTTGCACAAGAAGACCGATCCGGCGCCGGAGTTCACGGCCGACTCTCCCGCCGGTCTGTTCTATGCGCCCGACGGCGACGGGTGGGAGTCCGTGCCCGGTCTCGGGGACGAGGCCCTCGTCTCCCGCCCCGGTGGCGGTGGCGGCCTCGCCCTGCGCGTCCGTGACGGCGGCGCGGTGTTCTCCGTCTCGGTGGTGGTCTTCCCCGTGACGAGCCAGGACGGAGCCGATCCCCGGGCGGAACCCCTGCCGGACCCTGACCGGGAGGCTCTGGTGGCCGCGGCGGTCGAGGACGCGCGGGCGCTGATGGCAGCACTGCGCACGAGCTGACGACACAGGGCCCCGCGACCGTTTCCGGTCGCGGGGCCCTGTGTCGTCGTACGGGGTGCCGTTACTCGGCGGCGAGGGCGGCCTCGGCGTCGAGGGTGACGGCGACGGCCTGGATCACAGAGGCGATCTTGAAGGCCTCCTGGATCGTCTCGCGGTCGACGCCCGCCTTGCGCAGGACCTGCTCGTGCGAGTCCAGGCACTGGCCGCAGCCGTTGATCGCGGAGACCGCGAGCGACCACAGCTCGAAGTCGACCTTCTCCACGCCCGGGTTGCCGATGACGTTCATCCGCAGGCCCGCGCGCAGCGTGCCGTACTCCGGGTCGGACAGCAGGTGCCGGGTGCGGTAGAAGACGTTGTTCATCCCCATGACCGCGGCGGCGGACTTGGCGGCGGTGTACGCCTCCGGCGAGAGGTTCGCCTTCGCCTCGGGCTCCAGCTCACGCAGGACGATGGCCGAGCGGGCGGCGATCGCGCAGGACAGGACGGTGCCCCACAGCTGCTGCTGCGGGAGGTCGCTGTTGCCGATGACCGAACCGAGGTTCAGCTTCAGGTCCTTGGCGAAGTCCGGTATGGCCGACTTCAGGGAGTCGAGGGACATCCGTCACTCACCGGCCAGCAGCGCGCCGGCGTCGATGGTGCTGTCACCCTTGTTCCAGTTGCACGGGCACAGCTCGTCGGTCTGCAGGGCGTCGAGGACCCGCAGGACCTCCTTGGGGTTACGGCCCACGGAACCGGCGGTCACCATCGAGAACTGGATCTCGTTGTTCGGGTCCACGATGAAGACGGCGCGCATCGGGAGGCCGTCCTCGCCCAGGATGCCCAGCTCGGCCGACAGCTCGCGCTTGATGTCGGACATCATCGGGAAGGGCAGGTCACGCAGGTCGGCGTGGTCCTTGCGCCAGGCGTGGTGCACGTACTCGGAGTCGAGCGAGAAGCCGAGGATCTGCGCGTCGCGGTCGGCGAACTCCTCGTTCAGCTTGCCGAAGGCGGCGATCTCGGTCGGGCACACGAAGGTGAAGTCCAGCGGCCAGGCGAAGATGACCTTCCACTTGCCCTCGTAGGTCTTGTGGTCGATCTGCGCGAACTCGGCTCCGGCCTCGAGCGAGACACAGGCGGTCAGGTCGAAGGCGGGGAACTTGTCACCAACAGTGAGCACGCGCTCTCCTTATGCAGTGGAAAATAACCCTTTTGGGGGTTTTCCGATGGGGTTGGACGTATCTCACATGCTGACACACCTGCATTGATTACAGAAATAGCTACTCTTGTGCCGGGTGATCGGAGGTACCTATCAGTGGCTGTCAGTAGTAGGGGAGCGAAGCAACCGACGCTCGCGCAGCTGCGCGCCTTCGCGGCGGTCGCCGAGCACCTGCACTTCCGGGACGCCGCCGCGGCCATCGGCATGAGCCAGCCCGCCCTCTCCGGAGCCGTCTCCGCCCTGGAGGAGGCCCTCGGCGTGCAGCTGCTGGAGCGCACCACCCGCAAGGTGCTGCTCTCCCCGGCGGGCGAGCGGATCGCGGCGCGGGCGCAGGTGGTCCTCGACGCCATGGGCGGGCTGCTGGAGGAGGCCGAGGCGGTACGGGCGCCCTTCACCGGAGTCCTGCGGCTCGGGGTGATCCCCACGGTGGCGCCGTACCTGCTGCCGACCGTGCTCGGGCTGTTCCACCGGCGCTACCCGCGCATGGACCTCCAGGTGCACGAGGAGCAGACCGCCTCGCTGCTGGAGGGCCTCGGCGGCGGGCGCCTGGACCTGCTCCTGCTGGCGGTGCCGCTCGGGGTTCCCGGAGTCACCGAACTGCCGGTCTTCGACGAGGACTTCGTCCTGCTCGCACCCCGGGAGCACGCACTGGCCGGGCGCCGGGACATCCCGCTGGAGGAACTGCGCGGACTGCAGCTGCTGCTGCTCGACGAGGGGCACTGCCTGCGGGACCAGGCCCTCGACATCTGCCGGGAAGCGGGCCGGACGACCGGTGCGGACGTCACGACGACCGCCGCCGGGCTGTCCACCCTCGTACAACTGGTCGCCGGGGGACTGGGGGTGACGCTGTTGCCGCGCTCCGCGCTGCGGCTGGAGACCGCCCGCAACGAGTACCTGTCCACCGGGTACTTCACCGAGCCCGCCCCCTCCCGGCGGATCGCCCTGGCCATGCGCACCGGGACCGCCCGGCAGGAGGAGTTCAGGGCGATCGCCGCGGCCCTGCGCGAAGCCGTACGCCCGCTCCCGGTCTGGCCCACCGACTAGGGGGTGTCTTGGGGGCGTCGCCGGGAACGGGCGTACGGGGTCCGGGGGTCACACCGCGAAGGTCACTCCGTGCGCAGGCCGTCCGGGCGCATCAGGCGCAGCAGCGGCGGCAGGCTGAGCAGGGTCACCACGACCACCACACCCGCGCCGGCCGCCGTCATCCCGAGCACCGACGCCCAGTCGATCCGGATCGGCTGGGCGGCCATGCCCATCAGGACGGCGCCCAGCCCGACGCCGACCCCGGCCGCCAGCACCAGGCCGAGGACGATCGGCACGGCCGTCTGCCACAGCACCGACAGGCCCAGCGTGGAGCGCTTGGTGCCGAAGGCGACCAGGGAGGACAGCAGCCGCCGGCGCTCGCGCAACTGCTCCAGCTGGGAGACCAGCAGGCTTCCGCCGATCAGGACCAGTACGGCGGTGGCGCCGAAGAACAGCCCCGTGCGGATCGAGGAGTAGCCGGCGGCCTCCGTGGAGTGCCGCAGCGTCATCGCCGTGACGAACGGGTCCGCCTTGAACACGGCGTTGCGCGCCCGGTCCAGGGCGTCCGGACCGGACTCGTCGACCTGGACGAAGATCCGAGCGTCCGGGAAGTCGCCGATCTCCTTCGGCGCGGCCGACGGGGTCACCAGCAGGCCGCTGCGCAGATGGCCGGTGGGGTCCTCCCGGCTGGGGACCGTGCGGGCGTCGGCCGGGAACGTCCACTTCGCCGGTCCGGGCCGGCCGCCCGTCCCGGAGCCGGCCCCGGACCCCCGGACGTTGCCGACGAACAGCTCGTCGCCGGGCTTCGCCGTGGCTCCGTAGAGACCCTGCCCCTGCGTGACCGGTGCGGGGGAGCCGGTCAGTACGAAGGCGTCGCCGTCCTTGCAGGAGTCGAGCACCGCCACCTCACCGAGCGCGTCGCAGGTGCCGATGGTCACCTGGACCGTCTCCTCCGTCGCGGGCACCTGGTGGGCGGCCTGCGCGGAGGTCAGCGGCACGGCCCGGGTGACGCCCTGCACGGCGGAGATCCGCTGCGCGAGGCCGTCCATGTCCGTCTGCGTATCGCGGTTCACCATGACCGCGACGGTTGCCCTGCCGGGATCCTGGCCGGTCGACTTCGTGTAGTCGCCCTCGACGCCCGCGAAGAGCATCTGGAGGGCGATGGCGCCCGCGACGGCCACGGCGATGCCGTTGACGAGGCGGGCGGCGGCGCCGCTGTTGACCTGGAGCCGGCGCACGGCCAACTGCCAGGAGACCGGGCCGCCGGACACCTTCGCGACGAACCGTTCCAGCAGCCAGGGCAGCAGCACGGTGACCCCGACCAGCAGCAGCACCACACCCGCGCTGACCTGCCACTGGTTGAACCTGCCGTGGTTGTTGCCGCGGCCGTCCAGGGGTACGAGCAGGCCGAGCCCGACCAGCGGGAGCAGCAGCCGCCACCAGACGCGGCGCCGCGACGGCTTGGCCGTACGGACGACGCCCAGCGGCTCGATGACCACACCGCGCAGCGCGAACAGGGTCACGGCCACCGCCGCCGCGGGCACCGCGAGGGCGACCAGGACGGCCAGCCAGGGCGCCGGGTCGAGGTCGGCGGGGAAGACGCTGCGCTGCTGGAGGCTGACGCTGCCGACCAGGGAGCGGCCGACGGCGAAGAAGCCGGTGCCCAGCACCAGTCCGACCAGAGAGCCCGCCAGCGCCTCGCCGGCCGCGATCCGGCGCACCATCCGGCTGTCGGCGCCGACCAGCCGCAGCGCGGCGAGCCGCCGGTCGCGCCGGTCCCCGCCGAAGCGGACGGCGGTGGCGATGAACACGGCGACCGGCATCAGCAGGGCGACGAACGTCAGGACGACCATCAGCATGAGCACGGGGTCCAGGCCCTCGCGGTCCGCGTCGTAGCCGAAGCCGGTGACGCGCTCGACGCGGTAGTCCTCGGGGCCGTTCTTCCGGAGGGTGTCGCTGCCCAGGTAGAAGAGCAGCTCGCCGGGGTCGACCAGTCCCGGGGCGCCGACGATCTCACCGACCCGCGCGTCGAGCCGCTCGCGCAGCAGGGCGCCGTCGGAGGACTTCAGCAACGCGTCGAGCGCCGGGGAGAGGGCCATCTCGCCCGGGCCGGGGATCCGCTTCAGGCCGGGCGGCAGCGGGGCGTCCGGGCCCTCGGCCCGCACCATGTGCCCCTCGATGTCCTTCCGGTGGTACGTCTGGCGGAGACTGGCGATCAGCAGGGTGTCGGGGCCGGGGTCGTCGGCCCGCTCGGAGCTCATCGTCGACCGCGCGTCGCCGCGCTCGTACCGCGCCGCGAGGGCGCCGGGGATGGCGGTGCTGATCAGGAGCAGTGCGACGCCGAGACCGACGCCGACGCCGGTGAGGAGGGTGCGGATCCATCCTTCGCGGCCGCCGCCGAAGGCGAAGCGGGCGCCCATGCCGAGGTCGCGGGTCCAGACCTGGAGCCGGCTCATACGACGCGCTCCATGTCGCGGGATTTGCCGTCGCGTACGACGATCTCGCGGTCGGAGTAGGCGGCCACGCGCGTCTCGTGCGTCACGAGCACGACGGCGGCGTTCGCGGACCGGGCGGCCTCGGTGAGCAGCTGCATGACGAGTTCGCCGTTGAGGGAGTCGAGGGCTCCGGTGGGCTCGTCGGCGAAGATCACCCGGGGGCCGGTGACGAGGGCGCGGGCGACGGCCACGCGCTGCCCCTGGCCGCCGGATATCTCGCCGGGCCGCTTGGCGCCGAGGTCCTCCACCTGGAGCTGTTCCATCCAGCGCAGGGCGGTGCGTTCGGCCTCCTTGCGCTTGACGCCGGTCAGGCGCAGCGGGAGGGCGACGTTCTCCACGCAGGTCAGCTCCGGTACGAGCTGGCCGAACTGGAAGACGAAGCCGAACTCGGTGCGGCGCAGCTCGCTGCGCTCGGCGTCGCTCATCGAGGTGAGCTCACGGCCGGCGTAGGTGATGGAGCCGGAGTCGGGCGCGACGATGCCCGCGAGGCAGTGCAGCAGGGTCGACTTGCCCGAGCCGGAGGGGCCCATGACGGCGACGACCTCGCCGGCGTGGATGGAGAACTCGGCGCCGTCGAGGGCGTTGGTGGTCCCGTACGCCTTGCGCAGGTCCGTGGCCGCGAGCAGCGAGCCGGCCGGGGTCATCGGCGTACCTCCTGGGCGAGCTGGTCGAGGCGGGCCGCGGTGAGCTCCAGCCACCGCAGGTCCGCCTCCAGGTGGAAGAGGGCGTGGTCGCACACGAGCTGGTCGGCGATGTCCCCCTTGCGCTTGCGCTGGGTGAGGATGCGCATGAGGCGCAGGTGCTCGGCGCGCTGGGTGTCCAGCAGCTCGTCGGCGCGGCGGCCGGTGAGCAGGGCGAGGACGACCTTCGTGTAGAGGGTCGAGTGGAGGTACGGCTCGGGCTTCTCGGGCTGCGAGAGCCAGGCGTCGACGTCGGTGATGCCGGCGTCGGTGATGGCGTACCGCTTGCGGTCGGGGCCGCCGCCGCTCTCTATCCCGTCGACCTCGACGAGGCCGTTCTTCAGGAGGCGGGACATGGTCGAGTAGACCTGCCCGTACGCGAGGGGGCGGTCGTGGCCGAACTTCTCGTCGAAGGTGCGCTTGAGGTCGTAGCCGTGGCGCGGGCCGGCCTCAAGGAGGCCCAGGAGGGTGTGACCGATGGACATGACCGCGACTCTACACTGTGTGTATACGCGGAGTGTATAGAGGGCGGGCGGGGGCCGGACGAGGGCCGATCGCGGGGGATCGGCGGGGACCGGGAGCCGGTCGGCGGCGCCGGGTCCCGGAACGCCGCACGCCCGGTGGGGCCGGAAATCCGGCCCCACCGGGCGTGCGGGTCATTCTGCGGGCTTCGGGGGGCGTCCCCGGCGCGGGATGGGGCCGGGGGCCGAGGGGAGGCGTCCGGCCTCGGCGAGGGCCCGGCGGAGCAGGAACTCGATCTGCGCGTTGGCGCTGCGCAGTTCCTCGCCCGCCCAGCGGGCCAGCGCGTCGTACACCTGCGGGTCGAGTCGCAGCAGCACCTGCTTGCGCGCCTGCCGGCCGGCCGGCTTCTCCTCGCCGCCGGGGGTCACTGGTAGAGGGTTCCCGTGTTGACCACCGGCTGGGCGGCGCGGTCGCCGCACAGGACGACCATCAGGTTCGAGACCATGGCCGCCTTGCGCTCCGGGTCCAGGTCCACGATGTCCTGCTCCGCCAGCCGGGTCAGTGCCAGTTCGACCATGCCCACCGCGCCCTCCACGATCTGCTTGCGCGCCGCCACGACCGCGCCCGCCTGCTGGCGCTGGAGCATCGCGGAGGCGATCTCCGGAGCGTACGCGAGGTGCGTGAAGCGGGACTCGATGATGTGCACACCGGCCGCGTCCACGCGCTCGCGCAGTTCGACCGCCAGCTTCTCGGTGATCTCCTCGGCGTTCCCGCGCAGCGACAGGCCGCCCTCCTCGTGCGCGTCGTACGGGTACTCGATGGCGATGTGCCGGACCGCCGCCTCGGCCTGGGTCTCGACGAACTCCGTGAAGTCCTCGACCTCGAAGGTGGCCCGGGCCGTGTCCTCGACCCGCCACACCACGACCGCCGCCAGCTCGATCGGGTTGCCGTAGGCGTCGTTGACCTTCAGGACGGCCGTCTCGTGGTTGCGCACCCGGGTGGAGATCTTCTCGCGGGAGGTCAGCGGGTTGACCCAGCGCAGCCCGTCGGTGCGGACGGTGCCCTTGTAGCGGCCGAACAGCTGGACGACCCGGGCCTCGCCCGGCGCCACCGTGTTCAGCCCGCACATCGCGAACGTGGAGACCAGGCTGAGGAGCACGCCGAGCGATATGAGGGTCGCCTTGGCCGCGACGGCCATGGCCACCGAGCCGGCCACGATCAGGCCCGCGCTCGCCAGCAGACCCAGCAGACCCAGCAGCAGTGCCGGCCCGCCGCCGATGCTGCGCGCGGTGAACTCCCTTGCTCCGTCAGGGGTGGCGTTTTCGTTCGTCATGGTTTGCCCCGTTTCTCAGCTCACGGCCGGTCGAGCCGTCTAGCAAAGTGATATCACTTTTTTGCGCTACGGCAACCCTTCGGCTTAGGTGAGCGTCGGTTCCCATGACGCGGGTGCTGATTCTCACGTCCGAAATGACCGTAATTAGTCATGGTTGGCCAACTTTTGTCACAGCCTGCGGTGTTAGCTTTCTGAGCTGACGTCGGGGGGGAAATCGAGCGGAGCGGGAGCGATGGGCCGAGCAGAAGTGCGTAAGGCGCAGCAGCAGCGCGGTGCGCGGCGTGCGCCGAGCGGACGCGCGCAGGGCACCAAGGGAAGCGGAAGTACCGGCAAACGCACCGGCATACGCCGCTTCTTCACCTGGAAGAAGATCCTGGGCACGTTCCTCGGGCTGACCCTGCTCGTGATGGGCGCGCTGATCGGCCTGTACTTCTACGTGGACGAGCCGGACCCCAACAACCAGGCGCTCCAGCAGAGCAACGTCTACAAGTACTCAGACGGCACGATCATGGCCAGCAAGGGCAAGGTCAACCGCGAGATCCTGGCGATCGACAAGATCCCGATGGACGTGCAGGAGGCGTTCATTGCGATCGAGAACAAGTCCTTCCGCAACGACCAGGGCGTGGACTTCAAGGGTCTGGCCCGCGGTCTGTGGAACACGGCCACCGGGCGCGGCAAGGCCGGTGGCTCCACGATCACCCAGCAGTACGTCAAGAACTACTACTTGACCCAGGATCAGACGGCGAGCCGCAAGCTCAAGGAGCTGGTGATCTCCCTCAAGGTCGACCAGCGCATGAAGAAGCCCGAGATCCTCGCGGGCTACCTGAACACCAGCTACTTCGGGCGCGGCGCGTACGGCATCCAGGCGGCCGCCCAGGCCTACTACGGCGTCGACGTCGGCCAGTTGACGCTGGAGCAGGGCGCGTACCTCGCCACCCTCGTCCAGGCCCCCAGCCAGTACGACTGGTCGACCGCCAGCGCCGACACCAAGAAGCGGATCACGATCCGCTACGAGGCCACCCTCGTGAACATGGTCGAGAACGGCACGCTGGACGAGGCCAAGCGCAAGGCGACCAAGTTCGCCGAGCCGATCCCGCCGCAGCCGCCGATGGGCATGGACGGCCAGAAGGGCTACCTGGTCCAGGCGGCCGAGGCCGAGCTCAACGCCCAGGGCGTCGAGAAGAAGCTGATCGACGCCGGTGGCTGGACGTTCACGCTGAACATCGACCCGAAGAAGCAGGAAGCGCTGGAGAAGGCCGTCCAGGACGAGCTGGAGTCCAAGCTCGACCGCAAGGACACCAAGGGCAAGCCCCAGGACCAGAGCGTGCAGGCCGGTGCCACCTCCGTGGACCCGAAGACCGGCGCGATCGTCGCGATGTACGGCGGTACGAGCCTGAAGGACCACTGGTCGAGCAACGCCCTGCGCAAGGACTACCAGCCCGGCTCGACCTTCAAGCCGATCGTGCTCGCCTCCGCGCTGGAGAACGGGGCGAAGACCCAGGACGGCAAGCCGATCACGCCGAACGCGCTCTACGACGGCACCAGCAAGCGCCCGGTCGTCGGCAGCGACATCCCGTTCGCCCCGCAGAACCAGGAAGACCGCAACTTCGGCACCCCGATGATGACGGTCCAGGAGGCGACCAACTTCTCGGTCAACTCCGTCTACGCGCAGATGATCGTGGACGTCGAGCCGCGCAACGTGAAGAAGACGGCCCTGGCCCTCGGCATGAAGGACCGTGAGGGCTGGCCCGAGGACAAGCCGGCCATGTCGCTCGGCACCATGAGCGCCAACACCGTGGAGATGGCGGGCGTCTACGCCACGTTCGACAACCACGGCAAGAAGGTCACGCCGACCATCATCAAGAAGGCCGAGCACAAGGACCGCGAGGTCGCGCCGGCCCAGCCCGTCGGTTCCCAGGCCATCAGCCGCAAGACCGCCGACACCGTCACCAAGGTGCTCACGGGCGTCGTCAACGACGAAGGCGCCTCCGGCAACAAGATCCGCAGCAGCTCCTACGAGGCCGCGGGCAAGACCGGTACCACCGAGAACAACGTCTCCGGCTGGTTCTCCGGATTCACCCCGGAGCTGGTCACCGTCGTCGCGATCTTCGGTGAGGAGCCCGCCACCGCCAAGCAGGTCACCCTCACCGGTACGGCCGGCCTCGGCCGACTCGGCGGCTCCAGCTTCCCGGCCTCGATCTGGAAGGCGTACACGCTCGCCGTCCTCAAGGGCAACGCGGGCAAGTTCCAGCTGAGCGATGCGGAGATGGGCGCCGTCCAGACGCCGTCCCGCAGCGCCTCGCCGACGCCGTCGGCGTCGCCGTCCTCCAGCGCCCCGGCGGCCAGCAGCAGCCCGCCGCAGTCCCCGACGCCGACCCCGACGCCCACGGCGACCAAGACGACCCCGACGTCGCCGACCCCGACGACGCCGACCCCGACGCCCACGGCGACCAAGACCAACGGCCCCAAGCCGCCGGACCCGCCGCTGGTGCCCGAGCGCTAGGCCCTGCCAGGCCCTGCCGGACCACGAAAGACCGCCGCCCCGCAGCCTTCCAAGGCTGCGGGGCGGCGGTCTTTCCGTTCTTGCCGTTCCTTCCGCTCTTTCCGCCGTCCCGCGATCAGCGCCGCTCGGGCGTCGCCGGCAGCGACAGCTCGAACCAGACGACCTTTCCGCTGCTGAGCCGTGTCGCGCCCCAGCGGCGGGCCATCCGGTTGACCAGGAACAGGCCGCGGCCGCCCTCGTCGGTGTCCCGGGCCCGGCGCTGGCGCGGCAGCTGCGGCGAGTCGTCGCCGACCTCGCAGCGCAGTACGTCCGTACGCAGCAGGCGCAGGGTCACGGGCCGCTCCGCGTACCGCACGGCATTGGTGACCACCTCGCTGACCAGCAGTTCGAGCGAGTCGCTCAGCTCCTCCAGACCCCACCGGGTCAGGGCGCGGCGGGCGAACCGGCGGGCCCGGCCCGGGGCGGTCTCCTCCGGGTCCAGGAACCAGTACGCGACGTCACTGGGCGCGATCCCGTCGAACCGGGCCGCGAGCAGCGCGATGTCGTCGTCCCGGTCGCCCGGGCCGAGCATGTCCAGGACGTCGTCGCAGAGCGCCTCCAGCGGCGGCGGGTGGTCCAGGCCGGTCAGCTGGGCGGTGGTGGCGAGGCGCTCGCGGAGCTGCTCGATGCCGGTCCACACGTCCCGCAGGCGCGATTCCACCAGGCCGTCGGTGTAGAGCAGCAGGGTGCCCCCGGCGGGCGCGTCCAGCTCCACGGCCTCGAAGTCCACGCCGCCGACGCCGATGGGGGCGCCGGGGGGCACGCGGAGCACCTCGGCGCGGCCGCCCAGGTGCAGCAGCACGGGCGGCGGATGGCCCGCGTTGGCGATGGTGATCCGGTGCGCGACGGGATCGTAGACGGCGTACAGGCAGGTGGCCATGCGGTCGGAGCCGAGGCGCTGGGCCTGCTCGTCCAGGTGGTGCAGGACCTCGGCGGGCGGCAGGTCCAGCTGCGCGAGGGTCTGCGCGGTGGTCCGCAGCTGGCCCATGATCGCGGCGGAGGTCATGGAGTGGCCCATGACGTCGCCGACGACGAGCGCGACGCGGCTGCCGGGCAGCGGTATGGCGTCGTACCAGTCGCCGCCGACCCGGGCCGTCTCGGCGGCGGGCAGGTAGCGGGAGGCGAGCCGCACCCCGGTGGGCTGCGGGAGGCTGTCGGGCAGCATGGTGCGCTGCAACTCGTCGGCGATGTACGCCTCGCGGCCGTACAGCACCGCCTTGTCGATGCCGAGCGCGGTGTGGGTGGCCAGCTGGGCGGCGACCAGGAGGTCGTTCTGCTCGAAGGCGGGCCGCTCGGGGCTGCGCAGGAAGACCGCGGCGCCGATCACGCGGCGGCGGCCGCGCAGGGGCGCGAGGACGGCCCGGTTGCCGCGCGGCAGCGGGTGGTCGACGCCGAGCAGCTCGGGCAGGGCAGCCCTGGCGGCGGCGGAGGACCCGAAGACGGGCCGTACGCCGCGCAGCACTTCGGCGAGCGCGCCGCCGGGCCGGATCTCGCACAGCTCGGCCGCGGGCAGGTCACCCTGCGGGCCGACCAGCGGCAACTGGCTGAAGTCGAGCTCGCCGGTGGCCCCCGCGGCCCCGGCGAGGTCCATCCCCGCGCCGATGGTGCTGCTGATGTCGGTCAGGTCGTCGATCGGCCGGAGCCGGTCGGTGCGCCGGAGCCTTAAAACGACCGGGCCGACGGGCCGCTCGTCGCCGACCGGGAGCGGGTCGCGCAGGTAGACGAGGATGGCGTCCGAGAAGGTCGGCACGGTGGCCCGGCACAGGCCCAGCACGATCTCGTCGAGGTCGATGCCGCGGGCGATCCGCCTCGTCGCGGCGCCGACGAAGCGCAGCCGGTCCCCCTCGCGGCGTGCGACGGTCGCCTCTCCGGCGGGCACGGCGTCGCCTCCGTGGCGGCCGGCCCCGCCTTCACCGCTCGTCAACGTGCCGGCCGCGGGGCCGTCGTCGTCATCGTCCATGGCGTCACTCCCGCCGCGCGGGCGCGGGGCCTCGGCGGGACCGTCGTGCCCGGTCGCCCCGATCGACGCGTCGAGGGCGCCCGCACCGGGCCGGGGACGGGCCGCGCCCTGGCCGGGCTCGGCCGGTACCTCGCCGGGGGCGGCCGCGTTGCGGCGGGGCCGGGGGAGCCCGGCGGAACCGCCCGCGCCCGCCGCGGAGCGGGCCGCGCGCGCGTCGGAGGCCGCAGCGGCAGCCGCACCGTCCGGCTCGGTCGACGGGCCGGCACCGGCGCTCGCGGCATGCGTGCGTACGGCCTCGGTGGCGGCGATGGGCGCCTTGCCGTGGCCGGCCTCGTCCGTACCTCCGCCGGAGGCGACGGGCTGCGGGCCCTCCTGGGAGGTGGGGTACTCCGTCACGCGTGGATTTCCGTCCGTTTGCGCTCGATGTGCGCTGCACTCAACTCGGTCAGTCGCGGTATACCCGCTCAGCGGCCCGGGCACCATCACCCCGAGGTTCCTGCCCCAAACTTCTCTCCCCACCTCCGGCCGGGAGGTGCCCCTGACGGACCCCCGCCCCCTCGTCGCCTCTCGTCGTGCGTCCGACCTCCGGTCAAATCCCGCGTGCGGAGCGACACTTGCACAACGGTGCATCCACCGCACCGTCCCGCGCGCGTGATCTCGTGGAGGACGATCCTACGTTTGAACCCTGGGGGCGCATCAAGGGTCTCATGAGGTCATATGCGCCGGGGTGCCGTCCCAGTCCTCCGGAAGGGCCGGAATCCTCCAGGCCGGATCCGGCCGCCAGTCCTCCCAGCCGCCGGAGAACGGGGCTCCCCATTGCGTGATCACCTCGACCGCCGCGCGGCCCGCCTCCCTTACCCGGTCGGCCTGCTCACGGTCCATCAGGCCGCACCGCTGCGCCTGCGCGAACTCGTCCTCGTCCAGCCACTGCCAACTGCGGTCCGGGTAGACGGCGATGTCCAGGAAGTGGTCCACGGAATCCACCCCGCCGGCCCAGCGCGAGCGCGGCTCCTCCAGGTTCACGTACCAGTTCTTGAACTGCCAGCCGGGGCCCCAGAACAGCCACACCGACCAGGAGTCCCCGGGCCGGGCCAGTTTCAGGACACCGCCGCCGAACCAGCGCGACCGTGCGGTCGTCCGCGGCGCCGTGTAGCGGGTGGCGAGCGGCTCCTCGTGGACGGAGGTGCCGTCGGCGAGGACCGGCTTGACGCACTCGGTGCCGGGGGCCATCCACACCGCCAGCAGCTCGTCCGTGTCCTGGACCACGGTCACCGGGCGGCAGATGTGGACCGGGCCCTTCAGTCCCGGGGCGTGATCGCGGTAGCGCCAGAGGATCTGCTCCCCGGGTGTCCAGCGCGAGCCCTGCGCGGGGCTCCGCGGCGCGCTCCGCGCCGCGGAGTTCCCGGGCTTGAAAGTACCTGTCATGCGCAGATCTTAGGGCGGGGGTCCCCGGGCCCGCTGCGGCGCAGGTCACCGGGGGGTTCGGCGATGAGAATCGACCGGATCCGGCCCCCGCCCGCGGGGGCGGCCGGACGGGTCAGGGATGCGTCATGCGCAGCACGTCGAGGGCCTCGTCGAGCTGCTCCAGGGTGAGGGCGCCGCGCTCCACGTAACCGGACTCCAGGACCACCTCCCTGATCGTCTTGCGCTCGGCGAGGGACCTCTTGACGACCTTGGCGGCCTCCTCGTAGCCGATGTAGCGGTTGAGCGGGGTGACCACGGAGGGCGAGGACTCGGCGTATTCCCTGGCCCGGGCCGCGTTGGCGGTGATTCCGTCGATCGTGCGGTCGGCCAGCAGGCGGCTCACGCTGCCGAGCAGCCGGATCGATTCGAGGAGGTTCCTGGCCATCACCGGGAGCATCACATTGAGTTCGAAATTGCCGGCCGCGCCCGCCACGGCGACAGCCGCGTCGTTCCCCATGACCTGTGCGGCGACCATCAGGACGGCCTCCGGGACCACCGGATTGACCTTCCCGGGCATGATCGAGGAGCCCGGCTGGAGATCCGGGAGATTGATTTCGGCCAAACCGGTGCGCGGCCCGGAAGCCATCCAGCGGAGGTCGTTGGAGATTTTGGTGAGGGAGACGGCGACCGTGCGGAGCATTCCGGAGGTCTCCACGAGGGCGTCGCGGGCCCCCTGGGCTTCGAAGTGGTCGCGGGCCTCGGTCAGCGGCAGCCCGGTCGTGGCGGCGACCTCGGCGATCACCGCGGCGGAGAACCCGGGCGGGGTGTTGATCCCGGTGCCCACCGCGGTGCCGCCCAGCGGCAGCTCGGCCAGCCGCGGCAGGGCCGCCCGCAGCCGCTCGACGCCGTAGCGGATCTGGACGGCGTACCCGCCGAACTCCTGGCCGAGAGTGACCGGGGTGGCGTCCATCAGGTGGGTCCGCCCGGCCTTGACGACCTGCGCGAACTCGGCGGCCTTGCGCTCCAGCGCGGCCGCCAGGTGTTCCAGTGCCGGGATCAGCTCGCCGGTGACGGCGGCGGTGGCGGCGATGTGGATGGACGACGGGAACACGTCGTTGGAGCTCTGCGAGGCGTTGACGTGGTCGTTGGGGTGGACCTCGCGGCCCAGGCGCTCGGTGGCGAGGGTGGCGATCACCTCGTTGGTGTTCATGTTGGACGAGGTTCCGGAGCCGGTCTGGAAGACGTCCACGGGGAAGTGGTCGTCCCAGCGGCCGTCCGCGACCTCGGCCGCGGCGGAGCGGATCGCGTCGGCGACGTCCTGGTCCACCACGCCGAGCTTCGCGTTCACCACGGCGGCGGCGGCCTTGATCCGGGCGAGCGCCTCGATGTGGGCGCGCTCCAACCGCTGCCCGGAGATGGGGAAGTTCTCGACCGCGCGCTGGGTCTGGGCACGCCATTTGGCGTGCCGGGGCACCCGTACGTCGCCCATGGAGTCGTGCTCGGTCCGGAACGCATCGGCCTGCTGGTCATCCGTCATTTCTGTGGCCTCCTCAAAAAGTTGAGCAATTGTCTTGTTCGAAGTGTTCCCAACTCACCTACCGGCCAGTAAATACCGGGGGTAACACCCACTTCCGGGGAGGCGTTCCATGGCACGTGCCCGTACGAGACCCATGCTCAGATCTACCTTCGCCGCCGTCGCGGCGATCGCGGCCGCCCTCGGGGGTGTCACCGCCATCACCCCCATGGCCCAGGCGGCGCCCGCCTCCGGGGCCGCCGCCGTGCCGCTGTCGCCCGAGCTGGAGGCCATCCGGGCCGCGGAGGCCACCAAGATCTATGGCGATCCTGCCGTACGTCCGCTGAACGAGCGCAAAACCGGCCTGATCTCGCTGGGTGACAGCGAGATTTCGGGCGAAGGCGTCGGCAACTACGACCCCGCGACCAACACGCCGAACAACCAGTGCCACCGCTCGCCGGACTCGGCGATCCACCGCACCGGCATACCGGCCGACCTGACCTTCAACGTCGCCTGCTCCGGCGGCTACACCGGCAACATCAGGATCGGCGGCGGCAAGCAGTACGCCGACGAGCTGGTGCAGAGCGACAACCTGGCCGTCAAGGCGCGCAACACGAAGATCAAGATGGTCCTGCTGGTCGCCGGGGCCAACGACGACCTCCAGTTCGGCCCGGTCATGACCGACTGCGTGACCCGCTGGGTGCTCAGCCAGGGCACCTGCGAGCCCAAGTACGGGCCCGGCTGGCAGGCGCGCGTCGACGGCCTCAAGCCCAAGGTGGAAGCCACGGTCGCGGACCTCAAGACCGTCATGCGCGACGCCGGCTACGCCGACTCCGACTACAAGCTCGTCGTGATGGGCTACCCCAGCCCCATCGGGCCCGACTTCTACGACAACCCGAACTTCCCCGGCAAGCTGCCCGGCGGCTGCGCCGGCTACGACTCCGACGCCGCCTGGGGCCGCAACTACGCGGTGCCCGCCTTCGAGAAGGGGATGCGCGCGGCGGCCCTCGCCTCCGGCGCGGTCTACCTCGACAACTCGCGGCTCTTCCACGGCCACGAGGTCTGCATGGAGGACACCTGGGCGCGCGGCCTCTACCTGGACCTCGGAGACCACTTCCCGTGGGACGAGAACACCGCCCGCCAGTCCTTCCACCCCAACTACCGCGGCCACGGCGCCTTCGCGTCGTGCCTGACCCAGCTCTACAACTCGGGCCTGCGCGAGGCCTCCTGCGCCGACCCCGCGAGCACCGGGACGCCCGTCCTGCAGGCCGGAGCCTGGGACGACAAGTTCAAGGCCCTCAAGAACGAGGCGACCGGCAACTGCCTCGACTCCTTCGGCGGCTCCAGCGCGAATGAGACCAAGATCGTCGGATGGGACTGCCACGGCGGCCGCAACCAGGGCTGGTGGTACGACGGCGTCCGCAGGTCCGTCCACATCGAACTGACCCAGGACCGCTGCCTCGACGCCCCCGGCGCCAACTACGGCTCCGGCACCGGCCTGATCATCTGGAACTGCCACGGCGGCGCGAACCAGCAGTTCGTCCGCGACGGCGCCACCTTCCGCCCCGCCGCCGCCCCGGGCATGTGCCTGACGGTGGCCGCCGCCCACGAGCCGCTGCGCCTGCAGACCTGCAACGGGTCCGCCGGCCAGCGCTTCGTGTAACCGCCCCGCACCCGCAGACCCCCCACGCCCGGCCGGCGCACCCCGGCCGGGTGTTTCCACGCCGGGTCGGGTGCCAGACCCGATGTCGCGCCTGATCCCCCGCGGGACGTTCTTGTGTTCGGCGAACACATGTCCGCTGTTCGGAGCGGGTGTCGTGGCAGGGTGACCGTGGCCCCCCGGCCTCCGGTGGTCGCCGGCCCGATGCCTCGTTCCCACCGTTCCGACCGTTTCCACGTAAGGGTGAGTCCGATCCTCGTAGCAGCCGCGGCCCTCCTCCTGGCCCTCCCGGCCGGGGCCTTCCTCCTGGCCCTCCCGGCCGCGGCCCTGCTCCTGGCCCTCCCGGCCGGGGCCTTCCTCCCCGCCAAAGCGGTGCACCTGCCGGCGTGGGCGCCGTGCGCGCAGGCTCCTCGTCGAGGTCCTCGCGCACCGCGGCGCAGCGGGACTGACCGGACCCGCCGCCCGGCCGCGCGTCAGCGGCTCTCCAACTGCTCCCGCACCTGCCGGGGCCGGTTGGTGATGATCGTGTCCACACCGAGCCGCACGCACAGCTCCACATCCTGCGGCTCGTCCACCGTCCACACCCGCACCGACAGCCCCTTCGCCTTCAGCCGGGCCACCAGCCCCGGGTCCTCGCGCACCAGGTCGATGCCCGGCCCGGCATGCCCCGCGAACGGCGGCCGGAGCGGCCGCAGCCGCCGCTCGATCAGGTAGACGGCCGGCAGGCCGGGCGCGAGCCGGTTCAGCCTGATCAGGGCGCCCCGCGAGAAGCTCATCACCTCGACCAGGCCCGTCGAGCCGTCGGCCAGTCCGTGGTCCTTCAGGACCCGCACGAGCTCGGCCTCCAGGCGGCCGCCGGTGCGGGTGGGGTGCTTGGTCTCCACGGCCAGCCCGACGGGCCGGTCGGCGGCCAGCGCCTCCTTCAAGAGGTCCTCGAAGAGCAGCACCTGCGCCCCGCGGTGCTCCGCGCCCTTCCAGCCGCCGAAGTCGAGCGCGGACAACTGCGCGTAGGTCATCTCGGAGACCACCCCGCGCCCGTCGGAGGTCCGCTCCACCCGCCGGTCGTGCACGCACACCAGCTTGCGGTCGGCGGTGAGGCGTACGTCGCATTCGAGCGCGTCGGCCCCGTCGGCGATGGCCTGCCGATAGGCGGCGAGGGTGTGCTCGGGGTACTCGTCGGAGGCCCCGCGGTGGGCGACCACCCGGACGGTGCGGGCGGTGGCGGGGAGCATGGACTGCCGGTTCATGGAAGAGACGTTATCCGGATGCGGTGACCGGCCCGGTGCCGCACGCTGCCCGGATGCCGGAACAGGAGATGTACGCCGTCCGGTGGCGCGACCGCGGCCGGGGCGTACCGCCGCCGTGGATCCGCGAGCGCACCGTGGCCCGGGAGGGCACGGTCCACCTGCCGGCCGGCGGTCCCGACGGGGTGCCGGTCGCCGTGCTGCGCCGGGTGTACGGGCTGCCGATCGCCGAGGTGGCGGCCGCGCGGAAGGCGGGGCACCGGGCCACCCCCGTTGAGGCCCGGTACCTGTCGGATCCTGACGCCGTGACTACGACTTCGGCCGCGGGGCCAGGGGGGCCGGGTTGACCTTGAAGCCGCCCTTGGTGACCTCGGTGAAGGGGGCCGGGGCCATGCACGTGCCCACGCGGGGCTCGGCCACCGATCCGTCGGCCTTCACGTCGACGTTGGCGATGCCCCACGAGAAGCCCACCCGGTCGGGCCCGCCGCGCTCCCCGTCCTGGACGCTGATCCCGATCCGCTTGCCCTCCCAGCCGACGTTCGAGGACGTGACCACCGCGGTGATCGTGGCCGTTTTGCCGCCGGTGACCATGCAGTCCACCTCCGCCTCGGCGACGGCCGTGAAGTCCGCGTCGGGCATGGCGTGGTAGACGGTCACCTTGCCGCGCGCGTCGACCGGCATGCCCTGTTCCCCGCCCGGGGCCGGGAAGGGCCTGCTCCACGGGGCGGCGTCGGCGTCGACGGTGAAGCGGATGTCGTGCTCCTTCGGGACGTAGGGGTAGGACACCGTCCCGCCGCCGTGCACCGAGGCGAGCTTCGGCGCGGCCGGCGCCGCGGGGGCCGGAGCCGCGCCGATCAGCGTCGCCACGAGAGCGGCGGCGGTTCCGGCCAGGACGAGCGCGCGCTTGCGGTTCTTCATCGTGAACTCCCGTTGAAAGTGAAGCCGTTCGGCTACGGGAACAGCCTCGCCGGGAGCCCGCAGGCCTGCCATCTGCCGATGGGCGGATATGCCTGAGGGCCTCTCCCCCGAACGGGGGAGAGGCCCTCAGGCGGGGTCGTTCGGGGAGTCGAGCCACGCCCACGCCCGTCCGCCGTCGCCGTCAACGGACAAGCCGAAGCGATCGAATCCGGGTCGCCCCCTTTCCTCCCACCAGCGGTAGGCGGCTTCTGTCTCGTCCCACAGCCTGCGGGGGCCGGACTGGACGACCTCGTACTCCTGCCGCTGCGGCACATGGTCGGCCGAGGCCCACGACTTCCTGTCGGTGCTGTAGGTCCACAGCGTGTACGCGCCGTCGTCGTAGCGCTCCACCGTCCAGAACGCCCCGGGCACGCGGAGCCCGATGACGAACTGTTCCAACCACCCGCCGACCTCGGCGGGAGGCAGCACCGTCGTGCTCCGGTCGCCATCCGCGGGCCATTCCCGCCCCTTGAGGTACTCGCCATGCGGGGGCCGGTTCCGGCGCTGCTGCCGAAGCCGCATGAAGGCACTGGAACGGGTGAAGTGGCCGCCGGCCGTGCCGTCGCCGTTCGCGGTGAGCCGGACAATCGCCTCGCCGCCGTACTCCGTCCCCCAGGGGGCGACGATCGTTCCGCCGGGCACGGTCTGCTCGATCCACGCAGGGGGGACCTCACCGATCGAGCACGTCGCGATGACGCGGTCGTACGGCGCACCTCCCGCGAAGCCCAGCCGGCCGTCCCCCACGATCACCAGAGGGGACAGGCCGGCGCCCCGGAGGTTCCCGACCGCGCCCTTGGCCACCCCGGGGTCGAACTCGACGGAGACCACGTTCCCGGGCCCGAGCCGGTGCGAGAGGAGGCCTGCGTTCCAGCCCGTACCCGTACCGATCTCAAGGACCCGATGCCCATCCCTGACGTCGAGATCGGCCAGCATCGAGAACACCATGCGTGGTTGGGAACTGGAACTGCTCGGGGTCGTGCCGAGGCCGTCCCCCGCGTGGTTGCCGTCATCCCACTGCGTCGTGAGAGGGATGTCGGAGAACACCGCGCGGAACCAGGCACGGGGGTCGGTGGTGCGGTCCACCAAAGGGTTCTGCCGGGTGCCGTCAGGGATGCCCGGCCACATGCGGTCAGGCACGAACAGGTCTCGGGGCACTGCCTTGTACGTCGGCAGCCAATCGGAGTGCAGAGCGCCCGACTGGACGAGCGCGGAGGCGAGCCCCTGGGGGCCCGCCTCTTCTGTGCGCGCGGTCATCTGACCTACTTCTTCGCGGGGCCGGAGCCGTCGGAGGAGTTTCCGCCGCTACCGGTGTCGGTGCCGCCGCCTCCGTGTCCGCGCCCGCTGCTGCCGTCGTCCTGCTGACTGCCGCCCTGGCCGCTGCCCGTACCGCCGCCGTGCTTTCCGTTCATTGGTTCCTCCTTGGCAATCGGTTTGATGAACGTGCGACCCGCCCGGTGAGGAGCGGGGTCTGTGCTGGACTGTGCGCCGTCAGGCGCGTGCTCCTCGGGCGACTGTCAGCGCCGCGGGCACGCGGCCGACCGGGCAGGCCGATCGGGCCGGATGGGCTTCTTGCGTGCGGGGCACGTCTCACGCTTCTTCGTGTAGGTCGCGTACTCCCACGCCTGTTCCGCCGTCTGCCCGGTGCCCGCCATGGCGTCCTCCCGATCGCTCCCGAAGTCGATGGAACGAACCTAGGGAGCCGCTGGAATGAGACTCCACAAACTTGCATGACCTTGCACGCCAATTCGCGTTGCTTGTAGCGGTATTGACGTCATATCGGCTGCTCGGAGAAGCTCATGCAAGCCCGAGCAAGCACCTAGACCAGGGAGCCAGCCATGGCCGTACAGTTCGTCGGCATCGACCCGAACACGGACCGGGACCACTGCCCCACCGTGTGGGCGGACGCGGACGCTCAGGAGATCCTGTTGCAGGGATGGAAGCCGAGCGCCGAAACTCAGGCGGACTGCGAGGCGAGCAGCCCCGCGAACGGACCGGTCCCCGACAGTGAAGCCATCGTGAGGATTCCGGCCCGGATGATCCCGATGATCAGGGAGGCGTGCGATGCCGTCGAGCGTGCCCAGCTTCGCTGAGCTGCTTGGCCAGTGTGAGCGGTCCGCTGTCCATCTGGAGCTCCGCGACTCCTACGCCCCGACGGATCGGTTCGAGGCGTGGAAGCGCGGCGAGCGGATCAACTGGCAGGACCGCGAGTCCTGGTGGCATTCCTACGATCAGTTGATTACGGACACTGTGGCCCGTGGCGTATCTGTGCGCCGAGCTCGGGTGGTCTCCGAGCCTGTCTCGGAATACATCCGCTGGGAGCACTACGTCACCCACGCCAACGTCACGGCGGGCGAGGCGGTCCGGTGGCTGCCACGCCGCAGAGCTACGAGCATCGCCTTGCCGGGAAATGACTTCTGGCTGTTCGACGGTGCTCTTCTGCGTGTGCACCACTTCTCCGGCGACGGAATGGTGGTCGAGGACGAGATCACGTCTGACCCGGAGACCGCGAAGCTGTGCTCCGCTGCCTTCGAAGCGGTCTGGGAGCGAGCGATTCCGCATCACCTGTACGAGATCTGACGAAAGCCGGCTCCATGCCTCCACACCCCTCTTCGAGCGTGCAGAAAGCCCGCGAAGACCTCGCCGGCCGTCTACGCGAGATCCGAAGGGACGCGGGGATCAGTGGGCGGGAGCTGGCCGTCAGGTGCGGTTGGTCGGAGTCGAAGTCGTCCCGGATCGAGAACGCCAAGACACCACCCTCGGACACAGACATCAGATCGTGGTGCCGAGCCTGCCGCGCTGAAGACCAGGTAGCTGACCTGGTCGCGGCGAACAGGCAATCAGCCGATGCGCACGTTCAGTGGAGACGACTTCAGCGGAGTGGTCTCCGCCGCCTGCAAGAGTCCACGGGGGAGCTGTATCAGGAGAGCAAGTTGTTCCGGGTCTACGTCTCCGACGTCATCCCAGGCTTCCTCCAGACGCCTGCATACGCCACGGCCCTGCTGTCATCCATCGCAGACTTCCGGGGAACCCCGGACGACGTGAGTGACGCCGTGGCGGCCCGCATGCGACGAAACGCAGTGCTGAACCATGGCGCGCGGCGGTTCTCCTTCGTGTTGGAGGAAGCCGTACTGCGGTACCGGATGTGCAGTTCGGAGGCCATGGCGGCACAGCTTGGCCACCTGCTCGGGGTGATGGAGCTCCAGAACGTCGCGGTGGGCATCATCCCGTTCTCGGCGCAACGGACCGTATGGCCCATGCCAACCTTCACGATCTTCGACGATGCCAGGGTGCACGCGGACACGTTGGATGCCGCTTCCACGCTCACTCAGCCGAGTCAGGTCGAGCTGTACGCCCAGGCCTTCGATCGGCTCTCGCAGGGCGCCTCGCGGGGCCCTGCGGCGCGTTCCCTCGTAGCGGGTGCGCTGGCGTCCCTGGACTGAGCACGGCCGCATCCGGCCGGGCGCGAGACCGCTGATCAGGCAGAGAGCCCCCGGCGGGTGCCAGGGGCTCTCAACAGGTGTTGCTGCAGGGGTCAGCCGAGACCCGGGCCGCGGACCGGGATGTGGGTGAACGTCGGCTCCGGGGCCGGGTTCTGGAAGAAGTCGTTGCCCTTGTCGTCGACCACGATGAAGGCCGGGAAGTCCTCGACCTCGATCTTCCAGACCGCCTCCATGCCGAGCTCCTCGTACTCCAGGACCTCGACCTTCTTGATGCAGTCCTGGGCGAGGCGCGCCGCCGGGCCGCCGATCGAGCCCAGGTAGAAGCCGCCGTGCGCACCGCACGCGTCCGTCACCTGCTGGGAGCGGTTGCCCTTGGCCAGCATGACCTTGGAGCCGCCCGCCGCCTGGAACTGCTCGACGTAGGAGTCCATGCGGCCGGCCGTGGTCGGGCCGAAGGAGCCCGACGCGTAGCCCTCGGGGGTCTTCGCGGGACCCGCGTAGTAGACCGGGTGGTCCTTCAGGTACTGCGGCATCTCCGCGCCCGAGTCCAGCAGCTCCTTGATCTTGGCGTGCGCGATGTCGCGCGCCACGACCAGCGGGCCGGTGAGGGAGAGGCGGGTCTTCACCGGGTGCTTGGTCAGGGTCGCCAGGATGTCGTCCATCGGCTGGTTCAGGTCGATCTTGACGACGTCCGCCGAGTCGTTCAGGTGCTCGTCCGTGGTGTCCGGCAGGAAGCGCGCCGGGTCCGTCTCCAGCTGCTCCAGGAAGACACCCTCGGCGGTGATCTTCGCGGTGGCCTGGCGGTCCGCCGAGCAGGACACGGCGATGGCGACCGGCAGGGACGCGCCGTGCCGGGGGAGGCGCACGACGCGGACGTCGTGGCAGAAGTACTTGCCGCCGAACTGCGCGCCGATGCCGATCTTCTGGGTCAGCTCGAAGACCTGCTGCTCCAGGGCCTCGTCGCGGAAGCCGTGGCCCAGCGGGGAGCCCTCGCGGGGCAGCTCGTCCAGGTAGTGCGCCGAGGCGTACTTGGCGGTCTTCAGCGCGTGCTCGGCGGAGGTGCCGCCCACCACGATCGCCAGGTGGTAGGGCGGGCAGGCCGCCGTACCGAGCGAGCGGATCTTCTCCTCCAGGAACTTCATCATGGAGGCCTCGTTGAGGACCGCCTTGGTCTCCTGGTAGAGGAAGGACTTGTTGGCCGAGCCGCCGCCCTTGGCCATGAAGAGGAACTTGTACGCGCCGCCGTCGGTCGCGTACAGCTCGATCTGCGCGGGCAGGTTCGAGCCGGTGTTCTTCTCCTCCCACATGGTGAGGGGCGCCATCTGCGAGTAGCGCAGGTTGAGGCGGGTGTACGCGTCGTAGATGCCGCGGGACAGGGCCGCCTCGTCACCGCCCTCGGTCAGCACGTTCTGGCCCCGCTTGCCCATGACGATCGCCGTGCCCGTGTCCTGGCACATCGGCAGGACGCCGGCCGCCGCGATGTTCGCGTTCTTCAGCAGGTCCAGGGCCACGAACTTGTCGTTCGAGGAGGCCTCGGGGTCGTCGATGATGCGGCGCAGCTGCGCGAGGTGCGCGGGGCGCAGGAAGTGCTGGATGTCGTGGATGGCCTCTTCGGCGAGCTTGCGCAGCGCCTCCGGCTCCACCTTGAGGAACGTACGGCCGTCCGCCTCGAAGGTGGACACGCCCTCGGCGGTCACCAGCCGGTACGGGGTGGTGTCCTCGCCCAGGGGCAGCAGGTCGGTGTACGCAAACTCTGGCATGACGGCAGTCATTCCTCACTCGGCAGAAGGCGCTGGCGACCAATTGGCAGCGCGGTTAACCAGCGTAGGACCTCTCCCCGCGGGCGCGTCTGTGAGGTAAGGCTCACTCGGCAGTATCGCGATCTATCGTGTCTGGCTATGCTGGGCGTCGTGGACCTGGAAAAGCACCCCGCCGCCCCCGCACCCGCCCCCGATCCCGCCGGGCTGCGCGCCTCCGACGCGGACCGGGACCGGATCGCGCAGATCCTCGGCGACGCCCTCGCCGAAGGCCGGCTGACGGCCGAGGAGCACTCCGACCGCCTGGACACGCTCTACGCGGTCAAGACCGTCGGAGAGCTGGAAGTGCTCGTACGGGATCTGCCCGCGCCCGGCGGCGTCCATGCCCCACCCGCCTACGCGGCCCCCTCCACCGCCCCGGGCGGCCCCGCCGAGACCATAGTGGCCGTCTGCAGCAGCTCGGCCCGCAAGGGCCGCTGGCGGCCGGGCGCGCACACCCGCGCGATCTCGGTCATGGGCGACATCAACATCGACCTCACCGAGGCGGTCTTCGAACAGCAGGTCACCGAGATCAACGTGACCTGTGTCCTCGGCAACGTCGAGGTCCTGGTCCCGGAGAACGTCACCCTGCGCGGCTACGGCAGCGGGGTCCTCGGCAACTTCGAGGTGCGCGGCGAGGGCCGCGGCGAGAGCGACCCGCAGGCACCGGTGGTGATCGTGCGGGGCTTCGCCCTGCTGGGCAACATCGAGGCGCGGCCCAAGCCCGGCGCCCGCCTGGTGGACCTGGCCCGCAAGCTGCGCAAGCGCCTGGACGGCTGAGCCCACACGGCCCGGCGCACCGCGGGGCCGACGAAATCCGGCCGACGGTCCACCCGGGCGCCCCTGGGGGTGTCTTGCCGGTCGGGCCGGGCTCGCGGAGCCCGGCCCGCACGCTCGCCGCGTTCTCGTCGGTCGCCGACGCTCCGTGTCGACTCCCTCCTCGGCCTCGCGATCTTCCCCTCGGCTTTGGCGGGCCTGGGGAGGCCCCATGGCACCGGCCACCGCTCCCTGATCCGGCCCGCCCGGCAAGACACCCCCTAGGGTCCGGACCATGACGACAACCAAGTGGGAACTGCTCGACCAGGCGTACGCGACCCTGCGCGAGGCCGTCGCGGGGGTGCCCGCCGACGGCTGGGACCGCCCGACCCCCTGCGCGCAGTGGAACGTCACCCAGGTCCTCCAGCACGCCGCGGGCGACCAGCTGGCCTACGCCGCGCGCCTGACCGGCGGGCCCGGGCCCGCCGAGGACCCCTTCGCGCCCTCCGGCGCCCTGGCGGGCACGCCGGCGGACCTGCTGGACCCGGCGCTCGCGGCCGCGGCCGAGGCCTTCGCCGGGGTCGCCCCCGGTGACGTCGAGGTGGCCGTGCCGCTGCCGCCCTTCTCCGTACCGGCCGGGACGGCCGTCGGCGCCGCCGCCCTCGACGCCGCCGTGCACGCCTGGGACATCGCCGTCGCCACCGGCCGCCCGCCGGGCCTGACCGACGCGCTGGCCGCCGCCCTGCGCCCGGCCGCCGACGCCCTCGCCGAGCCCCTGCGCGGCTTCGCCTACGGCCCGGTCTTCCCCCTCGCGCCCGGCGCGGACGAGGGCGCCGCGGCGCGCCTGCTGGCCTTCCTCGGGCGGGATCCCGGATGGGCCGCACCCGTGGCGTGAGGGCCCGCCCGGCGGGGTCTCGTTTCGGACGAACCCCCGGCGGCCCGTGGCGCGCGGTGCATAGGGGCGCGTACAGCGGGTAGGGACAGGTGCGTCGTCTCTCGCTCACGTACACGTCGTCAGGAGTAGACCGTGCCGCATCCGCCGCATCAGTCCTTGCAGGTAGCCGCCGTCCAGAGTTTTCCGGGGCGCGCGGCGGCCGTGCCGAAGCCGCGGGTGCCGGCGAGGGCGGAGGACGGCCCATGGCATGCGGAGGCGGTGTGCCGTCGCGACGAGGCCGGGCTCTTCTTCGCGCCGTCCAAGGAGCCGACCGCGGCCCGGCTCTCCCGCGAGGAGGCCGCCAAGCGCGTCTGCGCCCGCTGCCCGGTGATGGTTGCCTGCCGGGAGCACGCGCTGCTCCAGCCCGAGCCGTACGGGGTGTGGGGCGGGCTCACCGCCGCCGAGCGCCGGGTGGTGCTGGCGCGGATGCGGCGCAGGGCCGCCGAGCTGCGCCAGGCCCCGGGGTCCGGGCCGATCGCCGCGGCGGGCTGAGCCGGTCGCGGGTCGTCCGTGGGTCACCCGTGGTCGACCGCCGGGGCGCCGGACGACGGATGCCGGAGCCGGACGCGGCTCGGCCGGACGTGGATGTGCGAGAGGGGCGGTCCCGCCGCACGCGGTGACCGCCCCTCTCGCTTCCTCACTCCGGTGACTGGGCGGTCTCTTCCGGATCTTGCCTGACCCTCCCCCAGCCCCAGGGGGCTGGGAGGTGCCCCCTGCCCCCTGCCGCCTGGCACCGCACCTTGCCGCGTCGTCGGGCGCGCCCGAGTACGTCCAGTACACGGGCGGCCCTCCGCCTTGCGAGGCACGGCACCGGACGGCGCGGGCTCAACCGGCAAGATCCGGAAGAGACGGCCTAGTGCGCGCGGTCGAAGTCGATCGCGCTGTACGCACGCAGCTTCGACAGGCGGTGCGTGGAGTCGATCCGCCGGATCGTGCCCGACTTCGAGCGCATGACCAGCGAGGACGTCGTCGCCGTCTCCGAGCGGTAGTGGACACCGCGCAGCAGCTCGCCGTCGGTGATGCCGGTGGCGACGAAGAAGACGTTCTCGCCGGACACCAGGTCGTTCGTGAACAGGACGCGGTCCAGGTCGTGGCCGGCGTCCAGCGCGCGCTGGCGCTCGGCGTCGTCCTTCGGCCACAGCTTGCCCTGGATCGTGCCGCCGAGGCACTTTATGGCGCACGCCGAGATGATGCCCTCGGGGGTGCCGCCGATGCCGAGGAGCAGGTCCACACCGGTGCCCTCGCGCACCGCCATGACCGAGCCCGCGACGTCGCCGTCCGAGATGAACTTGATCCGGGCGCCGGTCTCGCGGATCTCCTTGACGATGCCCTCGTGGCGGGGGCGGTCCAGGATGACCACGGTGACGTCCTCGACGGCCATGTTCTTGGCCTTGGCGACCCGGCGGATGTTCACCGAGACGGGTGCGTTGATGTCGACGAAGTCGGCGGCCTCGGGGCCGGTGACCAGCTTCTCCATGTAGAACACCGCGGACGGGTCGAACATGGTGCCGCGGTCGGCGGCGGCCAGGACGGCGATGGCGTTCGGCATGCCCTTGGCGTTCAGGGTGGTGCCGTCGATCGGGTCGACGGCGATGTCGACCTCGGCGCCGGTGCCGTCGCCGACCCGCTCGCCGTTGAAGAGCATGGGGGCTTCGTCCTTCTCCCCCTCGCCGATGACGACGACGCCGTTCATCGAGACGGTGGAGATCAGGGTGCGCATCGCGTTGACCGCGGCACCGTCCGCGCCGATCTTGTCGCCGCGTCCGACCCACCGGCCCGCGGCCATGGCGGCGGCCTCGGTGACCCGTACGAGTTCGAGTGCGAGGTTGCGGTCGGGGGCCTCCGGAGAGACTTCGAGCTGGGGCGGCAGGTTGTGCTCGGTCATCGGAGCGCACCTTTCTGTACGGCGACGGCCGGGAAGTGAGGGTGCTGGAACTCTATCGGTACGTCGACATATTGAGCAGGGCGGGTCACGTATGAGCGGCATATCGGTCAGTCGATTGTCCTGAGCGGACGTCTTGCGGTCCTCCAGGGCTCTCCAGGAGCTTCCGGGACTCTCCGGGACTCTCCAGGGTCCGCCGACGCGCGCCGCACCGCGACCCCGGCGGTGATCGCCGCCCCGCGATGCGGGACGATGGGTCCCGTGGCAGGTATGAAAGGCAAGCAGACGGTCTGGGACATGGTCCGGTCGCTGGGGGTGATCGGCATCGTCGTCGCCGGGATCTACCTCTTCGTCCCGCATGACGAGAAGGCCGATCCGACGCGCACGGTCGACTACCGGGTGGAAACCCTGACGGCCCGGCGCGCGGCCCCGTATCCGGTGGCGGCCCCCGTGGGGCTCCAGGAGCAGTGGCGGGCGACCTCGGTGACGTACGAGCGCAAGAACGCCAATGCCTGGCACCTGGGCTTCCTCGACCCGGAGCAGCAGTACGCGGCGGTGGAACAGTCCACGGACACCTCGGCGAAGTACCTCGCCAAGGTCACCCAGCACGCGACGGCCACCGGGCAGACGCAGCAGGTCGGTGACCTGACCTGGGAGCGCTGGGACGGCGAGAAGTACGACGCCCTCGTGCGGCAGGAGCAGGGCCACGTCACGGTGGTGACCGGCACGGCCTCCTTCGAGCAGCTCGGTGCGCTGGCGGCGGCGCTGGAGTTCAAGCAGGGCAAGTAGCCCTCGCAGGGCTTGTGGCCCTTGCAGGGCTGGCAGGGCTTCGCGCAGCTGCGCGAGGCCGTGTACACGAGAAGGGCCGTGGGGGGGCCGGGGCCCCCCCGGCCCCCCCCCCCCCGGGGGGGGGGGGGGGGGGGGCCGGGCGGCCGCGGGGGGGGGGGCCCCCCCCGCGACACGCCGCGGG